>NZ_CP019449.1:1260833-1576041 GCF_001984035.1 Sphingopyxis sp. QXT-31 | reverse complement strand
CTGGTGCGCGCCAAGACGCGCGACATCGCGATCATCCGCACGATGGGCGCGACGCGCAATTCGGTGTTGCGCATCTTCGTAGCGATCGGTGTGTCGATCGGCGTCGGGGGGACGATCGTCGGGCTGATTCTGGGCTTTACCCTGCTGTTCTTCCGCAAAGGCATCCTGGCGGGGATCGGCTATCTGACCGGGCAGAATCTGTGGGATCCGTCGGTGCGCTTCCTGACCGAACTGCCTTCGAAGCCCAATCCGGTCGAGATCGGCGTGGTGGTCGTGATGACCATCGTCTTCAGCTTCCTCGCGACGCTCTATCCCGCCTTCAAGGCAGCCAATACCGACCCCGTGCAGGTGCTGCGCTATGAATGACGTGCTGCAACTGGTCGGGTTGACCCGGCATTTCGAGCAGGGCGGGGCGCGGATCGACGTGCTGCGCGGGGTCGATGCGCGGCTGCGCCCGGGCGAGATCGTCGCGTTGCTCGGGCCCTCGGGGTCGGGAAAGTCGACGTTGTTGCAGGCGGTGGGTCTGCTCGAGGGCGGCTTCGGCGGCAAGATCATGATCGACGGCGAGGATGTGACGCACTTCGACCAGGATGCGCGGACCGCGACGCGGCGCGAGAAGATCGGCTTCGTCTATCAGTTCCACCATCTGCTGCCCGATTTCAACGCGGTCGAGAATGTCGTGCTGCCGCAGCTGATCCGCGGCACGGGCCAGGCCGAGGCCGAGGAACGCGCGGCGGAATTGCTGACGCGGCTGGGGCTGGGCGAGCGGCTGCACCACAAGCCGAGCAAGCTGTCGGGCGGCGAGCAGCAGCGCGTCGCGGTGGCGCGCGCGCTGGCGAACCGGCCGCTGCTCGTGCTCGCCGACGAGCCCACGGGCAATCTCGACGAGGCGACGGCGGACCGCGTGTTCGACCAGTTCGTCGCGCTGGTGCGCGACCATGGCTCGGCGGCGCTGGTCGCGACGCACAATGAGCGGCTGGCGGCGCGGATGGACCGCGTGATGCGCTTGCACGAAGGGCGCGTCGAGGCGTAGGTTCGGGCAATCGGCATCTGGGGAGACGAATATGGCACTTTACGATCTTTCGGCGAAACTGCCGGGCGGCGGCACGCAGTCGCTCGCCGACTACAAGGGCAAGGTGCTGCTGATCGTCAACACCGCGTCGAAATGCGGCTTTACCCCGCAATATGAGGGGCTGGAGGAACTCTACCGCGACTACAAGGATCGCGGGCTGGAGATATTGGCTTTCCCCTGCAACCAGTTCGGCGCGCAGGAGCCGGGCAATGCCGAGGAAATCGCGAACTTCTGCTCGCTGACCTATGACGTGTCCTTCCCGCTGATGGCGAAGATCGACGTCAATGGCGACGATGCCGATCCGATCTTCAAGCATCTGAAGAAGGAAAAGACCGGGCTGCTCGGCAGCGGGATCAAATGGAACTTCACCAAATTCCTGGTCGACCGCAACGGCAAGACCGTCTCGCGCCACGCACCCACGACCAAGCCCGAGCAGCTGCGGAAAGAGATCGAGGAATTGCTGGGGTAGGGGGCTTCTGCTCTTTCCCCTTCAGGGGAGAGATACAGAAGCTTGGCAGCTTACTGCCTAGCCGGAGTTGAGAGGGGTTTGCGACCGCCAGCGGCTAGGCCCCTCTCCAAGCTCCGCTAGCTCCTGACGGAGCAAGCTGCGCTATCCTCTCCCCTGAAGGGGAGAGGGCTTTGGAGCGCAGCGCCGCCGCTAACCTACCGTCACCGCCGGCGGCGCCATCATCGGGCCGGTGATCGCGGCGGTGATCAGGCCGATCACGAAATAGGCGGCGATCGCCGCGACGATGAGGATGAGCACGAAGACCACCGCGCGGTCCTGCGGCACCTTCATCACCGGGGTGACGCCCAGATAGAGCAGGTAGAGGCCGTAGAGGCTGGCGAGCAGACCCAGCGCCGCGATGGCGGGGACGATGCCGAAGATGCCGCCGAGATAGCCCGCGGTCCCGGCATATGCCGCGAGCTTCATCGCCTGCGTACGGTCTGAGGTGCCGCCGAACGACGGCGCGAGCGCGTCGATGATGAAGGTGACCACCCCCACCGAGACGAGTGCGAGCAGATAGCCGACGATCGCCTGCGTGAGGCCCGCCATCAGGCTGGGCTTGAAGCTGACCCCGAACAGCTGGATTCCGAAGACCTGCATGCCGATGAAACCGGCGATCGGGCCGATGGCGGCGAGGGGGACGACGTAGCGCATGAAGATGCCCTGCGCCGAGTCGGGTTCGGTCGCAACGATCTGCCACTCGCTTTTAGGCTGCAAGATCATGGCTTTGGCTCGTGCGATCAGGCTGGCGGAACCGTTGCTCATGGTCACTTTCCCCTTGCTGCTTCGATGGCGGCGATTGGGGCATGGATTGTCCGCGGATGCAATGAAAAGGCCATATCGGCGGGCGCGGCGCGCGCGATTGAGCATGGCCGAATCGCGGTTGTCACGGTAGCGTCATCCGATGGCCTACAGCCCCTTTGTCCCGCTCCGCGTCTTTTCCAGCTACACCATGCTCGAAGGGGCGATCGACCCCAAGGCGATTGCCAAGGCGGCGCGCGAGCGCGGCTTTCCGGCGATCGCGATCTGCGACCGCAACGGGCTCTATGGCGCGATGGCGTTCGGCGAGGCGTGCCAGGCCGCGGGCGTCCAGCCGATCGTCGGGGTGTTCCTCAGCGTCGCGCGGCCAGGGCCGCGGCTTGCCAATGGCGCGCCGCAGATCGACTGGATCGCGCTCTATGCGCAGCATGAAAAAGGGTACGACAATCTGTGCGCGCTGGTTTCGGCGGCGCATCTCGGGCGGCCGGTCGAGCAGGACCCGCATGTCACCCTGGCGTCGCTCGCGGGGCGGACCGACGGGCTGATCTGCCTGACCGGCGGCGGCGAGGGCGCGCTGGTCCGGCTGCTGGCGGGCGAGCAGCAGTCGGCGGCGGAGGATTATGTCGAGCAGCTGGAAGCGCTGTTCGGCGAGCGGCTCTATATCGAATTGTCGCGGCGCGGTGATGCGGGGGAGAAGGCGGCCGAAAAGGCGCTGGTCGAAATGGCCTATGCGCGCGCTTTGCCGCTGGTCGCGACCAACCCGGCGTCCTTCGTCGAGCCGCAGTTCCACGCTGCGCACGATGCGATGCTGTGCATCGCGCAATCGGCCTATGTCGAGAGCGAGGACCGGCGCGTGTCGAGCCCCGAGGCGTGGCTGAAGCCCGCCGAGGCGATGGAGGATGCCTTCTCGGACCTGCCGGAGGCGATCCGCAACAGCGTCGTGATCGCGCAGCGCTGCGCCTATATGGCGCCGAAGCGCGCGCCGATCCTGCCGAGCCTTGCGGGCGACCGCGAGGGCGAGGCGGCGCAGCTCGCCGCCGACGCGCGCGCGGGGCTGGAAGCGCGACTCGCGTTGATCCCCGATCTGTCGGCCGAGGACCGCCAGGCCTATGTCGAGCGGCTCGATTTCGAGGTCGGGGTCATCGTCCAGATGGGCTTTCCCGGCTATTTCCTGATCGTCGCCGACTTCATCAAATGGGCGAAGACGCACGATATCCCGGTCGGGCCGGGGCGCGGGTCGGGCGCGGGCAGCGTCGTCGCCTGGGCGCTGACGATTACCGACCTCGATCCCCTCAAGCTTGGCTTGCTCTTCGAGCGCTTCCTCAACCCCGAGCGCGTGTCGATGCCCGACTTCGACATCGACTTTTGCGAAACGCGGCGCGGCGAGGTGATCCGCTACGTCCAGGAGAAATACGGCCGCGACACCGTCGCGCAGATCATCACCTTCGGTAAGCTGAAGGCGCGCGCGGTGCTCAAGGACACCGGCCGCGTGCTGCAGATGAGCTATGGCCAGGTCGACCGGCTCGCGAAGCTGGTGCCCAACCATCCGACCGACCCGTGGACGCTCGACCGCGCGCTGAACGGCGTGTCCGAGCTGATGACCGAATATAAGCAGGACGACGGGGTGCGGCGGCTGTTCGATATGGCGCGCCAGCTGGAGGGCCTGCCGCGGCACAGCTCGACCCACGCCGCGGGCGTGGTGATCGGCGACCGGCCGCTCGACCAGCTCGTCCCGCTCTATCGCGACCCGCGCTCGGACATGCCGGTGACGCAGTTCGACATGAAATATGTCGAGAGCGCGGGGCTGGTGAAATTCGACTTCCTAGGCCTCAAGACGCTGTCGGTGCTGAAGGAAGCGCGGCGATTGCTCGCGCTGCGCGGGATCGACGTCGATCTCGACGCGCTCGCCTGGGACGACACGGCGGTCTACGAGCTGCTCCAGCGCGGCGAGACGGTCGGGGTGTTTCAGCTGGAATCCGAAGGCATGCGACGCACGCTGTCGGCGGTGAAACCGACCAATTTCGGCGACATCATCGCGCTCGTCGCGCTCTATCGTCCGGGGCCGATGGACAATATTCCGCTGTTCGGCGCGCGCAAGAACGGGCGCGAGCCGATCGCCTATCCGCATCCCCTGCTCGAGGGCATCCTTGCCGAAACATACGGCATCTTCGTCTATCAGGAACAGGTGATGCAGGCTGCGCAGATCCTGGCCGGCTACAGCCTCGGCGGCGCCGACCTGCTGCGCCGCGCGATGGGCAAGAAGGTGCAGGCGGAGATGGACGCGCAGCGCGACACCTTCGTCAAGGGCTGCGGCGAGCACAACGGCATCGACGCGAAGGCCGCGAACGAGCTGTTCGACTTGATCGACAAATTCGCGGGCTACGGCTTCAACAAGAGCCATGCCGCCGCCTATGCGCTGCTGTCGTACCAGACGGCGTGGCTGAAGGCGCACCATCCGCACGAATTCTTCGCGGCATCGATGTCGTTCGACAGCCATCAGACCGACAAACTCTCGATCTTCATCGACGACATGCGCCGCCTGAACGTCGGCATCGCGCCGCCGTCGATCAACGACAGCGAGGCCGATTTCTCGGTCGGCGAGGCCGATGGCGAGCTGGCGGTGCGCTATGCGCTCGGCGCATTAAAGGGCGTCGGCGAGAAGGCAATGGAGGCGCTGGTCGCCGAGCGCCGCGCGCATGGCGATTTTGCGAGCCTCGACGATTTTGCCGGGCGGATCGATCCGAAGCAGCTCAACCGGCGGCAGATCGAGGCGTTGGCGGGGGCGGGGGCTTTCGACCCCGTCGAGCCGGAGCGGCCGCGCGCTTATGCGGGGGCCGAGGCGCTGCTCGCCTGCGCGAACAATTCGGCACACGAGCGCTCGACGGGACAGGGCGGGCTGTTCGGCGGCGACGTGGACCTCGCGCCCGCGCTGCAATTGCCCGCGGCCGAGCCCTGGACGCTGGGTGAACGGATGACGCGCGAGAAGGAGGCCTTCGGCTTCTATTTCTCGGCGCATCCGGTCGAGCAATATGAGGCGATCGTCGCCGCGCGCGGCGCGCGCAGCTATGGCGATATCTGCGCCAATGTGGCGATGAGCCCGGGGACGCGCATCCCGATGATGATGGCGGCGATGGTCGAAAGCGCGCGCCCGCGCGTGTCGCAGCGCGGCAACCGCTTCCTCAATTTGACCCTGTCGGACCGCAGTGGGCAGTTCCAGTCGAGCTGCTTCGACGAGGGCGCGGGCAAGGTCCTGGAAACGCTCGCGGGTTTCGGCGGCTGCGCGATGCTGTCGGTCGAGCTCGACCTGCTCGAGGGCGAGGAGACGCCGCGCGTCACGGTGCGCGGCGCGCAGCCGCTTGCCGACATCGCGGCGACCGCGGCGCTGCAGCTCGAATGCCGGATCGAGGCGGCCGAGGCGGTGACCGAGCTGGCACGGCTGGCCGAGCGGCGCGACGATGCGCGCGGGGCGATCATCGTCACCACGGCCGATCCCGATACCGGGCGCGACATCCGCATCAATCTCGGCCGCCGCTTCGCGCTCGACCCTGATCTCGTCGCGCGGCTCGAACTGGTCGCTGGGCTGGTGGAGCCCAAGCTGTCGCTCGCGGCGCCCAAGGATTTCCGCGTGCGCGGATAGCGCTTGCGCCCATCGCATCCTCGGCCTTATCCAAGGCAAAACCACAAAGAGGATGCCGAAATGGGAATGCAGGGTCAGCCGTTACTCGTCACCAGCCTGATCGACCACGCCGCGCGCGAGCATGGCGGGCGCGAGATCGTGTCGCGCTGGGCCGACGGCAGCATGACGCGCTCGACCTGGGGCGAGGTGGGCAAGGACGCGCGGCGCTTCGCCGCGGCGATGACGCGGCTGGGGTTGACCAAGGGCGACCGCATCGCGACGCTGGCGATGAACCATGGCCATCACCTCGTCAGCTGGTACGGCAGTGCGGGCATGGGCGGCGTGCTGCATACGGTGAACCCGCGGCTGTTCGACGAGCAGCTCGTCTACATCATCAACCATGCCGAGGACCGGGTGCTGTTCTTCGACGCGATGTTCCTGCCGATCGTCGAGCGGCTACGCCCGCAATTGCCGACGGTCGAGCATTTCATCCTGTTCGATGCGCCGACGCAGGACGGCTATCTCTCCTACCGCGACCTCATCGATGCTGAGGACGGCAGCTTCCAGTGGGTGGCGCTCGACGAGCGCGATCCGGTGGGCCTCTGCTACACCAGCGGGACGACGGGCAATCCCAAGGGCGTGCTCTACGAGCATCGCTCGAACGTCATCCCCGCGACCACCGAGATCCAGCCCGACGTGTTCGACATGTCGAACCGCAGCGTCGTGCTGCCGATCGTGCCGATGTTCCACGCCAACAGCTGGGGCATCCCCTTCGCCGCGGCGACGGTGGGGGCGAAGCTGGTCTTTTCGGCGAGCAACGATGCGCAAATTCTCTGCGACCTGATCCACGCCGAGGGCGTGACGCACAGCGCGGGGGTTCCAACGGTGTGGATCGCGATGTTCGCGCATATGGATCAGGCGGGCATCGGTTACGGCAAGCTGAAGCGCGTCATCATCGGCGGTTCGGCATGCCCGCGCGCGATGATCGAGCGCTTCATGCGCGACGATATCGAGGTCGCGCACGCCTGGGGCATGACCGAGACCTCGCCGATCGGGACGATGGGCAAGCGGCCGTGGAACTGGGACGCGATGAGCTTCGACGAGAAGGTCGACAATGTCGCCAAGCAGGGCTGCCCGCCCTTCGGCGTCGAGCTGCGCACGGTCGACGACCACGGCGCGCTGCTGCCGCGCGATGGCGAAACGAGCGGGCGGCTGCAGATCCGCGGGCCGTGGATCATCCAGCGCTATTTCCGCGCCGATGAGGATGCCTCGGACGACGACGGCTGGTTCGACACCGGCGACGTCGCGGTGATCCACCCCGACGGAGTCATGCAGATCACCGACCGCGCGAAGGACGTGATCAAGTCGGGCGGCGAATGGATTTCGTCGATCGAGCTCGAAAACGCCGCGGTCGGCGCGCCGGGGGTGCAGGAAGCGGCCGCCGTCGGGGTCTATCATCCCAAATGGGACGAACGCCCGATCCTGCTGATCGTCAAGAAGCCGGGCGCCGAGACGAGCGAGGCGGTGATCGTCGATTATCTCAAGGACAAGGTCGCCAAATGGTGGCTGCCCGACGAGGTGGTCTTCGTCGACGAACTGCCGCACACCGCGACGGGCAAGATATTGAAGCGCCAAATCCGCGACGATTACAAGGACTATAAGCTGAAGTCGCTGGTGGGGGCGTGAATCCCTAAATCCCGTTTGCCCTGAGCTTGTCGAAGGGCCGTCCTTTTCTGCGAACGTCACAAGAAAGAACGGTGCTTCGACAGGCTCAGCACGAACGGATTTGGAGTAAGTTTCAAAACAGCTCCATCTGCCCCTCGCGTTCGGGCGGGCGGAACAGGTCGCTGCGGATCGGGGGGAAGCTTCCGTCCATGCCATGCGCGCGCGCGGCGCGTTTGACGCGGGTGCGGATGAGCTGCGCCCAGACGCCGTGGCCCTTCATGCGGGTGAAGAAATTGGGGTCGTTGTCGCGGCCGCCGCGGATGTCCTGGACCATGTGCATGACCTTGTCGGCGCGGTCGGGGTAGTGAGCGGCGAGCCAGGCGCGGAACAAAGGCGCGACCTCGAACGGCAGGCGCATGAGGATGTAAGACGCCCGGATCGCGCCGGCCTCGGCGGCCGCTTTCATAATGGCCTCAATCTCATGATCGGTGATCGCGGGGATGATCGGCGAGATATTGACTTGCGTCGGCACGCCGGCGTCGATGAGCGCGCGGATCGCGGCGAGGCGGCGGCGCGGATGCGGGGCGCGCGGTTCGAGCGTGCGCGCGAGGGCGGGATCGAGGCTGGTGACCGAGACCGCGACGCCGACGAGGCCGTCCTTCGCCATCCGGCTCAAGAGGTCGATGTCGCGGAGGATGCGGTCGGACTTGGTGGTGACGATCAGCGGGTGTCTGGTCTCGGCCAGCACCTCGATCACGCCGCGGGTGATGCCCCATTCGCGCTCGATCGGCTGGTAGCCGTCGGTGTTGGTGCCGATCGCCAGTGGCGCGGCCTTGTAATTGCGCTTGGCGAGCTCGGCGCGCAGCAGCGTCGCGGCGTCGGGCTTGGCGAAGAGCCTGCTCTCGAAATCGAGCCCGGGCGAGAGGTCGTGGAAGGCGTGGGTCGGGCGCGCGAAGCAATAGATGCAGCCATGCTCGCAGCCGCGATAGGGGTTGATCGAGCGGTCGAAGCCGATGTCGGGCGAGGCGTTGCGCGAAATGATCGTCTTGGGGTGCTCGACGGTGACCGTGGTGCGCAGCCGCGGCGCGGCGCCGTCGATCGTTTCGGATTCGTCGAGCCAGTCGCCGTCGGCCTCGCGGCCGAGCGAGCCGGTGCGCGTCGGGCGAAGATTGGTCGGCGCGCCGCGGCCGGCGATGGGGGGAAGGGGTTTGGGCGATTCCACGGGTGGAGGATATCGCCTTGTTTAGAACAAAGGAAGAACATTTGTGGTTGTCGTTCCCGCGAAGCGGGCATCGGTTCGCTTCTTCGTGCCTTTGCGCCTTTGCGTGAAACCAGAAAAAATCTCACGCAAAGGCGCAAAGGCACGAAGAAGGAATAAGCTGGATCCCCGCTTCCGCGGGGATGACGATATGGGTGTTACTCGGTCAACCGCGGGATGAGGTCGACGAAGTTGCAGGGCTTGTGCCGAGAGTCCAGCTGGGTCGACAAGATGCCGTTCCACGCGTCCTTGACCGCTCCCGTCGAGCCGGGGAGCGCGAAGATATAGGTGCCGCGCGCGACCACCGCGCAGGCGCGCGACTGGATCGTCGAGGTGCCGATCGTCTGGTAGCTCAACCAGCGGAAGAGTTCGCCGAAGCCGGGGATGTGCTTGCCGTCGAGCGCGTGCAGCGCCTCGGGCGTGACGTCGCGGCCGGTGACGCCGGTGCCGCCGGTGGTGATCGCGACGTCGACCGCGGGGTCGTCGATCCAGTTGTGGAGGCGCGAGACGATCAGCGATTTTTCGTCGCGGATGATCGCGCGGTCGGCGAGGATATGGCCCGCGGCGGTGAGCAGTTCGACGAGCGTATCGCCCGATTTGTCGTCGGCTGCACTGCGGCTGTCCGAAATGGTCAGGACCGCGATGCGGACCGGTTTGAATTCCAGGTTTTCGTCGATCGGCATCGCCCTAGTCGGCGTTGGTCAGGCCCGGCGCGTAGCTCAGCCGCACCCGGTCCTTGCTGTCGGGGAAGCGCGGCCATTTGCCCTGCGCCAGCGCGGCTCGGCTGACCGAGGGCTTGCCCTGCTGCGCTTCGTACATCCAGTAGTTGCGCAGCACGATGCCGACATAGCCGCGCGTTTCCCAATAAGGGATCGATTCGATGTAGAGCAGGGGATCGCCGCCGTCGCGGACCTCGGTCTGCCAGCGTGCGATCGGCGCGGGGCCGGCGTTATAGGCGGCGATGACCTTGGGCAGCTGGCCGCCGGTCGAGCCGTCGCGGCTGAGATATTCGAGGTAGCGCTGGCCGAAATCCATGTTGACCGCGGGGGTCTTTAGGTCGCCGGGGCCGCTCGCGTCGCCGTTCCAGCGCGCGAGGTCGCGCGCGGTACCGGGGCGCACCTGCATCAGCCCCATCGCGCCCGCGCCGCTGACCGCAGCGCGCTGGAAGCGCGATTCCTGGAGGGTGTGGGCAAAGACGAGCGCGGGATCGACGCGCCAACCGCCATTGGGCTCCCATTTCGGCTGGGGATAGCGCGTCGAGGCCGCGAGCTTGCGCCCCTGCGGCGTGTTGTGCGCGAGCCAGAGCTGCGTCTCGGGCAGGCTCAACGCATTGGCGATAGCGATCAGCTGCTCGTGCTGGCTCGCGTTGCCGATGCGTGCCTGATGGCGGAGCGCCTCGCCGGCATATTGCTCCTCGCCGATCTCGGCGAGCGCGATCGCGGCGCGGACATTGGGCTGTTCCTCGAGCGCGCGCCAGGCGCTGCGGTCGGGGCGGGCGGTCTGCTGGCGCACGACGCCGTCGCCGAGCGTCTCGGCGGCGAGCAGGCCGTAGAAGGTTTCCTCGTTGGCGGCGGCGGCGCGAAGGCGCGGCTGGACCGAGGCGGGCTCGCCCGCGGCCATCGCGGCGCGCGATGCCCAATAGTGGGCCGCGGCGCGCAGTTCGCTATCGGGCGCTTCCTTGGCGACGCGGTCGAAGGCGGTCAGCGCGGTGCGATAATCGCGCAGGCGCCAAGCGGCGAGGCCCTGCGTCCACGCACCCTGCGTCGCCCAGGCGCCGCCGTTCTGGGTGCAGGCGAGCGCCAGGCGCAGCGCGTTCGCGTCGTCATTCTCAATATAATAGGACCAGGCGACCTTCTGCTGCCATTCGGCGCGCGCCTGGGGGCTGAGCTTGTCGATCACCGCGTTGAGCAGGGCCTCGGCGCCGGCGGGGTCGTCGTTCTTGATGCGCTCGGGGATGCTGCTGGCGAGGCCGTTCGCGAAGGGGTCGCTGACGCTGTCGGCGCCGACGCGGCGCGGGGCGCTGCCCGCCCAGCTGAGCCGCGTCTGATAGGGGAGCGCGGGGATATCGGTCGCGCCGCGCTTCGCCGCTAGGCGGCCGAGCTGCTCGGCCTGCGGAAGGTTGGGCGAGCGCGCCAGGATCGGCATGATGTCGGCGACTTCGGCCTTGGGACTGTTCGGCGCGACGAGCAGCTCGGCGCGCAGGAAATCACTGAGCGGGCCGTTTTCGGCGCCGTCGAGGAGCGCGCGCGCTTCCGCCCAACGCTGGCCGCGGATCGCGCTGACCACTTGCGAATAGAGCTGCTTCTGCTTGGGCGAGAGCACGCCCGGCACCGTTTGTGGCGCCATGGTCATCGGATCGCCCGCGTCGGCAGCGATCGCCGGGCTGGCGGCGGAAAACAGGAAGGCGGCGGCGAGAGCCGTGATCGTTTTCATCTGTCAACGTCCCCGGTTGAACAGTTTGAGACTATCCCAGGCGGCCGCTTTCTGGGCCGGCCGGGTCAGCAGCATCGCAGGATGCGCGATTGCCACCGCCTCCACCTTGCCGCCATCTTGGTTAATATGGAGTAACCTTCCGCGCGCGTCTGCCAGCGCGATTTTTGTCGCCATGCGCGTGATGTCGCCGCCGATGAGAAGCAGGCGGCCGGGGCGCGCGAGGCGGAGGTGGTGCCAGAGCAGCCGGTCCAGATCGGCCGCGGCCGTCTCGTCGCAGCGTCCGCCGGGCGGTCGGGTGACGGCGAGGCTGGCGAGATAGCATTGCGCGCGCGTCGTGCCGATCGCGGCGAGCATCGCGTCGAGCAGTTTGCCCGCGGGGCCGGTGAAGAGTTGGCCGTCGCGCTGGTCGTCGATCTCGGGCCAGGCGGTGAGCAGCATCAGCGGCGCGCCGGGCTCGCCGGCGGGAAGGACGCGGCGCGCGTCCCACTGGCTGCCGGGGACGCCCGGATGTTCGGCGAGCCAGCTTTGGAAGGCGCTCCACTCGGTGGGGAGTTCGACCGGGCCTTTGGCGACGGGTGCTTCCGCCACCTGCTGGCGCTGGAGCGCGGCTGGAAGCGGGACCTGCTCGGGTCCGGCGGCGATCACCGTTTTAGGGCGCGTGGGGGCAGGGTCGTTTGCTGGAGGCGCAGCGAGCCAGCCGGCCGGCGTCTCGCCCACCAATGCATCGACGCCCGCCAACGACCACCAGTCGTGATAGCTTTGCGCCAGCAACGCAGAGTTTTGCCCACCCATCGATTTGTTTCAAACAGGCAGTTGACGGACGCGTCAATTGGCGGGCATCGCATTTCGTGACAGAATGAGCGCAGGGCACGATGAATGTCCGCGCAGGGACGGCAGAAAGGTATTTGCGGTGAGCGAACGGGAATCGATGCCCTATGACGTGGTCATCGTCGGCGCGGGTCCGGCGGGGCTTTCGGCGGCGATCCGCCTCAAGCAGCTCGCGAACGAAGCGGGCAGCGAATTGTCGGTCTGTATCCTGGAAAAAGGGTCCGAGGTCGGCGCGCATATCCTGTCGGGGGCGGTGATCGATCCCAAGTCGCTCGACGAACTGTTGCCCGACTGGCGCGAGCAAGGCTGCCCGATGGCCGAGGTGCCGGTGAACGACAACCAGCATTGGGTGCTGACCAAGACCAAGAAGGTCGGCGTCCCGCATTTCATCACGCCGGGCTTCATGCATAACAAGGGCACCTACACCGGCAGCCTCGGTAACCTCTGCCGTTGGCTCGCCGAACAGGCTGAGGGGCTGGGGGTCGAGATTTTCGCTGGGTTCCCGGCGGCCGAGATCCTTTACAATGACGACGGCTCGGTGAAGGGCGTCGCGACCGGCGACATGGGCGTCGCGCGCGACGGGAGCCACAAGCCCGACTACCAGCCGGGGCTCGAGCTGCACGCGAAATACACTTTCTTCGGCGAGGGCGTGCGCGGACATCTGACCAAGATACTGAAGCCGCAATTCGCATTGGACAGTGATTGCGAGCCGCAGGTCTATGGGCTCGGCGTCAAGGAGCTTTGGGACATCAAGGCGGAGAACCACGCCGAGGGCCGCGTGATCCACACGCAGGGCTGGCCGCTCGACGAAAATTCGAACGGCGGCGGGTTCCTCTATCATCAGGCGAACGGGCAGGTTGCGCTCGGCTTCGTGACATGGCTTAACTATCGCAATCCGCACACCTCGCCCTTCCAGGAAATGCAGAAGTGGAAGACGCACCCCGAGATCGCGAAGATCCTGAAGGGCGGCAAGCGCGTGTCGTACGGCGCGCGCGCGATCAGCGACGGCGGCTATCAGTCGGTGCCGAAGCTCGCCTTCCCGGGCGGCGCGCTGATCGGCGACAGCGCCGGTTTTCTCAACGTGCCGCGGATTAAAGGCACGCATACCGCGATGAAATCGGGCATGATGGCGGCTGAGGCGGCCTTTGCCGCGGTGAGCGCGGGGCGGAGCAGCGACACGCTCACCGCCTATCAGGATGCCTATGACGACAGCTGGGTGAAAAAGGAACTCAGCGTCGTGCGCAATGTGCTGCCGCTGGTCGAGAAATGGGGCGATTTTTTCGGCACGATTCTGTCGGGGATCACGATGTGGGCCGAGACGCTGAAGATCAAAATGCCCTTCACGATGAAGCATCATCCCGACAACACGACGCTGTACCGCGCGGACATGATGCCCAAGCCCGATTATCCGAAGCCCGACGGGGTGCTGACCTTCGATCGCCTGTCGTCGGTGTTCATCTCGAACACCAACCATGAGGAGGACCAGCCGGTCCACCTGCAGCTCAAGGACCCGTCGATCCCGGTCGAGTATAACCTGCCGATGTACGACGAGCCCGCGCAGCGTTATTGCCCCGCGGGGGTCTATGAGATCGTCGGGCAGGACGTCGGCGATCCCAAATTCGTGATCAACGCGCAAAATTGCGTGCATTGCAAGACGTGCGACATCAAGGACCCGACCCAGAATATCAACTGGGTCACCCCCGAAGGCGGCGGAGGCCCCAATTATCCGAACATGTAAGCTGGGCCTGCTCGCGGCGGCGGCGCTGATGCCGCTGACCGCGCAGGCCGCCGATGGCGGAGACGCGGTTCTGGGTGCGCTCGCGAAGGCGCGGCTGGCCGAAGACGCGGGCGATCCGCAGATGGCGCTGGCCGCCTTGACGACGGTCGCGAGCGCGGTGCCCGAGCTGCCGGGGCTGGGCGGGCGGATGCTCGAACAGGCGATCGAGGCGGGTGACTTCGCCGCGGCGCGGAGCGCGGCCTTCCTGCTGTGGCAGGCGGGCGACCGGCGATTTGACGCGCAGCTGGTGCTCGTCGCGGATGCGTTGCGCCGCGCCGACTGGAAGGGCGCGCAGGCCTATGTTGCTGGGCGGTCGGACAAGACCGGCGGCGATGCGATCGCGCGGCTCGTCGGGCCGCCGCTCAGCAGCTGGATCGCGGTTGGCGCGCGCGAGGCGGCGCCCGAACGGCATTTGCTGAGCGCCGGCGATCGTGGGCCGCCGCAACCGGCGTTCCAGCTGGAGGCGGCGCTGGTCCAGCTCGGTGCCAAGCGCCCCGCCGAGGCGGCGGCGCTCGCCGACAAGGTAATATTGACCGATCGCACGAGCCAGCTCGTCGCGATGCGCGTCGCCGCTGCGCTGGCGAAGGCGGGCGAGGGCGCGGCGGCCGAGCGGCTGCGCGGGCGGATCGCGCTCGCGGCGGGGGCGCGCGAGGATCCGGTGCTGTTGCTGCCCGACCAGCTCGTCACTGGCCCGCGCGGCGGGGTGGCGCATTGGCTGGGGCTGCTCGCCGACGGTTTTGCGCGGACGCCGAACAGCAATCCCAAGGTGCCGCTGCTCTTTGCGCGCGTCGCCTTCTGGCTCGAGCCGAACGACTGGCAGGTGCGCGGCGCGCTGCTTGAGGCGCTCTCGGGCAACGGGCAGACCGATGACGCGCTCGGCACGCTCGCCGAATTTCGCGATCCGCCGCCGGTGCTGGCGATGCGCTATGCCGAGCTGGTCGCCGACAAGGGCGGCTATCCCGCGGCGGTGAACCTCGCCGAACGCGCCATCGCGCGCGAGCCGGGGTCGCGCAGCCTGCTGGTGCGCTACGCCGACGTCGCGCGGCGCGGCGGCGACGCGGCGGCCGCCGAACGCGCCTATGCCGCGCTCGAAGCCGATCTCGGCGACGACGAGAATGACAAGGCGCTGCGCGGCAGCCTGCTGATCGCGCGCGCCGAACTGCTGTTGCAGGCGGGCGACTGGGACGCGGCCGAACCGTTGCTCGACAAGGCGATTATGCTGCGGCCCAATGATCCGAACGTGCTGAATTTCGTCGGTTATTCTTCGATCGAGCGGCGCAAGAATGTCGACAAGTCGCTCGAACAGATCGAGGCGGCGTGGGCGCAGGACCCGCAGAGCGCGGCGATCACCGATTCGCTCGGCTGGGCCTATTTCCTGACCGGCAAGCCCGGCGAAGCTGTGCCCCTGCTCGAAAAGGCGCAGGCGGGCGACCCGGCCAATGCGGTGATCGTCGAGCATCTGGGCGACGCCTATTGGGCGACGGGGCGGCATTTCCAGGCGCGCTACACATGGCGCGCCGCGGCGCTGCTCGCCGAGGCCGATATGGCGACGCGGATCGAGGCGAAATTGCGCGACGGGCTGACCCCCGCGACGACCGCGCCATGACCGTGCTGGCCGAGACGGGCTGGGCGAAGATCAACCTTGCGCTCCACGTCCGCGCGCGGCGGGCCGATGGCTATCACGAGATCGAGACGTTGTTCGCCTTCGTCGATCATGGCGACACGATCGAGGCGCGGGTGGCGGAGGCCGATGCGCTGGCGATCGACGGTGAATTCGCCGAGGGGCTGAGCGCCGGTGCGGACAATCTGGTGCTGCGCGCGGTGACCTTGCTGCGCGAGCGTTATGGCGCGGATCGCGTGCCGTCGCTGGCGGTCAGGCTGATCAAGCGGTTGCCCGTGGCGGCGGGGATCGGCGGCGGGTCGGCCGATGCCGCGGCGATGGCGCGGCTGGTGCGGACAAATTTCTTGCCCGAGTTGGGCGATACGACGCTGGCGCGCGCGGTCGCACCGCTGGGCGCCGATGTCGCGGCGTGCGTGACTAGCCAAACCTGCCTGGGCGTCGGGGTCGGCGAGTTATTGTCGCCGGTACCCGAATTGCGGCTCGGCGGGACGCCGGTGCTGCTGGTCAATCCGCGCCAGCCCGTCGCGACCGGGCCGGTGTTCGCCGCTTGGGACGGGATCGACCGCGGTGCGCTCTATGGCGACCCGGCGGGGCGCGCGCAGCTGTTTGCCGCGCGCAACGATTTGCAGCGCGTGGCGATAGCGCAATGCCCGGCGATCGTCGATGTGCTCACCGAACTCGGGGCGCTGAGCCCGTGGCTCGCGCGCATGTCGGGGTCGGGGGCGACCTGCTTCGCCTTGTTCGACGCGCTCGCCGAGCGCGACGCGGCGTCGGTGAAACTGGCGGAGAGTCACCCGCACTGGTGGCAGATGGCGGGAACGCTGCGATGAGCGAGGCGTGGACCGCGCTCGGGATGCCGCGCGCGGGCGGGGTGCTGCTGATCGGCGATCATGCGTCGAACCATGTGCCCGCCGACATCGACCTCGGCATCGACCCGGCGCTGCTCAACGAACATATCGCGATCGACATCGGCGTCGCCGAGGTGGCGGCGCTACTGATCGAGGCGGGGGCGGTCGACGCGGCGATCCTGGGCGGGGTGTCGCGGCTGGTCGTCGACTGCAACCGCGACGAGGATGCGCCGGGCGCTGTCCCCATTGCGAGCGACGGTCACGCGATCCCCGGCAACGCGCTCGATCAGGCCGGGCGCGAGGCGCGGATGGCGCGCTTTTTCCGGCCCTATCATGCGCATATCGCGGCGACGATCGCGGCAGCCAGGCCGGCGATGATCCTGTCGCTGCACAGCTTCACGCCTTCGCTTGCGAGCGATCCCGAACAGGCGCGGCCGTGGCAGGTCGGGGTGCTCTACAACGAGGATGAACGGCTCGCGGCGCCCGCCATCGCGGCGCTGGCGACGGAAGGGCTGATCGTCGGCGACCAGCTTCCCTATTCGGGCAAACTGCTCAACGCGACGATGAACCGCCATGCCGAGGCGAATGGCGTTCCTTATGTCGGGATAGAGATGCGGCAGGATTTGGTGCGCGATGGCGCGGGGCAGGGGTTGTTCGCCGAGCGGCTTGCTCGCATGTGCAGCAAACTTTCATTGTATATCGCAGGATAGGCGTGTAGAGGCGCGTTTCTTCGTCAAATTTTGAAATATTATTATCAGGATTGCTCAAAATGCCTTCATATCGTTCGCGCACCACCACCCATGGCCGCAACCAGGCCGGCGCGCGCGGGCTGTGGCGGGCGACGGGGATGAAGGACGGCGATTTCGGCAAACCGATCATCGCGGTGGTCAACAGCTTCACCCAGTTCGTGCCCGGGCACGTTCATTTGAAGGACCTCGGCCAGATGGTCGCGCGCGAGATCGAGGCGCATGGCGGGGTCGCCAAGGAATTCAACACCATCGCGGTCGACGATGGGATCGCGATGGGGCACGATGGCATGCTCTACAGCCTGCCGAGCCGCGACCTGATCGCCGACAGCGTCGAATATATGGTCAACGCCCATTGCGCCGACGCGATGGTGTGCATCTCGAACTGCGACAAGATCACGCCGGGCATGCTGATGGCGGCGCTGCGCATCAACATCCCGGTCGTGTTCGTGTCGGGCGGGCCGATGGAGGCGGGCAAGGTCGTGCTGAAGGGCAAGATTGTCGCGCTGGATCTCGTGGATGCGATGGTTGCCGCCGCCGACGAGAAATATACCGACGAAGAGGTCACCGCGATCGAGCAGGCGGCGTGCCCGACCTGCGGGTCGTGTTCGGGCATGTTCACCGCCAATTCGATGAACTGCCTGACCGAGGCGCTCGGACTGTCGCTGCCGGGCAATGGCTCGACGCTCGCGACGCACGCCGATCGCAAGGCTTTGTTCCTGAACGCCGGGCGCCTCGTCGTCGACATGTGCCGCCGCCATTATGAGGAGGACGACCAGAGCGTTCTGCCGCGCAATATCGCGACCTTCGAGGCGTTCGAAAATGCGATGAGCCTCGACATCGCGATGGGTGGGTCGACCAATACCGTGCTGCACCTGCTCGCCGCCGCCTTCGAAGCCGGGGTCGATTTCACGATGGAGGACATCGACCGGCTGTCGCGCCGCGTGCCGTGCCTGTCGAAGGTCGCGCCGGCGAAGAGCGACGTGCATATGGAGGATGTCCACCGCGCCGGTGGGATCATGGCCATCCTCGGCCAGCTCGAGCGCGCGGGGCTGATCCACGCACATCTGCCGACGGTGCACAGCGCGACCTTGGGCGATGCGCTCAACAAATGGGACATATCGCGCACCAACGATCCCGAGGTGCAGAAATTCTTCATGGCCGCGCCCGGCGGCGTGCCGACGCAGACCGCGTTCAGCCAGGACCGGCGCTGGAACGAGCTCGACCTCGATCGCGAAGCGGGGGTGATCCGCTCGGCAAGCCACGCATTCAGCCAGGATGGCGGGCTCGCGGTGCTGTCGGGCAATGTCGCGCTCGACGGGTGCATCGTGAAGACTGCGGGGGTCGACGAGAGCATCCTCAAATTCTCGGGCCCCGCGAAGGTCTACGAGAGCCAGGACGCCGCGGTCGCGGGCATCCTGACCGGGCAGGTCGTCGCGGGCGACGTCATCGTCATCCGCTACGAAGGGCCGAAAGGCGGGCCGGGCATGCAGGAAATGCTCTATCCGACGAGCTACCTTAAGTCGAAGGGGCTGGGCGCCGCCTGCGCGCTGGTCACCGACGGCCGCTTCTCCGGCGGCACCTCGGGGCTGTCGATCGGCCATGTCTCGCCCGAGGCGGCCGAGGGCGGAACGATCGGACTGGTCGAGAATGGCGACCTGATCAACATCGACATTCCGGCGCGCACGATCACCCTCGCGGTTGCCGACAGCGTGCTGGCCGAGCGTCGCGCCGCGATGGACGCGGCGGGCTGGCAACCCGCGAAGCCGCGGCCGCGCAAGGTTTCGGTAGCACTTCAGGCCTATGCCGCGATGACGACGAGCGCCGCGCGGGGCGCGGTGCGCGACCTGTCGCAGCTGAAGGGGGCCAAGGGTTGAGGATCATCGGACTGGCGGTTCTGCCGCTGTTGCTGCTTGCGGCCTGCGACCGCGCGCCGGACAATGCGAAGCTGGCCGAGGCCGAAGCGAAACAGTCGCGCGATGCCGCGAACGACGGCCGCATCGACTGCGCGCTCGAGGGCGCGAAGCTGTTCGACCGCACCTGCACGGTTCAGGAGATCAGCGGCGCCGACGGCGCGGTGCTGGTCGTCGGGCGCAGCGACGTGGGCTATCGCCGGCTGCAGATCACCACCGAGGGGCGCGGGGTGATTTCCGCCGACGGCGCCGAGGTCGCGAATGTGTCGATCGTCGACGAGGGCGTGATCGAGGTGGCGATCGGGAATGACCGCTACCGCTTGCCGGCGGATACTGGCGGGGTGGATTAACAACATCGTCATTGCGAGGAGCCGAAGGCGACGCGGCAATCCGGGGTAGCGTAAACCCGCTCTGGATTGCTTCGCTACGCTCGCAATGACGGAGTGTTGTGGGGCGACTTTTTTGTGCATCCTGCTACCACAACCCCATGCCCGTTCCCGCCGACGCCCTGATCCTGACCACCGCCGCGATGCGTGCGGCCGAGGCGGCTTGTGCGGCGTCGGGGATCTCGCTCGCCGAGCTGATGGACCGCGCGGGGGCCGCGGTGGCCGACACCGCTTGGCGGATGGCGGCGGGCGGTCCGGTGCTGATCCTGTGCGGGCCCGGGAACAATGGTGGCGACGGTTATGTCGCGGCGCGCTTGCTCGCAGGGCGCGGGGCGGAGGTGCGCCTCGCGGCGCTCGCCGAGCCCGCGACCGACCTGGCGCGCGCGGCGCGGGCGCGGTGGGACGGGCCGGTCGAGGCGCTGACGCCGGAGACCGCGCCGGCGCCGCTGGTCGTCGATGCGCTGTTCGGGGTCGGGCTGACGCGCCCCATTGGCAACGATCTGGCGGCGCTATTGCGGCGCTTCGCGGGGCGGCGGGTGCTCGCGGTCGATGTGCCGAGCGGGGTCGATGGCGATGGGGGGCACGACTGGACCCCGCCGCTGCCCGCCGATGTGACGCTCGCGCTGGGGGCGCTCAAGCCTGCGCATGTGTTGCTGCCCGCTGCGGCGCATTGCGGGCGTGTGCTGTTAGCGCTGATCGGGATCGCGGCGGAGCGGGCGGTGCGGACGGCAACGAAGCCGGTGCTCGCGGCGCCGGCCGCCACCGCGCACAAGTTCAATCGCGGGATGGTGCTGGTTCGCGCGGGGCCGATGCCGGGTGCGGCGCGGCTGACCGCGGCGGCGGCGCTGCGCAGCGGGGCGGGTTATGTGGTGCTCAGCGGGGCGGCGGATGCGCCTTTCGATGCGATCATCGCCGAAGATGGCACGCGTTTCGAAGAACGGCTGGATGATGCTCGAGTTGGCGCGGTGGTCGCCGGGCCGGGCTATCCCGTGGCCGACGCGCTCAATCGCGATGTCGCTGCGGCGCTCGACAGTGGCAAGCCGCTGGTGCTCGATGCGGCCGCCATCGCTTCGGCCCTGCCGCGCCTGCGGGCGCTTGGCGGGGCGGTGCCCGCAATCCTGACCCCGCACGAGGGCGAGTTCGCCAAGGCCTTCCCGGGGCTGGGAGGCAGCAAGATCGGGCGCGCCAAGGCCGCCGCCGCCGAAGCCGGCGCGGTCGTCATCTACAAGGGCGCCGACACCGTCATCGCCGCGCCCGATGGCCGCGTCGTCGCGGCCTGGCCGGGCAGCCCCTGGCTCGCGACCGCGGGGACCGGCGATGTTCTCGCGGGGGCGTGCGGCGCGATGCTGGCGCGCGGCGGCGATGCCTTCGATGCGGCGGTGGCTGCGGTGGGCTGGCATATTGCGCGCGCTCGGGCTATCGGGCGCGGCCTTGTCGCGGACGATCTCGTGGCCGACGACCTGCTGAAAGACTGATGTGAGCGAAACCGCCCTGATTACCCGCATCGCCGCGCGCGGCGAAGGCGTCACCGAGGACGGCCGCCATGTCGCGGGTGCGGTACCCGGTGACCGCGTGCGCCCCGACGGTATCCTGATCCCCGGCCCGAACCGCGCCGAGCCGCTGTGCCGCCATTTCGGCAAATGCGGCGGGTGCCAGTTGCAGCACGTCGCCGAAGATGCGCTCGCCGATTATGTGCGCGACCGGGTGGTGGGCGGACTGGCAGGGCAGGATGTCGAAGCGGCGGAGGTATTGCCCGCGCTGCTGTCGCCGCCGCATAGCCGCCGCCGCGCGGCGCTGACCGCGTTGCGCACCGGCAGGCAGGTCGCGCTTGGTTTCAACGCGGCGCAGAGCAACCAGATCGTCGACATGCGGATGTGCCCGCTGTTGCTGCCCGAGCTCTTCGCGCTGGTCGAGCCGGTGCGCGAATTGCTGGCGCTGATCGCGCCGCAGCGGCGGCCGGTGAAGGTCAAGCTGCAAATGCTCGACCAGGGCGTCGAACTGGTGCTCGAAGGCGTGAAGGCCGAGGGGCTCGATGCGGCGATGGCGCTGCAGGATTTCGCCGGGGCGAACCGGCTCGCGCGCTTTGTCATCGACCAGGGCGGCGGGCCCGAGACCCTGTGGCAGCCCGACCCGCCGACGGTACGCTTCGGCGGGATCGCGGTCGAGGTGCCGGTCTTTGCGTTTCTGCAGCCGACGGTCGTGGGGCAGGAGGCGCTGGTCGATGCGGTGACGAAGGCGATCGGCGATGCGCCGGCAGTGGCCGACCTGTTCGCCGGCGTCGGCACCTTTGCGCTGTCGGTGCAGGCCGGGCGCAAAGTCTATGCCGCCGAGGGCGCGCGCGATGTGGTCGCGGCGCTGACCGGCGCGGCGAACCGCGCGCGGGCGCTGGTCGCGACCGAGCATCGCGACCTCTTCCGGCGGCCGCTGGTGCCCAAGGAGCTCGATCGTTTCGGCGCGGTGATCCTCGATCCGCCGCGTGCGGGTGCCGAGGAGCAGGTCAAGGAGCTCGCGGCGTCGAGCGTGCCCGCCATCGCCTATGTCAGCTGCAACCCCGCGAGCTTCGCGCGCGACGCGAAGACGCTGGTCGCGGGCGGCTATCGGCTCGACTGGGTGCAGCCGGTCGGGCAGTTCCGCTGGTCGACGCATGTCGAGCTGGCGGGACGGTTCAGTCGGTAATTCCCCTCCCTGAAAGGGAGGGGTTAGGGGTGGGTAGCGCCGAAGGCGCAAGGCTGCATACACACCCTCGCTGCAACTAGGCAGCAAGCTGCCAAGTCTCGCTGCCCCTCCCTAGAAGGGAGGGGAAAAGCTGGCTCAATGCAGCACGAAGCCCATGAAGGCATGCACGCACAGCGCGAGCAGCGCGAGGCTGGCCAGCGCGAAGATCGCGAAGCGCCACATCACGCGGTTTACCGTCACCTGGACCAGGCTGTGCAGGATGCGCAGGCCCACATAGGCCCAGGCGATCTGCGTGTTGAGCCCGCCGCCCATGCCGCCGACCGCGAGCGCCAGCGCGACCGCGTAGAAGACCGTCGGTTGCTCCATCAGATGGTTGTAGTTGTGCGCCTTCCACTGAACCTCGGGCGGCAGCACCTCGTCGAGATTCTTGCCGGTGCCGCCCACCATCTTGGCGGCGTCGATCTTGGCGCGGCTCATCGCGGGGATGCGCGTCGCGTACATCCACACCCACATCACCATCGACCAGAGCGCGAGCGTCGCGACCGGTCCCAGAATAGCGTTGGTTTCCATCTTCTTCTCTCCCCCTTCAACCCAGAGTTGCGATCACCGCGAGCAGCGCGAGCACAAACAGGCACAGGGTCGCGGCCGCGAAAATGGCGAAGCGCACCGGGATGCGGTTCACGGTCGACTGCCAGAAGCTGTGGACGATGCGCAGCACCGCATAGGCCCAGGCCAGCCAGACGACATAGGCCGGGTAGCCCCCGGCGCCGTGCAGGATCAGGATCACCGCGTAGAAGATCGTCGGCTGCTCGCACAAATGCGTATAATTGTGCGACTTCCAGTTGGTGAGCGGCGGCAGCACGCCCTCCAGATCGACGCCGCGGCCGCCGGGCGCTGCCGCCTTGAGGTCGATGCCCGCTTTCGCGAATGCCCGGAAGCGGGCGACACCCGCCCAGCTCAACATGATCAATGTCCACAGTGCGAGCACCGCGCCCGGTGCGAGGATGTTCGGCGTCATCTGCTCCCCCCTCTTGTTTGGCCGCGATGCTAGGGATCGCGCGCCGATATGCAATTGCCCAAATTCACCCGTGCCGCGCCGCCAGCTCGGCGCGGATTGCGTCGCCGTCGGCGCCTATCCGGGGCGCGAAGCCGATGTCGCGCTCCGGCACGGCGCCATATTTGACCGGCGGCTGCATCTCGTAATAGCCGCCGACGTCGGGATGCACGCGGTGGCGGAAGAAGCCGGTTTCGGTCAAATGCGGGTCCTCGCGGATGTCCTGCAGGTCGCGCACCGACATCGCCGGAATATCGTTCTCGGCGAAGAGTGCGAGCCATTCGGCGCTCGAGCGCGCCGGGGTGCGCTCGGCGATCGCGGTGTAGACCAGCGGCATATGCTGCAGCTTCGCCTTCGCCGCCTCGAATTCGGGCGTCGCGAGCAGTTCGGGGCAGCCGAGCAGGCCAAGCAGCCGCGCGGTCGATTCGGCGGTATAGGGCACGATCGCCAGATAGCCGTCGCTGGTCGGAAAGGGCTGGCGCGTCGGGTCGAGCTGGCGCGGATAGCCCGCGGGACCGATCGGCGGGTCGAGCGTGTCGTCGCGCAGATGCTCGACCATCATGAAGCTGGTAAAGCATTCGAACATCGACACCTCGACCGCCTGCCCCTCGCCGGTGCGCAATTTGTGGATCAGCGCCGCGAGGATCGCCTGCGCGCCATATTGGCCCGCGACCTTGTCGGCGATCAGCGAGGGCAAATAGCGCGGGCGCGGGTCGCCGTCGACGCGCGGCAGCAGACTGGTGGTGCCCGTCGCGGCCTGGATGACGTCGTCATAGGCCTGCAGATCCGCGTACGGCCCGTCCTGGCCGAAGCCGGTGCCGTGGACATAGATAATGTCGGGCTTGATCGCCCGGCAGCCCTCATAGTCGAAACCCAATCGCGCGATCGCCTTGCCGCGGACATTGTGGAAAAAGACGTCGGCGGTCGCGATCAGTTCGCGCAGCACCGCGGCGTCCTCCGCTTGCTTGAGGTCGAGCGCGATCGAGCGTTTGCCGCGATTGACCGTCAGATGGACCGACCCCATCGTCGGATCGGGAATGCCGTTGCCAAGATAGCGCGAGATGTCGCCAAGGCCGGGGGCCTCGACCTTGATCACTTCGGCGCCGAGATCGGCGAGCATCTGTGTCGCATAGGGGCCGAAGATGACCGTGGTCAGGTCGATGATCCGGATGCCTTCCAACATGCTCACGCCGCGTTTCTCCTCTGCAACTCGTCCGGTGAAGATAGAATGATTGCGAAGTGAAACGGAAGAGGCGATTGGCCCGACCGCAAAACATCGGCGCCGCCGCGCGTGGACGCCGGACGTTTCGGCGCCGCGCGACGGCGGCGCGGTTACGGCCGACTGCGGGTGCAACCGGGCCACGTTTGCGGCGTTGGGAGGATGAAAAGGAGATCTTCCCATGATCAGGACCAACAACGTCGCGGCACTGGCCTTCGGCGCGCTGCTGCTTTCTGCCAGCCCGGCGCTCGCGCAGAGCGACACCGCGCAGCCATCGACCGAAAAGCAGAAGCTGCGCGTCGGCGACATATTGGGTTCGCTCTTCGGCGACCGCCTCGGCACCTCGACGTCGATCGAGGGGCAATGGGCCGTGGGCCGCAAGCCGCTCAACACGAACCGCACGCAGTTCCATACGCGGATCGACGGCGATGTCAGCGCGGGAACGCTCACCCAGAAGAGTGGAGCGCGGATGAAGGCCGAATATGACGAACTGGTCGCGCTCGAGACGCGCTATGGCGCCGACGGTCGCTTCACGACCGCCGAGCGGACCGAGCTCGGCGACCGCTATGGCACGCTGACGCAGGCGCTGTCCGAGGGCGGCTATGCCGACACGCGCGAGCCCGACACGCTATCCGTCGCCGACGGCAAGGCCGAATTCACCCGCCGCGTCGATGCGCAGGTGAGCGCGCGCCGGCTGACGCGCACCGCGGGCACGCGGCTCAAGACCGATTATGCCGCGCTGATCACCGCGGAAGCGACCTATGCCCGCGACGGGATCAGCGAGCGAGAGCGCGACGACCTCGACGCGCGGCTGGATGCGCTCGACGCGCGCGTCGGCGATACCAGTTACGGCAGCAATCCGGTGGTGCTCGACAACAGGACGCGCCTCGCCAATGTCGACAGCGCGCTGCGCACCAGCGGCCTCAGCACGACCGCGCAAGCGCAGGTGCGCGTCGAGGCGGGCGACCTGACGCGGCTCGACGCGGCGTATGCTCGCGCGACGCCGTCGAGCGACGACCGCGCCTATCTGGAACGTCGCATCGCCGAACTGGAGGTGAAGGCGAAGGTGAAGCGCTAGGCGCTACGCCGCCAAGTCGCTGTCATCGCACGCAGATCGCGCTTCCCGCCATCTTCGCTTTCGATTAGGAGGTCGAAAGCGAAACTGTGACGGGGAGTCGCGGCGTGCCGTTTGATTACTGGAATTTCAGCCCTCCCGTCGGCCCGCGCGGGGGGGGGGTATCCCTCGAGCCATAAGCTTGCCGACGGAAATGTTTTCGTCGTCTTCAGCGGCTATTACATGATCTTCGATCCACTCGGGCGCACGGTTTCGAGCGGCACGATCGCCGTTACCGGCGCTATCTTCGATATCGAATTCCGCGCCAATGGGTCGTTTTCGGTGCTCTCGTCCGGGGTCGTCGGCAATGACGAAGTGCTGAACATGCGCCACTTCGATGCGGCGCTGCAACCGATCGGTCCGGATATTCGTATCGCGAACGATTTCGGCCTGCGCGGCAACCGCAGCGCGACGCTCGAGGCGCTGCCGGGCGGCCGCTATGCGGTGGTCTATTCGACGGATACCGCGGGTGATGCGAATATCGCACTGCGCTTGGTGAGCGCAAACAGCGTGCCGGGCAATCCGATCATCGTCAACACTGCGACGGCGGGGAATCAGATCGATGCGCGCATTGCGACCAATGGCGGCAATCTATTCATCACCTGGTGGGACCGGGAAACCGGCGATGTCCGGGGCCAGATGATGACGCTGGCCGGACAGCGGATCGGGACCGAGTTTCTCGTTTCCACCGATGGCGACGGCCTGGCGGGGCTCCCGTATGTGGAAGCCTTTGCGAACGGCAATTATATCGTCGTTTGGGAAGTCGATGGGGGAACCAACTTCGGCGGCTATTTGGCGCGTGCACGCTTATTCGGACCCGACGGCAATCCCATCGGCAGCGAGTTCGCCGTGAATGACGGAAACGGTGCCAAAGCACCGAATGTCACCATCCTGGAAGACGATAGTTTCATCATATCCTATGCCGGCGAGGGCGGAGCCCGCTTTCGCTGGTTCGACGCCGAGGGTGATCCGCTCTCGGATTCGCTGGCCGTGTACGGTTTCCCCGGGCATCAAATCTCGCTGGTTCAATTCAGCGACGGTCGGATCGCGGCCTTCGGCGTCGACGACCGTATGCAATTTATCATTCTCGACACGCGCGGCGGTAATCTGAACGGCGACGAGCGCGACAATATCCTCGTTTCCCCGCGCGCCGGCGATTCGACCATCTATGGCTTTGGCGGCAACGACCAGTTTTTCGGCAACGACGACGACGACCTGTTCATCGGCGGGGCGGGCAACGACGTTTTTCAGGGCGGGATCGACCGGGGTCGCTACGGTGGGAACGACCGCTTTTATGGCGGTCCCGGCGACGACGTCTATTATCTCAGCGCTTTCAGCAATGGCCCCCACAGCACGCTCTATTTCGAGAACCCCGGCGAAGGGAACGACACCGTCTATACTTATGGCGGCTATATGTACGCCAATGTCGAGAATGGCATAATCGTCCAGGATGCGGGAACGATATCCCTGGTCGGCAATGATTCCGACAATGTCCTGACCGGCAACGATTCGCAGAACCTCCTCATCGGCGGCGGCGGCAACGACACCATCTATGGCGGCGGGACGCGCGTAGGGCATCCCGACCATGCGCGCGACAGCCTGTTCGGCGAGGCCGGCAACGACACGCTCTATGGCCAGATCGGCGTCGATTATCTCGCGGGCGGTACCGGCAACGACAAGCTGTACGGCGGCGAGGATGCCGACGAGATATATGGCGAGGACGGCGACGACCTGCTCGACGGTGGCGCGACCTTCGACACCGACATCCTCGTCGGCGGCGCGGGCAACGACCAGCTGTTCGGCAATTCGGGGCTGCACGACTATGATCTGATGGACGGCGGGGCGGGCGACGACGTCTATTATGTCGACACCGGCGACGACCTGACCTTCGAGGCGGCCGGCGGCGGCACCGATACGGTGATTGCCGAGATCAACCTGCCCAATGCCGGGGTCTATCTCTACGCCAATGTCGAAAATCTCGAGCTGCGCGGCACGACGGCGTTCGGCGTCGGCAACGAACTCGACAATCGCCTGACCGGCAATGCCTCGGTCAACACGTTGCTCGGCGGCGCGGGCAACGACCTGTTGAACGGCAAGGGCGGCAACGACATATTGTTCGGGCAGGCCGGGGCCGACACCTTCCTGTTCGAGCGCGGGACCGGCGGCGACGTGATCGGCGATTTCCTGCTCGGCACCGACAAGATCAACCTCGCGGCCTTCGGTTTCACCAGCTTTGCGGCGTTGCAGGCCGGCTTCAGCCAGGTCGGCAACGACGGGGCGATCAATCTGGGCAACGGCGACTTCGTCGTGCTGCACGGCGTGACGATGAGCGCGCTGGCCGCCGGGGACTTCATCCGTTAGGCGGTGGCCTCGGCCGGCGGCGGGTTCGGCTCGTCGCTGCGTGCGGCATAAATGGCGGAAATCTGGCGATAGGCGCGCGAGCGGAACGCCAGGATCGTCGCGACCACGCCGAGCACGCCGGTCAGCGTGAAGACGATCGCGATGCCGCGCTCGGCACCGCGGCCGTACCAGTCGCCGATCGCGTCGGCGCCCGCGCCATCGGTCATCAGCGGCACGAAGACGAACTGCGTCAGCGGCGCGATTACGAAGGCGGTGACCGGCGCAGCGGCCTGCTCGACCGCCTGCGCGAAGCCGAAGACGCGGCCCTGCCGCTCGAAGGGAACGACCTTCTGCAGCGTCGTATGCTCGGCTGCCTCGGCATAGGGACCGAGGAAGAGCCAGATGAAGCAGCCGATCGCGAGCAGCGGGATCGACGACTGGATCGTGAACACGGCCGCGACCGACCAGACGATGAAATTGACCAGCAACAAGGTGCGCACCGGATTGGCGCCGAGCCCGGTGCGTGCGATCAGCGCGCCGCTGAGGATGAAGGCGCACGAAACGAACGCCCACAGCAGCCCCCAATGCTCGACGGGCATCAGCGACAGGCCGTAGGCGTCCATCAGCGCCATGAACACTCCGCCGAGCAGGTTGTTGAACGCCGAGAAGAAGATGAGCGCGAACAACCCCGAAATGCCCGCGACGAGCCGGATCGTGCCGGCAAGATCGACCTGGCGCGGCGTATCGGTGTCGGCCGACGGGCGCGGCTCATCGACGTGGACAAAGAGCAGATGCACCGCCGCCGCCAGCGAAAGGATCATCGCGAAACCCAAAGTCGCGACCATGCCGCCCCACGCGACGAGGAAGCCGCTGATCGCCGAGGTGGTCAGGAAACCGACCCCGGTGACCATGCCGACGAGCCCGTTCGCCTTGTCGCGCCGGTCCGCGGGGATCAGCAAAGTGACGATCGTCGGCAGCGCGATGTTGCGGATATTGCCCGCGATCGCGCCGAGCATCGTCAAGAGGACGAATAGCCAGAGCGCGGACCCCGCAGTATCGGCGGTGCGCACGGCGGGGATAAGCGCATAGGCGGCGAGCGCCACGCCATAGAACGCGAGCGAGGCGATGCTCGAGACGATCATGACGCTGCGCTTGCGATGATGGTCGACGAGGCTGCCGAACCAGATCGCGAGTGATGCGGTGAGCACCATATAGATGCCCGCGATCATCCCCGTCGCGAACACCGACCGCGTTTCGAGAAATATCCAGAAGGTCAGCGCGAACCACACCGTAAAATTGACGATGTTGGCGACGAGGTTGTTGGCGAGGAGATGGTGGAAGGCGCGCATGGGCCGCGCAATCTAGCGCGGCAAACAGGAAGCGCCAGCGCGAAGCTGTCGCAGCGATAGCGGTCGGCACCGCCAAGTCCCTGTCATCGCACGCAGATCGCGCTTCCAGCCGGTCCTTCTTTCGGTTAGCATCGTGCCGGGACGGGTCGGGGGAGTTGCGCGATGGCGCTGGATATCTGGAAATTCAACACCGGGGTCGGTAGCGCGGCCGGTTTTCCGTCGACCTTACAGCTCGCCAACGGCAATTTCATGGTGATCTGGTCGGGCAACGGCAATGGAGGCATGCAATATGCCATTTTCGACCGCTTCGGCCGCAGCACCGCGAGCGGGCCGATCGACGGCGGTTCGGGCAACTCGCAACAGGTCTATGGGCTCGAGCCCAACGCCAACGGCGGTTTCACCTTGCTCTATCGTCAGGTCGTCAACAACGCCGACGTGCTGAGCATGCGGCACTTCGACGCCAATGCGCAGCCGATCGGCGCACCGATCACCGTCGCGAACGACATCCTGCCGCTGACCAATCTCGCGGCGGGGTTCGAGGCGCTGCCGGGCGGCGGCCATGTGGTGGTCTATTCGATCAACGACGGGGCCGACGTCCAGAATATCGCGCTGCGCATCGTCGGCGCCAACGGCGTCGCGGGCAATCCGATCATCGTCAACACCACGACCGCCGGGCGCCAGTTCGACGCGCGGGTCGCGACCAACGGCGACAATCTGTTCATCAGCTGGTGGGACGAAGCGACCGGCGACGTGCGCGGGCAGATGATGACGCTGGCCGGGCAGCGGATCGGGAGTGAGTTCCTCGTCCAGTCGGACAGCGCCGGTTCGGCGGGGCGCCCGCATGTCGAAACTTTGAGCTCGGGCAATTATGTCGTCGTCTGGGAAGTCGACGGCGGCCCCGGCGGCGGGGTGTCCTCCTATGCGCGCATCTTCAATTCGGCGGGCAATCCGGTCGGCGGGCAGTTCCTGGTCAACGAAGAGCCTGGCGGCGGCGCGCCCAATATCACCGTCCTGCCCGACGACAGCTTCATCATCTCATACTACAACGGTTCGGGCGCCGGGTTCCGCTGGTTCGACGACGACGGCACGCCGCGGTCGGGCTCGCTGCTGACGCCGACGATCCCTGGCGGCCAGACATCGCTCGTCTCGCTGGGCGACGGCCGCATCGCGGCCTTCGGGATCGACAGCTTCCTGTCCTTCATCATCCTCGATACCCGCGGCGGCAACCTCAACGGCGACGAGGGCGACAATATCCTCGTCTCGACGCGCGTCGGCGATTCGACGATCTACGGCTTCGGCGGCAACGACCAGTTCTTCGGCAACGACGACAACGACCTGTTCGTCGGCGGGGCGGGCAACGACGTCTTCCAGGGCGGGCTCGGGCAGGACCGCTTCCTTGGCGGCACCGGCGACGACACCTATTATCTGACCGCGTTCAGCGACAATATCCACCGCACGCTCTATTTCGAGAATCCGGGCGAGGGCAATGACACCGTCATCACGCGCGGCTTTCACTATATGTACGCCAATGTCGAAAATGGCGTGATCGTCGAGGATGCGGGGACCAGCTGGCTGGTCGGCAACGCGTCGGACAACATCCTGACGGGAAACAATTCGCAGAACCTGCTGATCGGCGGCGGCGGAAACGACATCATCTATGGCGGCGGGTCGCGGACCGGCCACCCCGACCATGCGCGCGACAGCCTGTTCGGCGAGGCGGGCAACGACACGCTCTATGGTCAGATCGGCGTCGATTATCTCGCGGGCGGTATCGGCCACGACAAACTCTATGGCGGCGAGGATGCCGACGAACTCTATGGCGAGGACGGCGACGACCTGCTCGACGGCGGCGCGACCTTCGACACCGACATTCTGGTCGGCGGCGCGGGCAACGACCAGCTGCTCGGCAATTCGGGGCTCCACGACTATGACCTGATGGACGGCGGCGCGGGCGACGACGTCTATTATGTCGACACCGGCGACGACCTGACCTTCGAGGCCGTGGGCGGCGGTACCGATACGGTGATCGCCGAGATCAACCTGCCCAATGCCGGGGTCTATCTCTATGCCAATGTCGAAAATCTCGAGCTGCGCGGCACGACGGCTTTCGGGGTCGGCAATGAGCTCGACAATCGCCTGACCGGCAACGCGTCGGTCAACACGCTGCTCGGCGGCGCGGGCAACGACATATTGAACGGCAAGGGCGGCAATGACGTGCTGTTCGGGCAGGACGGCGCGGACATCTTCCTGTTCGAGCGCGGCACCGGCGGCGACGTGATCGGCGATTTCCTGAGCGGCACCGACAAGATCGACCTCGCGGCCTTCGGTTTGACCAGCTTTGCGGCGCTGCAGGCGGGATTCAGCCAGGTCGGCAACGACGGGGCGATCAATCTCGGCAACGGCGATTTCATCGTGCTACACGGCGTGACGATGAGCGCGCTGACCGCCGGGGACTTCATCCTCTAGGCGACCGCCTCCAAGGCAAAGAAAAGGGCCGGTCGCTTCGCAGCAGCCGGCCCTTTTCCTATTCTGTTGCCGCCCTTCTCAGAACAGCTTCGTCACCGTCGCGCTGCGGCGTTCGGGTTCGGCTTCGCCCGTGTAGAGGCTCACCATCGGTTCGTCGCTGACGACATGGGTCTCGTCCGCGCCGAAACCGTTGAACTTGGTGCGCATCGCGCAGCCATAGGCGCCGAGCATGCCGATCTCAATGAAATCGCCGGCCTTCACGTCCGCGGGGAGGTAGAAGGGGCCGGCCATATGGTCGAGGTCGTCGCAGGTCGGGCCGTAGAAGCTGAACGCGGTCATCTCGGCGTCGCTCTCGGGCTCGCGGAGCAGCGTCACCGGGAAGCGCCAGCCGACGTGCGCCGCATCGAACAACGCGCCGTATGCGCCGTCGTTGATGTAAAGCTCGTCGCCGCGGCGCTTTTCGACGCGGACGATCAGGCTGCTATACTCGGCGGCGAGCGCGCGGCCGGGTTCGCACCACAGCTCGGCCGAATAGCTGATCGGCAGGCTCTCGAACGTCCGGTGGATCGTGTCGAAATAGGCGCCGAGCGGCGGGGGCTCCATGCCCGGGTAGGACGAGGGGAAGCCGCCGCCGACATCGATGATGTCAACCGTCACCGCCGCCGCGACGATCGCCGCGCGGACGCGCTCCATCGCCTGCGCATAGGCATGCGGGGTCATCGCCTGGCTGCCGACGTGGAAGCAGATGCCGAGCGCGTCGCTGGCCTGACGGGTCGCCATCAGCAGTTCGGCGACATCCTCGGGCTCGGCGCCGAACTTGGCGGCAAGGCTGAGCTTCGAGTGATCCGACGAGACGCGCAGGCGCACGAGCAGGTTCAGGTCCTGCGCACCCTCGGTCGCACGGACGATCTTCTCGAGCTCGTCCATCGTGTCGAGCGAGAAGGTGCGCACGCCATGCTTCCAATAGGCTTCGGAAATCGCTTCCTCGGCCTTCACCGGATGCATGAAGCACAGCACCGCCTTCGGCAGGGTGCGCGCGACGAGGCGGACCTCGGCGATCGAGGCGACGTCATAATGCGTGACACCCGAATCCCACAGCACGCGCAGCAGGTCGGGCGACGGATTCGCCTTGACCGCGTACATGGTCGTGCCGGGAAATCGCTCGATAAAGAAACGCGCTGCGCGCGCCGCGGCGTGCGGGCGGACAAGCGTAACAGGTTCGACCGGCGAAAGTGCCTGAATCAGCCCGTGGGCGCTATGATGCTGGTGCAACTCAAGGGACCCCCAAATATAACGTTAAACATCCAAGGCTGCCTTGCGGTTATTGGAAGTCCCCCTGGGGCAGCGGAGCGCGATATATGCAGGGGGGTCCCCCCTGTAAAGACCCTATCGCGCAATTTTGTAACGCATCGGTAACAGTCGCGCCGAAACGGGCCTGACGCGCGGTAACCGGGGGACAAAGCCCCCGTTTTTGGGTATTGCTCGCGCCTTCTCCCGCGACAAGGACCATGGCCCATGAACCCGCCGCCCGATGTGAATCACACCTTTTCCGACGCCGAACTGGAAGAGTTGATCGCGTTCGGCACGGTCGAATCGCATGCCGAGGGCGACCTGATCCTCGCCGAAGGGACGATGGCGCCCGACTGTATCGTCACATTGTCGGGGCACACAGATATCTTCGTGCAGACCGACGAGGGCAGCCTTCGCGTGGGGTGGATGGAGCGCGGGCAGTTCGCGGGCGACCTGTCGATCCTAACCGGCCAGCGGCATTTGTCGCGGGTCGAGATGGGCGCCGACGGCGACATCCTGCGCATCCCGCACGAGAGCTTCCAGCGGCTGATCGCGGGCAACAGCCATTTCTCCGACATCTTCGTCCGCGTGTTCGCGGCGCGGCGCGAGTTCGGCAACACGCGCGGCTTTTCGGCGATCATCGTGCTCGGCGCGGGGATTGACCGCAGCGTCTATGCGCTGCGCGACCTGCTGATGAAGCACGGCGTCGGACACCGCTGGTTCGACCCCGCCGACGGCCCGGTCGCAGGCCATCTGATGGCCGAGCGCGGGCTGAGCGAGGATCAACTGCCCGCGGTGATCCTCGGCGCGACCGACGTGCTGGTGCAGCCGACCCCCGAGGAGCTGGCGCAGGCGATGGGGCTCGACCTGCTGCCCGACGGCGCGACCGCCGACGTGCTCGTCGTCGGTAGCGGGCCGGGTGGGCTCGCCGCGGCGGTCTATGCGGCGTCGGAGGGGCTGACCGTGATCGCGCTCGATTCGCTCGCGCCGGGCGGGCAGGCGGGGACCTCGTCGAAGATCGAGAATTATCTGGGCTTCCCGACGGGCATTTCGGGCAACGAGCTGGCGCGGCGCGCGACGGTGCAGGCGCAGAAATTCGGCGCGCGGATCGTCGCGCCGGTGCGCGCGGCCGAGATCGGGCGCGACGGCGACGCATACTGTCTGCATCTCGCCGACGGGCGCAAGCTGCGCAGCCGCGCGGTCGTGGTCGCTAGCGGGGCGCAATATATGCGGCTGCCGATCGAGGGGATCGAGGCCTATGAGGGACGCGGCATCTATTATGGCGCGACCCCGATGGAGGCGCAGCTCTGCGGCAATGCCGAGGTGACGATCGTCGGCGCGGGCAATTCGGCGGGGCAGGGCGCCATCTATCTCGCGAGCGTGGCGAAGAAGGTTTACGTCATCTTCCGCCGCAAAAGCCTGCGCGAGACGATGTCCGAATATCTTGTCAAACGGCTGGAGGAGCATCCGAATATCGAGATCATGGGGTCGACCGACGTCGTCGCGCTGCACGGCGAGGACCGGCTGGCGGGGCTCACCTATCGCTGCCGCGACACGGGCGAGGAAGGGCATTGCGACTGCGGTTTCCTGTTCCTTTTCCTCGGTGCGACACCGAACACGCACTGGCTGCCCAAGGAAATGGTCTGCGACGAGAAGGGCTTCGTGAAGACGGGCACCGACATCGCGCCGATGGAGCTGGTCAAGGCGGGCTGGTCGCTCGACCGCATGCCGAGCCGTTACGAGACGAGCTGGCCGCGCATCTATGCGATCGGCGACGTGCGCAAGGGATCGGTCAAGCGCGTCGCCTCGTCGGTGGGCGAAGGGTCGGTGGTGGTCAGCGACATCCACCAGGCGCTGGCGGAGATCGCCGGAAGCTAGCGCTCGGCGAGCAGACGGCGGAATTCGCGCGACAGGCGGAACCAGATGATGCCGACCACGAGCGCGATCAGCGTCAGCATAATCGCGACCGTGCGAAAGCGCTCGCGCGGGGTGGTGGTGCGGATATCGACGGTATAATGCGTCGCCGCCACCGGCGCCCCGGCGCGGCGGAGATAGTCGAGCGCCTCGCCGTCGAGCGATCCGTTCAGCGTCCCGCGGATCTTGCCGCGCGCGGCCCAGGCTTCCATCGCTTGCCGGCTCTCGGTCTCGCGCGGGTAAAGATGCATGAAGAAGGCGATGCTGCGCTCGTTCGCGGCGGTCGCGGCAGGGACGTAGAGATCGACTTGTCCGCCGTTGCGATCGGCCTTCTGCAGCTCGACCGCCATTTCGGGAAGCGGGGCGGCGTCGAGTTCGACATAGGTCCCGCGTGGCAGATCGCGCGCCGAGGCAAGGCTGGCGACGCTGACGGGTGCCGGTAGCGTTGCGGGCTGGGTAAAGGTCCAGCCCCACGCCGCGACCGCGGCGATGACCGCGAGCGGCGCGACGCGCGAGAACCAGGGAACGCGTTTGGCCAGACTGGCAAGGCGTGCATCCTCCCACGTGTCGAACTTGTCCCAGTCGGGCGCGGGATTCGCGGGCTCGGGCGGTTCGGTGAAGTGGAAACCGGCCCCCAAGATGAGCGCATAGGGGATCAGCGACAGCATGGGGTAATAGCTCCCCATCTGGTCCTTCTGGAGATTGCTGATGATCCGGAACAGGCCGCTGTAATTGGTGAAGTCGTAGAACAGCCAGAGCAGCGCCATGCCGACCAGCATGTTCCCGGCCATTTGGCGTCGGCTGGTCAGATCGAGCAACGCATTCCCCCTTGCGCCCGGCCTCTCCTCAGGACAGCCGCGTCTTGAAATCCTCGTAACCGAATTCGCGGACTAGGGTAAGCGCATCGCTCTCGCTGTCCCACAGCCAGATTGAGGGCAGCGGGACGCCGTTGAAGGTGTTGGTCTTGACCATCGAATAATGCGCCTGGTCGAGGAAGGCGAAGCGCTGCCCGATGCTTGCGCCGCCGGGCAGGCGGTAGTCGCCGATCACGTCGCCAGCGAGGCACGAGGGGCCGCCGAGGCGGGTGACCGCGCCCTCGCTCTCCTCGCCCAGCATAGCGGGGCGATAGGGTGCCTCGATCACGTCGGGCATGTGGCAGGTCGCGCTGATGTCGGTAATGCCGATCGGCATGCCGTTGTCGAACAGGTCGAGCACTTCCCCAACGAGGATGCCCGCGTCGAGCGCGACCGCTTCGCCGGGCTCGATCATGACGTCGCAGCCCGTGGTTTCGCGGACGTTCTTCAAGAAGGCGATCAGGTCGTCCACCTGATAATCGGCGCGCGTGACATGGTGGCCGCCGCCGAAGTTGAGCCATTTGAGCTGGTCTATGTAAGGCGCGAGCTTCGGTTCGACCGCGGCCCATGTGCGCGCGAGCGGCGGAAAATCCTGTTCGCACAGCACATGCATATGGATGCCGTCGACGCCCGCCATATGCTCGGGGGTGAGCTGGCTCACCGGGAAGCCGAGGCGGCTGCACGGCGCGGCGGGGTCGTATTTGGGAACCTCGCCCTCGCTGTGCTGCGGGTTGATGCGTAGGCCGATGTCGAAGCTCTCGCCCGCGGCGCGGAGTTCGTCGAGCAGGGGGCGGAAACGCGCGATCTGGCCGGGCGAGTTGAAGATCAGATGGTCGGAGAGCTTCGCGATCTCGGGCAGATCATCGGCTTTGTATCCGGCGCAATAGGTTGCGACCTCGCCGCCATATTCCTCGCGCCCGAGCTTCGCCTCATAGAGCCCCGAGGCGCAGACGCCGTCGAGATAATCGGTGACGGTCGAACCCAGCGACCACATCGAAAAGGCCTTGAGAGCCGCGAGCACGCGCGCACCCGACGCGTCGCCGATATGGCGCAGCACGCCGAGGTTCGCGCGGACCTTCGCCGCATCGACGACGAACGCGGGCGAGGGGACGCGGTTGAGGTCGAAATGGGCAAAGGCCCCGGGATCGCCGGCTCTGGTTTCCATGGCCGCGCATGTAGGGGCTTTGGGGGGCGGAAGGAAGGGGGCGCTAGGCCGCAATCGGCCCCTTGAAGATGAAGAAGGCGCCGCCCGCGATCAGCAGGAAGCCGACGAGATGGTTGAGCGTCAGTTTCTCGCCGAGCCAGAAGACCGCGAAGCCCGCGAAGACGATCAGCGTGATTACCTCCTGCATCGTCTTGAGTTCGGCGGTCGAATAGACGCCGTGGCCCATGCGGTTTGCGGGCACCGCAAGGCAATATTCGAAGAAGGCGATGCCCCAGGCGAGCAGGATCGCCAGCCACATCGGGCGCGAGACGTCGCCGAGGTGGCCGTACCAGGCAAAGGTCATGAAGATGTTCGAGATGACGAGCAGGAAGATCGGCAAGATATAGGGCGTCATCGTCATTTTTCCTCGGTCAGCGGCAGAACGTCGCGGAGCAGCGCGGCGAAGAAATGCCCGGGCTCCTCGACCATCGGCATATGCGCCGAATGTTCGAGCCAAACGAGTTTTTTGGACGGCGCCTCGACCTGCGCGAACCAGTCGGCGGCCACCAGCGAAGGCACGGTATAGTCGTGCCGTCCGAGCAGGAAGATCAGAGGAACGTCCAGCTTGCGCACGGGCTTGAAGCTGACGTCGGCGAGCCGCGGCCAGAGCGTCGTGACCGAAAAGGCGCTGCCCTTGCCCCATGCCTTCACGTCGGCGGGCCCATATTCGGGCGAGAGGCGCGGGGTCTGGAAATAATATGTGAGGTCGGGCTTGTTGTAGATCAGCGAGCCGTAGGGGATCGCATATTTGCGCCAGCCGTCGGCCTTTTCGATCGTGAAGTCGCCCGCGGGATAGGGCGCGAGCGCGTCGATCTCGGCGACGGCCTCGCCGTTTCCGGCCGCGACCGCCTTGGCGCGCGCCCAGGCCATGCCGGCCTTTTCGCCCTCGCGGAAATCGATGCCCTGGCCGACCCCGACATAGGCGTAGAGCAGGTCGGGGCGCTTCACCGCGACCGACAGGCCGACGATCGAGCCCCAGCTGTGCCCCATCAGCACGACCTTTTTCTTGCCGTAGCGCTTCTGCAGCAGATCGATGAGTTCGATCGCATCGTCGCGGTAGCGGTCGGGGGTCATCGTCGGCGCGAGTGTCGCGGGATCGTTCAGCGGATAGCTCCGCCCCGCGCCGCGCTGATCGTATTGCACGACGGTGAAGACATCCTCCCAAGGGCGCTGGAAGGCCCAGGCGAAGGGCATTTCGACCGCACCGGGGCCGCCGTGGACGAAAACGAGGATCGGATTGTCGCGGTCGGCGCCGCGGACGTTCACGACTTGCCGCGCGCCGCCGAGCGTGACCTCGAAGGTTTCCTGCACGCCGTTCGGGGTGACGATCTGGCCGATGTCGGCGACGATCGCGCGTGCAGGGGCGTAGGGGTCTTCGGTTTGCGCGGCAGCGGGGGTGGTGAGAATGGCGAGCAGCGCAAAGGCGGCGATACGGAACTTCATGAAAAACGACCCTTCGTCATCCCGCGCGGGCGGGAACCCGGTACGCCGTGGCTACCGGGTTCGCGCCTTCGCGGGAATGACGAAAAAGGGAATGGACTCAGAAATCCAGCGGACCCGCGAGTTCCTTCACCTGCCACGGCAGGCCGTGGTTGTTCAGCATGTCCATGAAGGGATCGGGGTCGAACTGCTCCATGTTGAACACGCCGGTGCCGGTCCATGTGCCGGTCACCATCATCGCCGCGCCGATCATCGCGGGCACGCCGGTGGTGTAGCTGACCGCCTGGTTGCCGGTCTCGGAATAGGCGTCCTCATGGTCGCAGATATTGTAGAGATAGAGCGTCTTTTCCTGGCCGTCCTTGCCGAGGCCGGTGGCGATGACGCCGATGTTGGTCTTGCCCTTGGTGGTTTCGCCGAGGCTCGACGGTTCGGGCAGCACGGCTTTCAGGAACTGCAGCGGGACGATCTCGCGGCCCTCATAGATCACCGGGTCGATCCGCGTCATGCCGACATTCTGCAGCACGGTGAGGTGGGTGATATAGGCCTCGCCGAAGGTCATCCAGAAACGGATGCGTTTGATCTCGGGGATGTGGGTTTTGAGGCTTTCGATCTCCTCATGATACATGAGGTACATCGTCTTTTCGCCGACCGCCTCGAAGTCGAACTTCTGCTTCACCGACATCGGCGGGGTTTCGACCCAGTCGCCATTTTCCCAGTGGCGCGCGACCGCGGTCACTTCGCGGATGTTGATCTCGGGGTTGAAGTTGGTCGCGAAATGCTGGCCGTGATCGCCGCCGTTGCAGTCGAGAATATCGAGCGTGTCGATGCGGTCGAAATGATGCTTCTTGAGCCAGGTGGTGAAGACGCTGGTCACTCCGGGGTCGAAGCCCGAGCCGAGTAAAGCCATCAGCCCCCCATCCTTGAAGCGGTCCTGATAGGCCCATTGCCAGTGATATTCGAACTTCGCCTCGTCGCGCGGCTCGTAATTCGCGGTGTCCATGTAATTGGCGCCGGTCGACAGGCACGCCTCCATGATCGTCAGGTCCTGATAGGGCAGCGCAAGGTTCACGACGTGCGTCGCGCCGATCGAGCGGATCAGCGCCGCGGTCGCGTCGATATGGTCGGCGTCGACCTCGGCGGTCTGGATCGTGACCCCGGTGCGGGTCTTCACCGACTCGGCGATCGCGTCGCATTTGAACTTGCGGCGGCTCGCCAGCGTGATGTCGGGAAAGATGTCGGGGTTCATCGCCATCTTGTGCACCGCGACCGAACCGACGCCGCCTGCGCCGATCACCAGAACCTTGCTCATCGTGAAAATCTCCTGTCCGCGAACCTATGCGGCTTGCTCTCTATGCCGCGCCCTATAGGACGAAGCCATGACACAGCAAAGCCCCGAACCCCTACTCAATCCGACACGCGCACCGACTCTTGCGGGCGTCGAACGCGCGGCGGCGAAAGTCGCTGCATTGTTGCCGCCGACCCCGCTGCTGCCGCTCGAGATCGACGGCACGACCGTCTGGTGCAAGGCCGAATGCCTGCAGCCCGTCGGCGCATTCAAGATCCGCGGCGCGTGGCACCGGCTGACCGACCTGACCCCCGAACAGGCGGCGGCAGGGGTCGTCGGCGTGTCGAGCGGCAATCATGCGCAGGGGGTCGCCTGGGCGGCGAAGAAGCTGGGAATCAAGGCGACGATCGTGATGCCGGGCAACGCGCCCGCGATGAAGCTCGCCGCGACGCGCAAGCTGGGCGCCGAGGTCGTGCTCTACGACCGCGTCACCGAATCGCGCGATGCCGTCGCGGCGAAATTGCTCGAGGAGCGCGGCGGGACGCTGGTGCACGCCTATGGCGATCCGTGGATCATCGAGGGGCAGGGGACCGCTGGGATCGAGGCCGAGGAACAGCTCCGCGCGCGCGAAGGCGTCGGCTTCGACAAGGTCGTCGCCTGCTGCGGTGGCGGTGGGCTGTCGGCGGGGCTCGCGCTCGCGCTGCCGAATGCCGAGATCGTCGCGGTCGAGCCAGAGGGCTGGGACGATGTGACGCGGTCGCTGGAGGCCGGCGAAATCCAGTCGGTCGAGGACCTCGCCTATCCCAGCGAATGCGACGCGCTCCAGACCCCGCACACCTGGCCGATCAACTTCGCGGTGCTGCAGGCGCGCGGCGTGCGCGGCGTGGTGGTGACGCGCGAGGAGGTGCGCCACGCGATGCGTGTCGCGTTCGAGAAATTGCACCTCGTCGTCGAGCCGGGCGGGGCGGCGGCGCTCGCGGCGCTGCTCGCGGGCAAGGTCACGCCGGTGAAGGCCACGCTCGTCACCTTGTCGGGCGGCAATGTCGACCCGCAGAAATATGCCGAAATTTTGGCCGGATACTAATCGGCCTTGGTGCGTTGAGACCGCGAAGGAGAAAGTCGATGCAGAAGAGCATGTTCCTGATGGGCGCCGCGGCGCTGGTGGTGCTGAGCGGCTGCGAAAAGGCCGAAGCGCCCGCGCCGACCGAGACCACCGAGGTGGTCGACGAGACGGTGCCGCCCGAGGCGACCGAGGGCGAAGCCGATCCCGCGACCGCGCCGCACCGCTTCGCAAGCTGGGCGGGCAAATGGATCGGGGTCGAGGGCATGTACGCCATCATCACTCCCGGCGAGCCCGGCAAATATAAGCTGGAAATTCAGGCGGGGACCGACGACAGCACCAAGGGTACCTACGAGGGCACCGACAGCGAACATGGCATCAAGTTCAAGCGCGGCGCCGAGGAACTGAGCCTGCGCCGCGGGAGCGGCGACGAGACGGGCCTCAAATATCTCGCGGGCAAGAAGGAATGCCTGATCGTCAAGGACGGCGAGGGTTATTGTAAGGATTGAGCTGATCGTCATCCCGGCGAAGGCCGGGATCTCGACCGTGCGAGATGACGCGACGGTGAGATCCCGGCCTTCGCCGGGATGACGTTGTACATTTTTCACCCCTGTCGCGGCTTTGTCACCGAAGCGTCGCGTGAATCGCAAGAATTGCTGTCATGCGCGGTCCCGGATCCACCTCGCTCCGGGAGACCGTTCATGGCCAGCCAGCCCAACCGAAAGATCGTCGCCGCCGTCGTCCGCGAAGACGCCGAGCAGAAGCAACGCCTGCTCGACCGCGCCTTCGCGCTCGCCTTTCGCGGGCTCGTCTATGCGCAGATCTGGGAAGACCCGGTGGTCGACATGGAGGCGCTGGATATCCAGCCCGGCAATCGCATCGCGACAATCGCGAGCGGCGGCTGCAACGTCTTTTCCTACCTCACCGCCGACCCCGCCGAGATCGTCGCGGTCGACCTCAACACCGCGCATGTGGCGCTTGGGTCTCTGAAGCGCGTCGCGGCGCAGCGCCTTCCAGATTACAACAGCTTCCGCCGCTTCTTCGCCGACGCCGACAGCCGTGAGAATGTCGGGGCGTATCGGGCCCACGTCCGCCCACATCTCGACGAGATCAGCCGCCGCTATTGGGAAGGGCGCGACCTGATCGGGCGGCGGCGCATCAACGGCTTTGCGACGGGACTCTACAAGCGCGGGCTGCTCGGCAATTTCATCGGGGTCGCGCATCTGCTGGCGCGGACGATGAAGGCCGACCCGCGCGCCTTGCTCGAGGCGCGCGATATCGACGAGCAGCGGCATATCTTCGAGACGAAATTCGCGCCCTTCTTCGACAGGAAGTTCGTGCGCTGGGTCACCGACCAGCGCTCGTCGCTGTTCGGGCTGGGTATCCCGCCCGCGCAGTACGACGCGCTCGCGGGCGGCAAGCCGATGGCCGACGTGCTGCGCGCGCGGCTCGAGAAGCTGTGCTGCGATTTCGACCTCAAGGATAATTATTTCGCGTGGCAGGCCTTCGGGCGCGGCTATGGCCGCGGCGTCGAGGCGCCGTTGCCGCCCTATCTGCAGGCCGCGAACTACGACGCGGTCAAGGCGCGCGCCGAACGCGTGACGATGCTCCACGCCAATATGACCGACATGTTGTTCGAGGCCGACGACGCCAGCTTCGATCGCTATGTCTTCCTCGACGCGCAGGACTGGATGACCAACCTGCAATTGCTTGCGCTTTGGACCGAGGCCACGCGCACCGCGCGGCCGGGCGCGCGCGTGCTGTTCCGCACCGCCGCCGAGCCGAGTCTGCTGCTGGGGCGGCTGCCCGATACGCTGCTCGGTCGCTGGGAGTATCGCGCCGAAGAATCGCTAGGCTATACGCGGCGCGACCGCTCGGCGATCTACGGCGGGGTGCATCTCTATATCCTGAAGCACTGAGCCATGGCCGGAGAGGGCCATGCCGCGCTGATGGACGATGTCTATCGCGGCCAGCGGCATATCTATGATTTGACGCGCAAATACTATCTGCTGGGGCGCGACCGGCTGATCGACGAATTGCAGCCGCCGGTGGGCGGCCACGTGCTCGAGGTCGGCTGCGGCACCGGGCGCAACCTGATCGCGGCGGCGCGCTGCTGGCCGGGCGGGCGCTTCTATGGCATCGATATTTCGGAGGAAATGCTGAAAAGCGCGCGCACGGCGATCGCGCGCGCCGGGCTGACGCGGCGAATCACCGTGGCGCGGGGCGATGCGACGGCGTTCGACCCCGACGCGCTGTTCCGCGTCGCGGGGTTCGACCGGATATTCCAGAGCTATACGCTGTCGATGATCCCCGACTGGCAGGGCGCGATGCGCGAGGCGGCGCAGCGGCTGGGCAGCAATGGCTCGCTGCATATCGTCGATTTCGGGCAGCAGGAGGGAATGCCCGCCTGGTTCCGCGCCGGGCTGTTCGGCTGGCTGGGGCGCTTCCACGTCGCGCCGCGCGCGATGCTGCCCGAGGCGGCGCGCGAGATCGCGAGCGACGTCGGCGGGCGCGTGACGCTGGTGCGCCTTTACCGCGGCTATGCCTGGTCGCTGCGCATCGACAAGGGGCCGCGCCGCTGAACGGCGCCCGCGCCGCGCTCAGTTCGCGGGGCGCGTCGCGCCGAACGAAAAGGCGATGTCGACCCCCGCCGCAATGGCATCGGTTGCCGCCCATTCGCCCTGGCCGACGCCGAAGGCGGTGCGGTCGATGCGCGTGCTTCCCGATACGCGCGCGCGGTCGCCGTCGATGGTCAGGGTGAAGCGCAGGGTCGCGGGCCTCTCGACGCCGCGCAGGTCGAGCGTGCCGCGCGCTTCGTAGCGGTCGCCGCCGAGGTGGCGGATGTCGCGCGCGGTGTAGATCGCCTTCGGATGCGCGCCGCTGTCGAAGAAATCGCTCCCTTTCAGCGAATCGTCGCGCTGCCCGTCGCCGGTGTCGGCCGAGGCGAGGTCGACGGTTACCTTGATCCGCGATTTGGCGAGATCGTCGGGGCTGAACTTGATGTCGGCGTCCCAGCGGCCGAAGCGTCCCGCGACCGCCTCGCCGTTCCAGCGCGCCGTGAAGCCGAGGCGGCCGCCCGATCCGACGCTCCAGTCGGCGAGCGGCTGGGCGGTTTCCTCGGGCTCGGCTTCTTCGGCTTCCTCGGTTTTCGCTTCTTCGGCCGCCGGCGCCGCGGTGGGGGCAGCAGAGACCGGCTCCTCTGCCCGTTCGGCGGCCACGCGCGGCTTGTCGGGATAGACCAGCTTGGCGGCAACCATCGCGGCGAAGACCAGCGCCAGCGCACCGATCGCCGCGCCGACCGCCTTGCCCTTCGCAAAGGGGATCATGCGCTGGAGCTCGGGCTTGCCGAGCAGCCACTGGTGGCGGAGTGCACCCGCGATATGAAGCAGGAACAGCCCGATCGCGAGCCACGCCATTGCGCCGTGGATCGACTCGGCGGGATCGTGCCAGCCATGTCCGACGGGCAGATGCGGCCAGGGGATAACGCCGAAGATCAGGGTGGGCACCTGCACCTTTGCGGTCGAGACGATCAGCCAGCCGGTGATCGGGCCGAGGATCATCACGGCGTAGAAGAGCCAGTGGACGGTGCTCGCGAGCGCGCGCGTCCATGCGGGGCCTTCGGACGCCGGCGGGCGCGGCGTGAACAGCCGCACCGCGAGCCGCGCGAGGCTCAGCAGCAGGATCGCGATGCCGATTGACTTGTGGAGCTGAAAGCGCGCGAACAATTCCGGACCGTTATTGCCCTCGAGCGCCCAGCCGAGCGAAATCTGGAAGGCGAGGAGCAGCGCGAGCAGCCAGTGGAGGGCGATGGCGGTGCTGCTATAGCGCTGAGCGGTCATGTGTTCTCTTGTCCGGGGGAGGGTGATTGCCCCACCGCTATCACGACCACCAGTATAGCGCCGCAATTAAAATCAGCAGGAGCGCGAAGCCGATGAAGCAGCCGATCCGGTTGCGCCGCTTGCGCAGGTCGGGGATTTCGGTCGCCGCTTCGCCCACCATGCCCAGTGCTTCGAGCAGGTCGAACGGCACGCGGGCCTCAGTCGTCGAAGCCGACGAAGCGCACGGCGTCGGCGACGCTCTTGCGGTTCGACACCACCGCATTGGCGGGGAAATCGTCGGCGGGCCAGCCCATCGCGACGCAGATCATGATCACTTGGTCGTCGGGGATGTGCGCATGTTCGCGCACCACCGGCGACTGCATGATGCCCTGGCTGTTGATCACGCAGCCCAATCCGCGCGACCAGGCGGCGTTGACCAGCGCGTTGGTCACCGCGCCGCAGTCGAAGGGCGCAATGTCGCTGCCGAGCAGCACGCGGTCATAGGTGACGACGATGCTGACCGGCGCGTCGAACTGGCGGAAACCGCGCAGCACCCAATCCTGCCGCGCATCCTTGTCGTCGCGCGCGATACCCATCGCGCCGAAAAGCTGCTTGGCGATCTCGATCTGTCGCGCGCGATGGTCGTCGGCGATGCCGTCGAAGCGGCGGAACTCGCGGCTGTCGGGCTTGCCCGCGAGAATGCCTTCGGTATTGCCGCGGCGGATCGCGTCGAGCGCGGTGCCGGTGACGACCGAGAAATTCCAGCACTGGTTGTTGAACGACGAGGGCGCGCGCATCGCGACCTCGAGAATCTCGGCGATCAGCGCTTTGGGGACGGGCTTGTCGAGGAAGCCGCGGATGGAGCGGCGTCCCCGGACGACCTCATCGAACCCCGGTGCGGCGCTCACGCGGCCTTGCGCAGCTCGAGACGGTCCCAGATTTCGGCGAGCGCCTGCGTCAGCTCGCGCATCATCGCCTCGTCATGCGCCGGACCCGGGGTGAAGCGCAGGCGTTCGGTGCCCCGCGGCACGGTCGGGAAATTGATCGGCTGCACATAGACGCCATATTCGGCGAGCAATATGTCGCTGATCTTTTTCGCGCGCACCGGGTCGCCGACCATCAGCGGGACGATGTGCGTGGTCGAATCCATCACCGGCAGCCCCGCGTCGCGGAAGCTCGCTTTGAGGTAAGCCGCCGCAGCCTGCTGCGCCTCGCGCTCGACGCTCGACGCTTTCAGGTGGCGCACGCTGGCGAGCACGCCCGCGACGAGTACCGGCGACAGGCTGGTCGTGAAGATGAAGCCGGGGGCATAGCTGCGGATCACGTCGATGATATTCTTGTCGGCGGCGATATAGCCGCCCATCACGCCGAACGCCTTGCCGAGCGTGCCCTCGATAATGGTAACGCGGTCGGCGGCCTCGTCGCGGTCGGTGATGCCGCCGCCGCGCGGGCCGTACATGCCGACGGCATGGACTTCGTCGCAATAGGTCAGCGCGTTATATTTTTCGGCGAGGTCGCAGATCGCGTGGATCGGCGCGACGTCGCCGTCCATCGAATAGACGCTTTCGAAGGCGATCAGCTTGGCGGCCTCGGGATCGTCGGCGGCGAGCAGTTCCTCGAGATGGTCGAGGTCGTTGTGGCGCCACACGCGCTTTTCGCAGCCCGAGTTGCGGATGCCCGCGATCATCGAGGCGTGGTTCAATTCGTCCGAATAGATGATGCAGTTCGGAAGCAGCTTGCCGAGCGTGCCGAGCGTCGCCTCGTTCGAAATATAGCCCGAGGTGAAGAGCAGTGCGCCGTCCTTGCCGTGCAGGTCGGCGAGTTCATGCTCGAGGTCGATGTGATAATGGGTGTTGCCGCCGATGTTGCGCGTGCCGCCCGAACCCGCGCCGACGTCGTGCAAGGCTTCTTCCATCGCGGCGATGACCTTGGGATGCTGGCCCATGGCGAGATAGTCGTTCGAGCACCAGACGGTGATCGGCTTCGGCCCATTGTGGCCGGCGAAGCAGCGTGCGTTGGGGAAGGCGCCCTTGTTGCGGAGGATGTCGATGAAGACGCGGTAGCGCCCTTCCTCGTGCAGCCGGTCGATGGCGCGTGCAAAAATATCGTTATAGTTCACGTCTCAGCCCCGCAGTCAGGTGCCAGTCCAGGCCATTGGGCCGCTCCCTCCGGGCGGCTATTAACATGCGGGCCAATAACGCCGGACGGCGCCGAAAGCCAGTGCGAACGATTCGCAATTTGTGGCCGCAATGGCCCTTCCAAGCCGTTCGCATCGAGCGAAGTCGAGATGCCCATCGGCAGGGCGTTAGGCCTCGAGGTGTCTCGACTTCGCTCGACACGAACGGGATGGGGTGTCCGAGTTAGATCAGCTCGATCCGGTCGAGGCCATAGGGGGCGAGCGCCGACAAGGGCGGCGGCGGGCGGTCGTCGCTGCGCGTGAACACCGCGATGCCCGGTGCCGCGGCGGTGGGCCAGGGCTGGCCGTCGGTGAGATGGGCGATGCGGCGCGCGATGCCTTCGGCGCCGTCGATCAGGCGGACGTCGGGGCCGATCTCGGCCTGCAACTCGTCGGCGAGCAGCGGGAAATGGGTGCAGGCGAGGACGATGACGTCGAGCTTGTCGCCGCCGGGCTGGTCGCGCAGCCCCGCGATAGCGCGCGCTATCACCGCGGGATCGACCGCTTCGCCGCGCAGCTTCGCCTCGGCGCCGGTGACGAGGCCCGGACTGCCGTGGCGCAGCACCGTCTTGCCCGCGGCGAAACGCGCCGACAGGTCGTCGACATAGGGCTGGCGTACCGTCGCTTCGGTGCCGAGCACCCCGATCACGCCGGTCTTCGTGAGCTCGGCAGCGGGCTTGATCGCGGGTACTGTGCCGACGATCGGCAGGTCGAGCGCGGCGCGGACATGGGCGAGCGCGATCGTCGAGGCGGTGTTGCACGCGATCACCGCGAGCCGCGGCTGGTAGCGCTCGACGAGCCGCCCGAGCAGCGCGGGGACGCGCGCGGCGAGTTCGGCCTCGCTCTTCTGGCCATAGGGCAGCCCGGCATAATCGGCGGCATAGACGATCGGTGCGGTGGGCAGCAGCGCGCGGGTCGGGCCGAGCACGGTGAGCCCGCCGAGGCCGGAGTCGAAGAAGAGGATGGGGGCGTCGGGTGCGGGCGAGGGCATGGCGCGGCCCTAGCAGGGGGCAACGCTTCCAGTCCATATTGACTGTAACCATCGCCGAATCCGTTGATTGCTTTCGCCAATCCCGCCAAAAGGAAACAAAGGGAGCAGGGAGCGTCATGACCATCTTTTTGCTGATCGCCGCGGGCTATCTGCTCGGCTCAATCCCGTTCGGGGTGATCCTGACGCGGGCGTTCGGCGCGGGCGACCTGCGCCAGATCGGGTCGGGCAATATCGGCGCGACCAATGTCCTGCGCACCGGACGCAAGGGGCTCGCCGCGGCGACCTTGATCCTCGACGGCGCGAAGGGCGCGGTCGCGGTGCTGCTCGCGCGGCATTTCTTTCCCGACACCGGAGACGACGGCGCGATGATTGCGGGTGCGGCGGCGATGATCGGCCATTGCTACCCGGTCTGGCTGAAGTTCAAGGGCGGCAAGGGCGTCGCGACCCTGCTCGGCCTGTCGCTCGCGCTCGCCTGGCCGATCGGCTTGATCTTCGCCTTGGTGTGGATCGGCACGGTACTCGTCCTGCGCATCTCGTCGCTCGGCGGGATGATGGGGGCGGTCGCGGCGCCGGTCGCGGCGCTGCTGATGGGCCATCAGGTCTATGCGATCGGACTCGCGGGGCTCGCGGTGATCGTGCTGTGGCGCCACCGCGAGAATATCGCGCGGCTGCGCGCCGGGATCGAACCGCGCGTCGGCGCCAAAAAAGAAGCCGTATGAGTGACGCCGAGCGGCTGGCGCGGTTGCGGCTGATCCGCACGCCGCACGTCGGCCCGGTCAGCTGGCACCAGCTGATGATGCGCTTCGGTTCGGGCGAAGCCGCGCTCGCGGCGCTGCCCGACCTTGCAGGGCGCGGCGGCGGCAAGCTGCGGGCCGCGCCTGTGGAGGTTGCGGCTCGCGAGATCGAGCGCGTCGCCGAACTCGGCGCGCGGCATGTCTTCAGCGACGATGTCGATTATTCGCCGCTGCTGCGCGAGGTCGAGGGCGCCCCGCCGGTGCTGATCGTGCGCGGCGATACGGCGATGCTCCAGCGGCCGTGCGTCGCGATCGTCGGCGCGCGCAACGCCTCCGCCGTCGCGTGCCGCTTCGCGCGGCAGATGGGCGCCGAGCTGGCGGGGCAGGGGGTGACCGTCGTCAGCGGGCTCGCGCGCGGGGTCGATACCGCGGCGCATATCGGCGCGCTCGGCGGCGCGACCGCGGCGGTGATCGGCAGCGGGATCGATATCGCCTTTCCGCCCGAAAATGCTGGGCTTCAGGAAAAGATTGGCGCCGATCAGCTGCTTGTCGCCGAGCAGCCTCCGGGCACCGAGCCGCTGGCGCGGCATTTCCCCGCGCGCAACCGCATCATCGCGGGGTTGTCGCATGGAACCCTGGTGATCGAGGCGGCGCCCAAGTCGGGCTCGCTGATCACCGCGCGCCGCGCGGGCGATTATGGGCGCGAGGTGATGGCGGTGCCGGGCTCGCCGCTCGATCCGCGCGCGCAGGGCTGCAACCTGCTGATCCGCGAGGGCGCGACTTTGATCCAGACGCTCGACGATGTGCTGGAGGCGCTGGGGCCGATCGACCGGCGCATGGTGCGCGAGCCTGCGCAGGGCTTTGCCCCCGTACCGGCCGTAGCCGATGCGGGAGAGGGCGAGCGCGGCCGGATCGCCGGGCTGCTCGGGCCGACCCCGGTGGCGGTCGACGAGATCGTGCGCCAGTCGGGCTGCGCCGCCGCGACGGTGCAGCTGGTGCTGCTCGAAATGGAGCTGGCGGGGCGGATCGAGCGCCACGCGGGCGCACGTATTTCGCTCCTGTGACGCCGCGCATAGCGGCCAACCCCAAAGCAATTCACGGCTTATCGCGGTTCAGCCACGGTTCAGCGGCCGAGGGTGAGTCTGATGATATTGTATCACATGGCCGGGGAGTTTGATGATGCGCAGCCGATTTATGACCGGAACGACGATGCTCGCGGTGCTGGCGACGGGGCTGGCGCCGACGCCGCTGACCATCGCGGCGGCGCGGACGCCTATGCAGAGTTTCTGCCGCAACGCCGATCCGCTGCCGCGCCTCGACGCCGAGCAACAGGTCCGCCAGCAACAGAACAATGGTTATGGCAAGGCGAAAGGCGAGAAGCGCTTGCGGTCCGGGGCCGTTCGCGAGGAATCGGTGGTGGCCGATGCGTCGGATGCTTATGCTATCGAAGCGCTACCTCCGCCGCCGCCCCCACCACCTCCGCCACCGCCGATGGCACCGCCCCCGCCGAGTTATTTCGGCGCTGCGGACGCCGAATCTGTCGTCGTCACCGGGTCGGCGCGCGGTGAAGCGGGGCGGGCGGCCGCGCCCGCGGCCTCGCCAATCCCGGGCTCCTCAACCGACTATATCGACCGCCGTATGCCGCCGCGCCCCTATCCGCAGACGCAGCCGCAATCGGGCATCCTCACCGCGGGCGAGCATGACGATTTGCTCAACCCCGAGCTCTATGCGGCCTATGTCAATCGCACCAATCTGGGCCAGGATATCCGCGCGCTGCCGAGGGTCGACACGACGCGCGTGGTGACGGTCAAGGTCAGCGACCGCAACGGCCAGCCGGTGCCCTTCGCCGATGTGAAGCTGACGTGCAGCGACGGCAACAGCATCACCATGGCGACGCAGGCCGACGGCAGCGCGGTCTTCTTCCCCGGCCTCGACCGGCTGAGCGAGCGCGTCACCGTGTCGGCGACCAAGGCGGGGCGGGCGATCGCGACGGCGCGGCCCTTGCTCGTCGTCGACGCGCCGGGTGGGCAGACGGTGGGGCTCACTGCGAACCAGCTCGCGACGAAAGCGACCAAGCTCGACCTGATGCTCGTCGTCGACACGACGGGCAGCATGGGCGACGAGATCCGCTTTCTGCAGGCCGAGATGCGGTCGATCATTTCGTCGATTACCGCCAAGCACCGAAATCTCGACATCCGCGTCGGCTTTGTCTTCTACCGCGACCTCGGCGACGAATATGTCACGCGCACCGTGACCTTCGACCGCGACATCGGGCGCGCGCAGGGGGCGCTCGCGGCGCAATATGCGACCGGCGGCGGCGACTATCCCGAGGCGATGGACCAGGCGCTGATCCGCGCGGTGGCGCAGGAATGGCGCCCCGATGCGGTGAAATCGATGCTGCTCGTCGCCGACGCGCCGCCGCACGGCGATCTGTTTGGGCGCACCTGGCAGGCGGCGGAGGCGGCGCGCGCCAAGCGCATCCATATCACGCCGGTCGCCGCCTCGGGGGTCGCCGACGAGGCCGAATATGCGATGCGTGCGATGGCTGCGGCGACCCAGTCGCGCTATCTGTTCCTCACCGACGACAGCGGGGTCGGCAACCCGCACGCGCCGCCCGCGATCGACTGCTACCTCGTCACGCGCCTCGACGCGCTGGTCCGCCGCGTTGTCGACAGCCAGATCAGCGGGCGCCGCATCGAGCCCGACGACAATGAGGTGATCCGCAGCGTCGGCAAATATGACGCGGGCAAATGCGTGCTCCCCGCGGACTTCCGCTGGCAGGATCAGGGATAACACTCGGTTACCAACCCATTGACATGCCCCTGCATCTGCCCGATGCAGGGGCCACGGGTCGCCTCGTATCGCTCTCTTGCCGGCTAGTGGGTCTGTCGGTCGAGAGCCGGAGGAAGACCCATGAAAAAATTGCTGTCAGCCATCGCCATCGGCGCGATGCTGCTCCAGCCCGTCCCCGTCATCGCCAAGGAAAAGGAACCGGTGAAGATCGCCGGGCCGGCCAATGCGAAGGGCGTCACCAACGTCGCGATCGGCTCGTTCAACGTCGGCTTCATCTTCGAATCGATCGATCGCACCGCGGCCAGCGGCGGGTTGATGGGCGCATTCGGCGGGACCACCAAGGCAAAGAGCGAACTCGTCGGGGTCACGCCCGAAATGATGCAGGCGGTCACCGACGCGGCATATGCGGACTTCGTGTCGCAGCTGACCACGAGCGGCTACAGCGTGCAGGCGCCAGGCGATTTGTTCGCGCATGCGACCATGGCGAAGACCAAATCGCAGGACATGCCTCTCGACATCAACATCGCGCTCGAAAAGGGGAGCAAGGGCAAGGCGACCTATTACAAGCCGACGGCCTTGCCTTCGCTGCTGATGATCCCCGGTGACTTCATGGGATCGGGGCTCAGCAGCATGGGCATGAATATGCAGGCCGGGCAGGCGAGCATGGCGCTCACCAACTATGCCAAGGCGGCCAATGTCGGGGTGGTCAATGTCGTCTACCTCATCGACTTTTCGCAGCAGAAGCGCCCCGGCGCGTTCAGCTTCGGCGGGCTGCAGGTCAACAGCGCGCTTTCCGTGAGTGCGGATTATTCGCGTGCCACGCTGATCGCGCCGAATGGCAAGCAATCGGTGATCACCGTCAATGCGCCGGTCGCGGTCGAGGGCGAGTTCGTCGAGAAGAGCGACGCGTCGAGCGGCGGCGACAAGGCGCTGCAGGCGGGCGCCAATGTCGCGGGCGGGGTCGCCGCGGTGCTTGGCTTCGGCGGGCTGAGGTTCGGCAAGACTCGCAAATTCGCCTTCACCGCCAAGCCCGGCAATTATGAGGAAGGCGCGGCCAAGGCGGCGAGCCTGACGAGCGAGATGCTGATCGGTCGGCTGGCGCCCTTGCGCTAAGCCGATGACGGCCGGGCGAAATCCCGCTTGACGGGATCGCCCGGCCGCCGCCACCGTTGCGCGGGCGAAGCAACAGGGGTGGCGAAGTGCAATTCGACGCAAGTCTGGTCGGGCCGATATTGCGCGAGACGGTCGCGGCGATGAGGGCGAACGCGCGCGTGCTGGCGATGGTCTATGTCGCCGCGACGGCCGTCGGCGTGGGCTATGATCTGGCGCTCGGCCTCCTTGGCGAGGCCGCGCTGCTCTATTATGTGGTCTACATCTTCTTCATGCTGTTCCTGCAGGCGTGCGTGACGATCGCCCTCTTGGAACGCGGCGGCTTTGTGCTACCCGGCCCGCGCCGCTGGCGCATCGCGTCGCTGTTCGGGATCAGCATCATCGCGGGGCTGGGCATCTTCTTCGGGCTGCTCGTCCTCGTGCTGCCCGGCCTGTTCCTGACCGGGCGCTGGTATCTTGCCGCACCGGCGCTGTTCCACCGTGACATGTCCGCGTCGGAGGCGATGCGGGCAAGCTGGGATCTGACCGAACAGAGCTGGCTGAGCATCACCCTGGTCGCGGTCACGGCCTTTGCGGTGCAGGCGGCGCCGCTGCTGGCCGTGGGCTATCTCCTCGAGAATGGCGGCCGGATGGATTGGCCGGTGAGCCTGGCGATGAACGCTGCATCGCAGGCGGGATGGTTGCTGGGTGTATCCGCGGCGGCAACCGCCTATATGATGCTCGGCGGAGAAGAGGACCGGATGCGAAAAATTTTCGGTTGACGCGGCGCGCCACGCCGCCACCCTCGCGCGTACGTACGTAAGAGTTTTCGGGGAACCCGTTTTTCATGCAGTTGGTCATTGTCGAATCGCCCGCCAAGGCGAAAACGATCGAGAAATATCTCGGCCGTGATTTCAAAGTGTTGGCATCCTATGGTCACGTTCGGGACTTGCCGCCGAAGGACGGGTCGGTCGATCCCGACGACGGCTTTGCGATGCAGTGGCAGCTCTATCCCGACAAGGCGAAGCGGCTGAAGGAAATTTCGGACGCGGCGAAGACCGCCGACCGTCTGATCCTCGCGACCGACCCCGATCGCGAGGGCGAGGCGATCAGCTGGCATGTCCAGGAACTGCTGCGCCAGAAAAAGGCGCTGCCGCAGGTCGTCGACCGGGTCACCTTCAACGCGATCACCAAGCAGGCGGTGACCGATGCGATGGCGCATCCGCGCGCGCTCGACGACGATCTGATCGACGCCTATCGCGCGCGCCGCGCACTCGACTATCTGGTCGGTTTCACGCTGTCGCCGGTGCTGTGGCGCAAGCTGCCCGGCGCCAAGTCGGCGGGGCGCGTCCAGTCGGTGTCGCTGCGGCTGATCGTCGAGCGCGAGCGCGAGATCGAAGCCTTTGTCGCACAGCAATATTGGTCGGTCACCGGCCTGTTCGAGATGTCCGGCACGCCTTTCAACGCGCGGCTTTCCCGTTGGAAAGGCGACAAGATCGAACGGCTGTCGATCGGCACCGAGGCCGATGCACGCGCCGCCGAGGCCGACGTCAAGGCCGGCCACTTCGCCGTCGATACGGTCGAGACCAAGCCGCTGACGCGTAACCCCCCGCCGCCCTTCACGACCTCGACGCTCCAGCAGGAGGCGGCGCGCAAGCTCGGTTTCTCGGCGAGCCACACGATGCGCATCGCGCAGAGCCTCTACGAGGACGGCGCGATCACCTATATGCGGACCGACGGCGTCCAGATGGATCACAGCGCGATCAGCGCCGCGCGCAAGGCCATCGCGACGCGCTACGACGGCGGTTATGTCCCCGACCAGCCGCGGCAATATCAGACCAAGGCGAAGAATGCGCAGGAAGCGCATGAGGCGATCCGCCCGACCGATTTTTCGAAGGACAAGGCCGGCAGCGGCGACCATGGCCGGCTCTACGAGCTGATCTGGAAGCGCGCGATGGCGAGCCAGATGGCCTCGGCGCGGCTCGAACGCACCAGCATCGATCTGAGCGACGGCACCGGCAAGACGGTGCTGCGCGCGACCGGGCAGGTGGTGAAATTCCCGGGCTTTCTCGCGCTCTACGACGAGGGCCGCGACGATGCGGAGGACGAGGACGCGCGCCTGCTCCCCGCGATGGCGAAGGGCGACGCCCCCGCCAAGACCGGGGTCGAGGTCGAACGCCACGAAACCCAGCCGCCGCCGCGCTATTCGGAAGCGAGCCTCGTCAAGAAGATGGAGGAGCTCGGCATCGGGCGCCCGTCGACCTATGCCTCGATCCTGCAGGTCCTGAAGGACCGCGCCTATGTGACGGTTGAGAAGAACCGCTTCATCCCCGAGGAGAGCGGACGGCTGCTGACGGCGTTCCTCGAACGCTTCTTCGAACGTTACGTCGGTTACGATTTCACCGCGGGGCTTGAGGAAGAGCTCGACGATGTGTCGGGCGGCCGCGCGCAGTGGCAGGCGGTACTCGAGCGCTTCTGGCGCGACTTCAAGCCGCGCACCGGCGAGGTGATGGAGCAGAAGCCGTCGGAAATAACCGCGGCGCTCGACGAATTCCTCGGCCCCTATCTTTTCCCCGACAAGGGCGACGGCAGCGATCCGCGGCTCTGCCCCAATTGCGGCACCGGCAAGCTGGCGCTGCGCGGCGGCAAGTTCGGGCCGTTCATCGCGTGCAGCAACTATCCCGACTGCAAGTTCACCCGCAAATTCGCGCAGCCGGGCGGCAGCGACGGCGGCGACACCGGGCCCGAGGCGATGGGCACCGACCCCGAAAGCGGGCTGGAAGTGACCAAGCGCAGCGGGCGCTTCGGGCCCTATATCCAGCTCGGCGAGGGCAAGGAGGCGAAACGTTCGTCGATCCCCAAGGATATCCCGGGCGATGATTTCGACCTCGACTATGCGCTCAGGCTGCTCAGTCTGCCGCGCGAGGTCGGCGTGCATCCCGAGAGCGGCAAGGCCATCATGGCGGGGCTGGGGCGCTACGGTCCGTACCTGCTCCACGACGGCAAATATGCCAAGCTGACGGGCACCGCCGAGATCTTCGACATCGGCATGAACGCCGCGGTGGTGCGCATCGCCGAGGCCGCGAACGGCGGCGGGCGCGGCGCGCGGGCGAAGGCCGAGCCGCTAAACACCTTCGGCCCGCACCCGACGAGCGGCGGCGAGATGAAGCTGATGGAAGGGCGCTTCGGTCCGTATGTGACCGACGGCACGACGAATGCGACCCTGCCCAAGTCGATGGAGCCGGCGGCGCTGACGCTCGAGGAGGCGATCGCGCTGATCGATGCGCGTGCGGCGAAGGGGCCGGCGAAGGGTAAGAAGAAGGCGGCGCCCAAGAAGGCCGCGGCAAAGAAGCCGGCGGCGAAGAAGCCGGCTGCCGAGAAGGCTGCTGCGAAGGAATAGGCTTGTGGAATGCGACGGCATTCCATCGACCGGCGTTTGTTTACTCTCACCCTTCCGGCGGGAGAGGGAAGGGGCCCGCCGGCAAAGCCGGTGGGAAGGGTGAGGGTTACTGGCTCAATCGGTCCGGCGTTCTAAGGCCGCTGCTCGTTCCACGCCGTCCCGCTGACCTGCTGGCCGTCGAACGTCCCGCTCGCGGTCGCAAGCCCCTCGTAGACATAGCTGGTATAGGCCAGGAATGCCTGGTCATCGACCGGGGTCTTCACCGCGATCGATGCGCCGAAATCGGGGATATCGACCTGGAAATCGAGGAAAAATACCTGCCCGTTCGGCGCGGTCCAAGTGCGCGTGCCCGGCGTCATCGTGCAGTCCTGCACAAAATAGGTCGTGCCGTCGGGAAACTGAATCGTCGCGTTCGACGGATAGGACTGCCCCGCCTGCGGCGGATTGTCCCCGGTCAGCGTCATATAGTGCGAGATATGCACGCCGTTATCAAGCTGCATGTCCTGCAGATACCAGAGCACTGGCTGCTTCGACGATCCGAACAGCCCATATTCATGGTCCATCCACGTCTGGCCCGTGACCTCGAAAACCTCGTCGCCGATCGCGATCGCGCCCGAGGCCTGCAGCCGGGTGAAGCTGTAATAATAATTGTTCGCGGTGACCGATCCGCCGTCGTTGGGCGGGGTCGGGTTGCAGCCGGTGCCCCAGACGATCAGCGGCGGGCCCGCCTGCGCCAAAACGAGGTCGAAGAGGATGATCGTCCCCGTCGCCTCGTCCTGCAGTTGCGCCTTCACCGTCATGTTGCTCGGGTCGGCCTGCGGCGCGGTCATCCAGATCCAGTCATGCTCGAGCTCGGGATTGCCGAGCTTGACGTACCAGTCCTTGCTCGGGTCGGTCTCGGCCCATTCGCCGGGCGTCTGCGGCGCGGTCTTCTGATAGTGCAGCTGGTTCGCGACGTCGGTCAGCATCACCTCGGTGAAGGCGGCGGGGGCGAAGCTCGCGGCGTTGATCTCGAAACCGAAGACGCGGTCGCCGGCGACCAGCGTGCCGGTGTGCCACCACCATTCGGTCGGCGCCTCGGCGTGGCAATATTGGTCCTGCGGCAGCTTGATCAGCACTTCGGACGGCGGCACGGGAACGGGTCCGGAATCTTTCGGCGTCATGTCTTGTCTCCCCCTTGAATGGCAGGGAGACTATCATGACTTTATGACAAGTCAGGCGATTATTTGAGCGCGGTACAAATATATTATGCTTTATTCGATGGAAGCCGAATAATGCTGCCATAATGGCAATATCGAGCGCTCGATATTGGCTCGAAGCCCGTGCGCGCCCGTCATATCCGCCGCGCCCGGGCCATGCTATCATGCGACCAACAGGGAGGTGTCCGATGCGCCATTTGCTGCTTCTGCTGGCCCTTGCCATCGCCGCGCCGCCGGCGGCCCAGGCGCAACAGGCGGGCAGCCTGATCGCCGCCGATCCGATGACCGATACGCCGCCGGGCGTGCAGGCGTGGCGGGTGCAATATTGGACCTCCAACTCGAAAGGTGAACGGCTGCGCGTCACCGGCATCGTCGCCGCGCCGCGCGAGGCGGTGCCGCCGCGCCCGCGCCGCGTGATCGCTTGGACGCACGGCGCCTGGGGCGTGGCCGAGAAATGCGCGCCGTCGCTCAGCCCGAACTTCTTTGCCGCTTCGGTGGGCATGGATGCCGTGCGACAGGGCTATGTCGTGGTCGCGCCCGACTATATCGGCCTCGCCAGCCCGACGATGCACCCGTTCCTCGTCGGCGCGGATACCGCCAATTCGGTGCTCGACGCGGTCCGCGCGGCGCGCGCGATTTCCGGCGCGGCGGCAGGGAACGACTTCGCCGTTTGGGGCGAATCGCAGGGTGGCCATGCAGCCTTGTGGACCGCGCTTCAGGCGCGGAACTATGCGCCGGACCTTCGGCTCGTCGGCACCGCGGCGGCCGCTCCGCCCACCGATCTGGCGGCCAATCTGCGCGATGGCAGCGACAAGAATGCGCGCGCGCTGCTGCTTTCGTTCACGCTGCACAGCTGGTCGACGCTCTATGGCTATTCGATGGACGGTGTCGCCAACCGCACGAACCAGGGGATCATCCGCCGGCTGGCAGAGAATAATTGCATCAGCCTGGAAAAGAAGCCGAAGCTCGGGACGATCCTGGGCGTGCTGACCATCGTGCGCGCGACGAAGAACAAGGATATTGCCAGGATCGACCCGTGGGGAGGCTTTGCCCGCGCGAACAGCGTCGATGCCGCGCGCGTTCCCGGTCCGCTGCTGATCGCGCAGAGCAGCAAGGACACGATCATCGCGCCCGCGGTGACGCGCAAATTCGCCAAGTCGGTGTGCCGCGGGCGGACGCGCGTGCGCTGGATCGATATGACCGGCGATCATGGCGCCAGCGCAAAGGACAGCGCGAGCGAGACGATAGGCTGGATCGGCGCGCGCTTCGACGGCCAGGCGCCGCCCGACGATTGCCGGCGGATCTAGCGGCCTAGCTGAAGATGCCGGGGTCGACCGGCGCCTTGCCAGTCAGCCATGCGACCGCGTCGCCGCGGAACAGGCAGGCGATCGATGCCGCGCTCAGGGCGGTCGAGATCAGCGAAATGCCCAAGGCGATGCCGTTCACATTCTGCGGATCGAAGAGTGAAAGCAGCGTCATGATGACGCCGAATCCCATCCAGATCACATATATCCAACGAACGACATTGCTGCCGCGTCGGGCTATCGCGTACCAAAAGGCGACGGGTATCGCCAGGAAGACGGCCAGCGTCACGGCCACGCTGGTCATGCCGAACGGCGAGCCCGATTTTTCAAGCGTGGACTGCATGTCGGCCCAGGCAAAAGCGGTCGAGATTAGCCCGACAATCATGGACGCCCAGAAAAGGCGTTCGAACCAGATGATCGATGGCGGCCGGTGCATATTCTTCTTTCCTCAATCGACCCAGTCGAGCCCCATGTCGCGGTACACGCCGCGGTCTTCGTCCCAGTTCGCCTTGACCTTGACATGCAGGAACAGATGGACCTTGCGGCCGAGCAATTCGCTCAGCTCGGCGCGGGCGCGGCTGCCGATTTCCTTGATCCGCTCGCCCTTGTGGCCGAGGATGATCGCGCGCTGGTTGTCGCGCGCGACCAGGATCTGCTGGTGGATTTCGGCGCTGCCGTCCTTGCGGTTGGTGAACTTCTCGGTCTCGACGGTCGACTGATAGGGCAGTTCTTCGTGGAGCTGGCGATAGAGCTGCTCGCGCGTGATTTCGGCCGCCAGCATACGCTCGGGCGCGTCGCTGACCTCGTCCTCGGGGAAATGCCATGGCCCTTCGGGCATCAGCGTGGCAAGATGCGCCTTGAGTTCGGGCACGCCGTCGCCGCTGCTCGCCGCGATGAAGAAGGTTTCGTCGAAGGCGAGCCGCGCGTTGAGCTCGGTCGCGATCGTGAGGAGCTTGTCCTTCTTGGTCAGGTCGACCTTGTTCAGTACCAGATATTTCTTCTCGGGCCGATTCGCGACGCCTTCGAGCACGCGCTCGACGCGCCCTGTCAGTTTCGCGGCGGCATCGACCATCACGAGGATCGCCTCGGCCTGATCGAGGCTGTTCCACGCCGCCGCGACCATCGCGCGGTCGAGGCGGCGGGTGGGGGCGAAGATGCCCGGCGTGTCGATCAGTACGATCTGCACGTCGCCCTCCATCGCAACGCCCATCAGCCGGGTGCGCGTGGTCTGCGCCTTGGGGCTGACGATCGCGACCTTCTGGCCGACAAGCGCGTTGACGAGGGTCGACTTGCCCGCATTGGGCGCGCCGACGACGGCCACGAAACCGCAGCGCTGGGTCATTTCTTTTCTTCCTGTGTCACGATGTCGAGCAGCGCCGCTGCGGCCGCCTTTTCGGCCGCCTGCTTCGATGCGCCTTCGCCCTCGGCCTCGGCGAGCTTGCCGACGGTCACGCCGACGTGGAAGCGCGGCGCATGGTCGGGACCATCGCGGCGGATCAGGCGATATTCGGGGGGCTTGCGGCCCTTTGCCGCCGCCCATTCCTGCAGCGCCGCCTTGGGATGCTTGGGCGCCGCGACCTGGCCGTCGATCATCTCGCCCCATCTGGCGACGATGAAGGTCCGCGCGGCGTCTTCGCCGAGGTCGAGCCACAAAGCGCCGATCAGCGCCTCGAGCACGTCGGCGGCGATATTGTCGCTGTAGCGCCCGCCGTCGCCGATCGCCTGGACGCCGAAGCGGACATAAGCGTTGAGGTCGAGACCCTGGGCGATCTTCGCGCAGGTCTCGCCCGAGGCGAGCGCGTGCAGCCGCGACGAAAGCTCGCCCTCGGCAGCCTTGGGGAAGCGGCGGAAAAGTTCGGACGCGATGACCAGCCCCAGCACGCGGTCGCCGAGGAATTCGAGCCGCTGGTAATCGCCGACGCCGCTGCTGCCGTGGGTCAGCGCCTCATGATAGAGGGCGAGGTCGTGCGGGGCGGCGCCGGTGAGGGCTGCGATCGTATCGGCGGACGGCCGCTCGCTCAAAAGCCATCCCCGATGCGTTCCCAGCGCGCCGCGGTGAACCAGCTGATCGGGTTGATCCAGCTTGCCGAGCCGTCGGTCGAGAACATGCCGACCAGCGCCTTGCCGACGAGGTTCTCCTCGGGGACAAGGCCGATGCCGGCGCCTTCCTGCGCGGGGAAACGGCTGTCGGCGCTGCGGTCGCGGTTGTCGCCCATCAGGAACAAATGCCCCTCCGGCACGGTCTTCAGCGTGGTATCGTCCTGCGGGATCGTCGTGATGTCGAGGATCGCATAGCTTTTGCCGTTCGGCAGCGTTTCCTTATACTGCGGATAGCGGCACATGCGCGCGCCGTCAGCGCCGGTCGTTTCGAACTGGAGCTGGAAACAGGGGCGCAGGTCGCCGTCCTGCGGCACCGGCAGGCCGTTCTTGCGATATTCGTCGCGCGCGGCTTCGAGCATGTTCAGCGTCACCGGAATCACCAGATCGGGCATCGCCTCGCGCGGCAGCGACTTGCCGTTGAGCCACACGATGCCGTCGATCACCTGCACCGTGTCGCCGGGCAGGCCGATCACACGCTTGATATAGTCGTTGTCGTTGACCGGCGGCGCCTTGAACACGACGACGTCGCCGCGTTCGGGGGTCTTGGCGAAAATCCGCCCGGGGATCAGCGGCACGCTGAAAGGCAGGCTGTATTTCGAATAGCCATAGGCCATTTTGTTGACGAGCAGATAGTCGCCGATCAGCAGCCGCGGCTGCATCGATTCCGACGGAATGTTGAAAGGCGATAGGAAAAAGCTGCGAAAGACGATCACCGCGATTGCCAGCCAGGCGAGGAAGCGCACGGTGTCGATCGCCTCTTCCTTGGCACTCATCGGAGCGGGTGCAGGGGCGGGCGTCGCGGGGCCGGCGGGGGGCGGCGTATCGGCGGTCAGGCTGGCATCGGTCATGGCGCGCATTTGGCGGTGAATAGGTCTGCGCGCAAGCAAATATCGGTGGATCGCACTGGCGCGCGCGCGGCGGCGCGCCTAGAGAAAGCCGCCTGATCCGTCTGCAAGGGAGCTCCGACATGACCACCGCCGACCAAGCCTGGCAGGCGCTCGCCGACTGGCAGCCGCAGACGCTGGCCGGCCTTATCGCCGCCGATCCCGATGCGCGGCTGCAGGCGCTGGTGCGGAGTGTCGCCGACATCCGCTTCGATTTCGCCAAGACGCACCTCGATACCGCGGCAATCGGCATCCTGTCGGACCTTGCCGAGGCGCAGGATTTTGTGGGCCGCCGCAAGACCTTGTTCGCGGGCGGCATCGCCAATCCGACTGAGGGCCGCGCCGCCGAACATAGCGCCGAACGCGGCGACGGTGCGCCCGAATCGGTCCACCGTGCGCAGGCTTTCCACCAGCGCATGCGGATGCTGATCGACGCGATCGAGGCCGGCGCGTTCGGCGAGATCCGCCACCTGCTCCACATCGGCATCGGCGGCTCGGCGCTGGGCCCCGACCTGCTCGTCGACGCGCTCGGCCGTCACGGCTCGCGCTACGACGTCGCGGTGGTGTCGAACGTCGACGGCGCGGCGCTCGCCGAAGCCTTTGCGAAGTTCGACCCCGCCTGCACGCTGGTCGCGGTGGCGTCGAAGACCTTCACCACGACCGAGACTTTGCTCAATGCCGCCTCGGCGCTGCAATGGCTCGAAGAAGCGGGGGTGCCCGACCCCTATGGCCGCGTGATCGCGCTGACCGCGATGCCCGAACGCGCGATGGAATGGGGCGTCGACGAGACGCGCATCCTGCCCTTCGCCGAGAGTGTGGGCGGACGCTATTCGCTCTGGTCGTCGATCGGCTTTCCCGCCGCGCTCGCGCTCGGCTGGGACGCCTTCGCCGACATGCTCGAAGGCGCGGCGGAGATGGACCGGCATTTCCGGCTGGCCGACGGCGCCGACAATGTCGCCTTGCTCGCGGCCTTCGCCGACCAGCTCTACACCAACCGCCTCGGCTGCCAGACGCGCGCGGTCTTTGCTTATGACGAAAGGCTGCGGCTGTTGCCCGCCTACCTCCAACAGCTCGAGATGGAATCGAACGGCAAGTCGGTGACGCTGGACGGCAAGCCGCTCGGCCGGGCGAGCGCGGCGATCACCTGGGGTGGGGTGGGGACGGATGCGCAGCATGCGGTGTTCCAGTTACTCCATCAGGGTACGCATCTGACGCCGGTCGAATTCGTCGTCGCGCGCGAGCCCGACCATCTGCTCGACGAGGCGCATCACGAGACGCTGGTCGCGAACTGCATCGCGCAGGGCGCGGCGCTGATGGCGGGGCGGGCGAGCGAGGACGGCGCGCGCCATTATCCCGGCGACCGGCCGTCGACCACGATCCTGCTCGATCAGGTCACCCCGCGCAGCCTCGGCGCGCTGATCGCCTTCTACGAGCACCGCGTCTTCGCCAATGCGGTGCTGCTCGGCATCAACCCCTTCGACCAGTTCGGGGTCGAGCTGGGCAAGGAAATGGCCAAGGGGCTCGCCGAAGGCACGGTCGAGTTCGACGCCGCGACGCAGGCGCTGATGGCGGCTGCGCTCGGCGAGTGAGACCTGCTCGCTGTACCTGACCGCAAAATTCGATTGGCAAGCCGCCGCGGCGTAACCACATAGGCGGCCGCTGCGAACAGCAGCCCACATATTCAGGGGTTCTTCATGAGCGATTTCGACTATGATCTCTTCGTCATCGGCGCCGGGTCGGGCGGCGTGCGCGCGTCGCGCATCGCGGCCTCGCACGGCGCGCGCGTCGCGGTGGCAGAGGAGTATCGGGTCGGCGGCACCTGCGTCATCCGCGGCTGCGTGCCCAAGAAACTGCTCGTCTATGGCGCCCATTTCGCCGAGGATCTCCACGACGCGCGCAAGTTCGGCTGGGACGTGCCCGAGTGCAGCTTCAACTGGGACGTGCTGCGCGACAATGTCCTCGCCGAGGTCGACCGGCTCGAAGGTCTCTATGGCCAGACTTTGGGCAACCACAAGGTCGAGGTGTTCAAAACGCGCGCGACGATCGCCGGGCCGCAGAAGGTGCGGCTCGCCGACGGGACCGAACTGACCGCCGAGCGCATCCTGGTCGCGACCGGCGGCTGGCCGCACGTCCCCGAATTTCCGGGCAGCGAACATGCGATCACCTCGAACGAGGTCTTTCACCTCGAAACTTTGCCCAAGCGCGTCGTGATCGCGGGAGGCGGCTATATCGCCAACGAATTCGCGGGCATCTTCAACGAATTCGGCAGCAAGGTAACGATCGTCAACCGCGGCGACACGATCCTGCGCGGCTACGACGAGCAGATCCGCGACCGCCTGCTGCAGATTTCGATGACCAAGGGCATCGAGTTCAAGTTCAACGCGCCCTTCCAGTCGATCACGAAGAACGATGACGGCACGCTGACCGTGATGCTCGAAGGTTGCGACCCAATCCAGGCCGACGCGGTGCTGGTCGCCGCGGGGCGCACGCCGAACACCAAGGGCATCGGGCTCGAAGACGTTGGGGTCGAACTCGACGAGCATGGCGCGATCAAGGTAGACGAGACCAATCAGTCGTCGGTCCCCAGCATCTACGCCGTCGGCGACGTCACCAACCGCATCCAGCTGACCCCGGTCGCCATCCGCGAGGGGCAGGCCTTCGCCGACTCGGTGTTCGGCGGCAAGCCGACCGTGGTCGACTACAAGAATGTCCCGAGCGCGGTGTTCAGCCACCCGCCGATCGGCGCGGTCGGCATGACCGAGGCCGAGGCGCGCAACAAGCTGGGCAGCATCCGCGTCTACACCAGCGATTTCCGCGCGATGAAGAACGTCCTCGCCGGTCGCAACGAGCGCGCGCTGTACAAGATGATCGTCAACGCCGCGACCGACCAGGTCGTCGGGCTGCACATGATCGGCCCCGACGCGCCGGAAATCCTGCAGGCCGCGGCGATCGCGGTGAAGGCGGGGCTGACCAAGGCCGATTTCGACGCGACGGTCGCGCTGCACCCGAGCATGGCCGAGGAACTGGTGCTGCTGAAATAAGGTTTCGGCCTGCAACGCAAATGCGCTAACTTCCCCTCCATAACAAGAGAGGGGAGCAGCGCATGGCGGGCACGGTTTTGGTCACCGGGGGCAGCGGCTATATCGCGGGCTTCCTCATCCGGCAGCTGATCGAGAATGGCTGGCACGTGCACACAACGGTGCGCAGCCTGGGGCGCGAGGCCGAGGTGCGCGGCTGGCTCAAGGTCGACGACAGCAAGCTGAACTTCTTCGCCGCCGACCTCGAGCATGACGCCGGCTGGGCCGAGGCCATCGCGGGTTGTTCGCACGTTGCGCACGTCGCCTCGCCCTTTCCGCTCGACGTGCCCAAACATGCCGACGATCTGGTGATCCCGGCCCGCGAAGGGGCGCTCCGCGCGCTTCGTTTCGCGCGCGCCGCCGACATCAAGCGCTTCGTCCTCACCTCGTCGATGGCCGCCATCGCTTATGGCCATGGCAAGGGCCGCGATCTCTACAACGAAGCCGACTGGACCAACCTCGCCAACCCCGAGGTCATGCCCTACCCGCGCTCGAAGACCGCCGCCGAGCGCGCCGCGCGCGACTGGGTCGCGGCCGAGGGCGGTGATATCGAATTCGCTTCGGTCAATCCCGCGGCGGTGTTCGGGCCGTTGCTCAGCGACGATCTGTCGACCTCGATCGAGGTCGTGAAGCAGCTGCTCGAAGGCAAGGTGCCGATGTGCCCCGACGTCGGTTTCGGCATCATCGACGTACGCGACGTAGCCGACATGCATTATCGCGCGCTGACCGCCGAGGGGGTCAAGGACGAGCGTTTCGTCTGCTCGGGGCCGTTCCTGAAATTCATCGACGTCGCGAATATCCTGAAGGCCAATCTGGGCGAACAGGCGCGCAAGGTGCCGACGAAGAAGATGCCCGACTGGCTACTCAAGGCGCTCGCGATCTTCCGGCCCGAACTCAAGCAGGTGGTCGCCGAACTCGGCAATGTCCGCGGCGGCGACAGCAGTCATGCGATGGCGCGCCTCGGCTGGACGATGCGCCCGCCCGAGGAAGCGATCCTCGCGACGGCGCATAGTTTGATCGAACGGGGCATTGTGAAGGTCTAGCGCGCCAACCCCTCCCGCAGGCGGGAGGGGCAGTGAGACTTGGAAACTTGTTTCCTAGTCCCAGCGGGGTGGGCACTGCAACGGTGCTTGCCCACCCCCGACCCCTCCCGCTTGCGGGAGGGGAGAGGCTTAGGCAATCGTCGGCACCATTCCGCCCTCCGCGCGGATCGCGGCGCCGTTGGTCGCCGCGGCCAGCGGGCTCGCGAGGAAGGCCGTGATCGCGCCGATCTCGTCGGCCTCGATCAGGCGGCGGATCAGCGATAGCGGGCGCAGTTCGTCGAAGAAGGTCTTTTCGCGCTCGGCTTCGGGCGCGTCGGGGTTCGACACCACCGACCGGATGAAATCGACGATGCCTTCCGAGCGCGTCGGCCCCGGCAGCACCGAATTGACCGTTACGCCCGTGCCCTTGGTCTGTTCGGCGAGCCCGCGCGCGATCGTGAGCTGCGCGGTCTTGGTCATGCCGTAATGGATCATCTCGGCCGGGGGCAGCAGCCCGCTCTCGCTCGCGATGAAGATCACGCGGCCCCAGTTCTTTTCGAGCATCTTCGGGAAATAGTGCCGCGACAGCCGCGCGCCGCTCACCACATTGACCTCGAAGATATGGTGCCAGTCGGCGTCGCTGATCTCGGCGAAGGGTTTGGCTTCGTAGATGCCGAGGTTGTTGACGAGGATGTCGACCGCGGGAACCCCGGCGATCAGCGTCGCGGCACCCTCGGCGGTCGCGGGGTCGGCCAGCACCGCGCGGATCGTCCCCGACTGCGCCAGCTCGGCGGCGGCTTCGTCGAGCTTCGCCTGGTTGCGGCCGCTGATGACGACATCGACTCCCTCTTCGGCGAGGCGTTTGGCGATGGCGAAGCCTATGCCGGCGGTCGATCCGGTGACGAGGGCGGTCTTGCCGTTGAGTTTAAGGTCCATGATGCGTCTCCTTGGATGGAAGTCCTGTCGATGAACCGGGATATAGCGCATGCGCCCATTGTTGATTAGAATGTCGCTTATCATTTCAGAAGTGATTCCAAATCAGGAATAGCGATGGACAACAGGTTCGGCGATATCGAGACTTTCCTTGCAGTGGCGAGCGGCGGCAGCTTCGCGGCAGCGGCCAAGGTGTTGCGCTTGACCCCGTCGGCGGTCAGCCGCAGCATCGCGCGGCTCGAGGCGCGGCTCGGCACGATCCTGTTCCGCCGCACGACGCGCTCGCTCGCGCTGACCGCCGAGGGTAGCGCCTATCGCGACCGGATGAGCGTGCTGCTCGCCGAAATCGAAACGGTCGAGGCGGGGCTCGGGCGCGAGAAACAGGGGCCGCGCGGGCTGCTCCGCGTCAATGCGTCGCCGTCGATCGGCGTGCCGCTGCTGCCCATCCTGCCGAAATTCACGGCGCTCTATCCCGAGATCGTTCTCGACCTCGCGCTCTCCGACACGATCGTCGATCTGGTCGAGGAGCGCGCCGACATCGCGATCCGCATTGGCCCGCTGCGCGACACCAGCCTGCGCGCGAAGAAGCTGGGCCACAGCCGCATGGTCCTCGTCGCCAGCCCCGCCTATCTCGCGCGGCGCGGGACGCCGCAGACCCCCGACGATCTCGACGCGCACGATTGCCTGCGCTTCAGCTTCCGCCGCTCGATCGACAGCTGGCCGTTCCGCCTTGGCGGCCGGATCGTCCATCGCCCGGTGCCCGGCAGCTTTTTCGGCAATTCGGGCGACCTCGTGCGCCAGATGGCGGTCGCAGGCGGGGGCATTTCGCGGCACGGCCATTTCCACGTCGCCGCCGACCTCGCGGCCGGGCGGCTCGTCGAACTGCTCGCCGACTATCACCCCGGCGACGGCGAGGACATCCATGCGCTTTACGCGCCCGAAGACCGCGCCGCCGCGCGCATCCGCGCCTTTCTCGATTTCCTCGATGAGGAACTGGTGATCGCCGGCTAGCTCCTAATCCCGTTCGTGCTGAGCTTGTCGAAGCACCGTCCTTTTCTTTGGCGCGATCGAAAGAAAGAACGGCCCTTCGACAAGCTCAGGGCGAACGGTTTTGGGGGATGTGCCTAGCCGATGCGGTAGGGCACGACGTCGCGGCGGTCGGGATCGACGAGGATCGGGCGGTCGCTTGGCGGGAAGGCGCGCTGGTCGCAATCGTCGCGCGGGCAGATGCGGCATGACGATCCGATGCGCGTCGCCGCCTGCGGCGCACCGACGTCGACCCCGTCGGCATAGACGAAGTCGGCGGCATATTGCGCCTCGCACCCCAAAGCGACGGCATAGCGGCGCGGGCTACGGGCGTAGCTGCCCGACGGTTTGACCAGCCCCTTCGCCATCGACACATAGCGCACGCCATCGGGGGTCTCGGCGAGTTGGAAGAGGATGCGGTCGGGGATCGCCGCCGCCTCGTGCACGATCCACAGCGGGCAGGCGCCCCCGAAGCGCGCGAATTGCAGCCGCGTCGCGCTGTGGCGCTTGGTGATGTTGCCCGCCATGTCGACGCGGCAGAAGAACATCGGGATGCCGCGCGCGCCGGGGCGCTGGAGCGTCGAAAGGCGGTGGCACGCCTGTTCGAAACTCACGCCATAATCCATGCGCAGCCGGTCGATATCGTGGCGCATCGCGCGCGCGCTGGCGCGGAACGGGGCATAGGGCATCAGCACCGCGCCCGCGGCGTAATTGGCGAGCCCGACGTGGAGCAATTGCCGCGCCGCCGCCGTGCGCAGCGGACTGGCCTCGACCACTGCGGCGATCTCGTTCGCGAGCGCGAGCGCCGCGAGCTGGTGCGCGAGCTGGAAGCGGCGGCTCTCGGCGGGCTGCGACGGGTCGATCACCAGGTGGCGCATCGTCGCGTCATAATCGCGCAGCGCCTGCGTCTGGTTGTAGACGATCGAGATGCCGAGCGCGTCGCGCAGCCGCCGCTCGATCGTCTCGATTGCGGGCGAGGGGTCCTTGCCGCGCAGCTGCCCCGCCAGCGCCTCGGCGGCGCGGTCGATGCTGTCGACATAGTTTCCCGCATCGTGGAACCAGTCGCGCACTTCCTCCCACGGCAGGCGGCTGCCCTCGGCAGTGCCACCGGTCAGCGCTTCGTCGATGATCTGCAGCCGCTGCCCCGCGCGGCGATAGGCGGCGTGGAGCGCGACGAACTGGTCGGCGAGCTGCGGCTGCTGGAACGCCGCGCGCTCAAGTTGTTCGGGGGGCAAGGGGGAGGCGGCGAAGAGCGGGTCGGCGGCGGCTTCGCGCAGCGCCCCGGCGCGGCGGTCGCCCGCGTCGGCGGCGACCTCCTCCCATTCTAGCGGGAACAGCTTCTGCAGCCGGTCGAGGAGGGCAGGCGTCAGCGGCCGGTCGTCATGCTCGATCTGGCTTAGGTAGGAGGCCGAAATGCCGAGCTGCGCCGCGAAGTCGGCCTGACGGATCGCGCGGCTTTCGCGAAGCCCGCGAAGTTGGCGTCCGGCATAGAGGCGGGTGGGGGTCATGGCGCGCTCCTCTCCCTCTCCCCTTGGGGGAGAGGATACGAAGGCTTGGCGGCGAAGCCGGCTAGCCGAAGTTGGTGAGGGTGTGGATGTCGACCCTCACAAGCCTTGCTAGGCAGCAAGCTGCCAAGCCAAGTCTTTCTCTCCCGCAAGGGGAGAGACTTTTGTACTTTGCAAACTCGGACTTTGCAACTTTGCAAATTCGCATTTGCATCCGGACGCGTCGCGGCGCAGACGGCATGCTCCAGAAAACCGGAGAGCCGCATGTCCGCCAATATCGCCGAAATGGAAGCCCGCCGCGCAGCCGCCCGCTTGGGCGGTGGGGAAAAGCGCATCGAGGCGCAGCATGCGAAGGGCAAGCTGACCGCGCGCGAGCGGCTCGACGTGCTACTCGATGAGGGGTCGTTCGAAGAGCTCGATGCCTATGTCGAGCATGACTGCGTCGATTTCGGCATGCAGGACCAGAAGATCCCGGGCGATGGCGTCGTTACCGGCAGCGGCACGATCAATGGCCGCCTCGTCTATGTCTTCAGCCAGGATTTTACCGTCTTCGGCGGCGCGCTGTCGAAGCGCCACGCCGAAAAGATCTGCAAGATCATGGACAAGGCGATGCAGGTCGGCGCGCCGGTCATCGGCCTCAACGACAGCGGCGGCGCGCGTATCCAGGAGGGCGTCGCCTCCTTGGGCGGCTATGCCGAGGTGTTCCAGCGCAACGTGCTCGCCTCGGGCGTGGTGCCGCAGATCAGCCTGATCATGGGCCCCTGCGCGGGCGGCGCGGTTTACAGCCCCGCGATGACCGACTTCATTTTCATGGTGAAGGACAGTTCGTATATGTTCGTGACCGGCCCTGACGTGGTCAAGACGGTCACCAACGAGGTGGTGACGCAGGAGCAGCTCGGCGGCGCGATCACCCACACGACGAAGAGCTCGGTCGCCGATAATGCGTTCGAGAACGACATCGAGACCTTGCTCGCGGCGCGCGATTTCTTCGATTATCTGCCCGAAAACAACCGCAGCGGGGTGCCGGTGCGCCCGACGAGCGATCCTTACGACCGCGCCGAGGACAGCCTCGACACGCTGATCCCTCCCAATGCGAACCAGCCGTACGACATGCACGAGCTGATCCGGAAGACCGTCGACGAGGGCGACTTCTTCGAGGTGCAGCCGGCGCATGCGGGCAATATCATCTGCGGTTTCGGGCGCATCGAGGGGCGGACGATCGGCATTGTCGCGAACCAGCCGCTGGTGCTCGCGGGCGTGCTCGACATCAACTCTTCGAAGAAGGCGGCGCGTTTCGTGCGCTTCTGCGACGCGTTCGAGATCCCGATCGTCACCTTCGTCGATGTCCCCGGCTTCCTGCCCGGCACCGCGCAGGAATATAACGGCATCATCAAGCATGGCGCGAAACTGCTCTTCGCCTATGCCGAGGCGACGGTGCCCAAGATCACGGTGATCACGCGCAAGGCCTATGGCGGCGCCTACGACGTGATGGCGTCGAAGCATCTCCGCGGCGATCTGAACTATGCCTGGCCGACCGCCGAGATCGCGGTGATGGGCGCGAAGGGCGCGGTCGAGATCATCTTCCGCAAGGACATCGGCGACCCCGAAAAGATCGCCGAGCGGACGAAGGAATATGAAGACCGCTTCGCCAATCCGTTCGTCGCGGCGTCGCGGGGGTATATCGACGAGGTGATCTACCCGCACTCGACGCGCAAGCGGATCGCGGTGGGCTTGCGCAAGCTGCGGAACAAGCAGCTCGAAAACCCGTGGAAGAAGCACGACAATATTCCGCTGTGAGTGAGGGTTCGGGCTGCTGAGGCGAAGGCGATGGAATTTCTCTGGGCCGCGATATCGGTTTGCTGGACGCTCGGAGCGTGGGTCGTCGCGCGCAGCGCGTGGATGATGGCGCGCCACTGGGGGCAGACGGGCGTGATCGACCGCGGCATGGGCCGCGGGCTCACGCGCGAGGCCAATCCGGCGGGCTTTGCGTTCGCGGTGCATGGCGCGCAGGCCATCGCGGCGCTCGCGCTGGTTTTCGTCGCGATCGGGATCGCGATTACATTTGGATGGATATCGAGAGCCTTATGAAACTGGGACGTTTGAACCATATCGGCGTCGCGACGCCGTCGATCGCCGACAGCATCGTCTTCTACCGCGACGTGATGGGCGCGACGAAGATCCACGACCCCTTCGACCTGCCCGAGCAGGGCGTCAAAGTGTGCTTCGTCGATACGCCCGGCGCCGATGGCGCGCTGAACGGCACACAGATCGAGCTGATCGAGCCATTGCCGGGCAATGAATCGATCGCGGGTTTCCTGCAGAAGAACCCCGCAGGAGGCCAGCATCATATGTGCTACGAGGTGCCCGACATCCATGCCGCCAAGGCCGCGTTCGAGGGCATGGGCAAGCGCGTGCTCGGCGAGCCGCGGATCGGCGCGCACGGGACCCTGATCTTCTTCCTGCACCCCAAGGACATGGGCGGCGTGCTGACCGAGATCATGGAGACGCCGAAGGGCGGTCACTGATGATCTTCTACGACAGCCCCAATCCCGCGCCCAATCCGCGCCGCGTCCGCATCTTCGCGGCGGAGAAGGGCATCGACCTGCCGAGCGAGACGATCTCAATCGTCGCCGGCGAGCATAAGGCGCCGGCCTTTCTCGCAATCAATCCGCGCGGCCAGACGCCGGCGCTCAAGCTCGACGACGGATCGGTGCTGACCGAGAGCGTGGCGATCTGCCGTTATCTCGAGGCGCTGCATCCGGGCGCGCCGCTGTTCGGCACGACCCCGGCCGAGATCGGGGCGATCGAAATGTGGATCCGCCGTATCGAGCTGGTGCTGATGGAGCCGATCGGCAAGGTCTGGGTGCACACCCATCCCTTTACCGCGCGCCTGCCGATCCAGCGCTTTCCCGACTATGGCGAGACCAACCGCCCGCGCGCGCTCGACGCTTTTGCGATGTGCGATGCGGCGCTCGCCAATTCGCCCTGGCTGGCGGGCGAGGCGTTCAGCATGGCCGATATCCTGCTGCTCGCCACCGTCGATTTCGCCGCCTTCATCGGCATCCCGCTCCCCGAAGACCTCGTCCATCTGCGCGCCTGGCACGACCGCATGTCGGCCCGGCCCAGCGCGCAGGCCTGAAAGCAAAGACCATGACCGACAAACCCACCCTCGACCAATGGGCCGCCGCCGCTGCCAAGGAAGTGAAGGGCAAGGACCTCACCTGGCACACCGCCGAGGGGATCGACGTGAAGCCGCTCTACACGGCCGATGACGTGACCGCCGACCCCGGCCTGCCCGGCTTCGCGCCGTTCACGCGCGGGGTGCGGGCGTCGATGTATGCGGGGCGGCCGTGGACGATCCGGCAATATGCGGGTTTCTCGACCGCCGAGGAATCGAACGCCTTCTATCGCCGCAACCTTGCCGCGGGGCAGAAGGGGCTGTCGGTCGCCTTCGATCTCGCGACGCACCGCGGTTATGACAGCGACCATCCGCGCGTCGTCGGCGACGTCGGCAAGGCCGGGGTCGCGATCGACAGCGTCGAGGATATGAAGATCCTGTTCGACGGCATCCCGCTCGACCAGATGTCGGTGTCGATGACGATGAACGGCGCGGTGATCCCGATCCTCGCCTTCTTCATCGTCGCGGGCGAGGAGCAGGGGGTCGATCGCAAGCTGCTCGACGGGACGATCCAGAACGACATCCTCAAGGAGTTCATGGTCCGCAACACCTATATCTATCCGCCCGAGCCTAGCATGCGGATCATCTCGGACATCTTCGGCTACACCAGCCGCGAGATGCCGAAGTTCAACAGCATCTCGATCAGCGGCTATCATATGCAGGAAGCCGGCGCGACGCAGGTGCAGGAATTGGCCTTCACCATCGCCGACGGCATGGAATATGTGAAATATGGCGTGGCGTCGGGGCTCGACATCGACAAATTCGCCGGGCGGCTGAGCTTCTTTTTTGCGATCGGCATGAATTTCTTCATGGAAATCGCCAAGCTGCGCGCGGCGCGGGTGCTGTGGCACCGCGCGATGACCACCCTGGGCGCGCAGGACGAGCGGTCGAAGATGCTGCGCACGCATTGCCAGACGTCGGGCGTCTCGCTGACCGAACAGGACCCGTATAACAATGTGATGCGCACGACGATCGAGGCGATGGCGGCGATGCTGGGCGGGACGCAGAGCCTGCACACCAACGCGCTCGACGAAGCGATCGCGCTGCCGACCGATTTTTCCGCCCGCATCGCGCGCAATACCCAGATCGTCATCCAGGAAGAGACGGGGATGACCAAGGTCGTCGATCCGCTCGGCGGCAGCTATTATGTCGAGGCGCTGACGCAGGAACTGGTCGACAAGGCGCAGGAGATCATCGACCGTGTCCAGTCCGAAGGCGGGATGGCGAAGGCGGTCGCGGCGGGCTGGCCCAAGGCGATGATCGAGACCGCCGCCGCCGCGCGGCAGGCGCGCGTCGATCGGGGCGACGATGTGATCGTCGGGGTGAACAAATATCGGCTGAAGGACGAGGACCTGCTCGAAACGCTCGAGGTCGATAACGCCAAGGTGCGCGAGGGCCAGATCGCGCGGATCAACAAGACCAAAGCGGGCCGCGACGAAGCCGCGTGCCAGGCGGCGCTGAAGGCGCTGCGCGATGCCGCGGCGGGCGAGCAGTCGATCGAGAACAACCTCCTGGCCCATGCGGTGGAAGCCGCGCGGGCCCGCGCGACGCTCGGCGAAATTTCGTCGGCGATGGAGGAAAGCTTCGACCGTTACGGCACCCAACCGACCCCGGTGAAGGGCGTCTATGCCGCGCCCTATGAGGGCGATGCACGCTGGCAGCAGGTGCTCGACGGCGTCGCCGCGGTCGAACGCCGCATGGGGCGCAAACCCAAATTGCTCGTCGCCAAGATGGGGCAGGACGGCCACGACCGCGGCGCCAACATTATCGCCTCGGCCTTCGGCGACATGGGTTTCGACGTCGTCTCGGGGCCCTTATTCCAGACGCCCGACGAAACCGTTGTGCTGGCGCTCGAAGCGCAAGTCGACGTCGTTGGCGCGTCGAGTCTCGCCGCGGGGCACAAGACGCTGATCCCCGAACTGATCGGCAAGCTGCGCGAAGCCGGCCGCAACGACATCAAGGTGATCGCGGGGGGCGTCATCCCGCCGCAGGATTACGACTATCTGCGCGACGCCGGGGTGCAGGGAATTTACGGCCCCGGATCGAATGTCGTCGAGTGCGCGGCCGACGTGCTGCGCCTGCTCGGCCACAATATGCCGCCGCTGGAGGATGCCGCTTGACCCGCGCGTTCAACATCGTTGCGGGCGGGGCGATTCCGCCGCAAGATATTCTTCTCGGCGCGATGCCGGCGCGCCACCTGGTTTCCGGCAGACGGTGATGGAGGAGGCTTGATATGAAAAGGCAATTTCTCGTCGCAACGGCATTGGCAGCCGTGCCGCTCGCGGCCGTCGGCCCCGCGAATGCGGCGCTCGAACAACCGGGCGGGCTGGGCGTGACCGGTCTCGAAGCGGCGGTCGCCGAATTCGACGACCTGTGCCTGTCGATTTTCCCGAACCCCAAGCGCTTCGACTATAATCTGTCGAAGAGCAGCTTCGGTTATGAAAAGGCCGACGACGATCGCTGGCGCTCGGCGCGCACGGTCATCACCCGTACAGAACCCGGCCAGTGCGATTTCGACGCCGCATTGAGCGCGGAAGAAAGTGGCCGCGAAACCGTCGCCGACGCGGTCGAAAAGGGGCTGCGCAAGGAACTGGGCCTGCGCCCGGTGCGCGTCGTCTATGACGGCGGCATGCGCTGGGAATGGTCGATGGACGGCAAGAAGCACAGCGTCTCCTACTATTTCGGGCCGACCGTTCCGGCCCGCCAACTCGCGCTGACCTATCGCGTCGGCGCCTGACGAAAGAAAAACCGCCGGACGAAGGCGCCGCTTCGGCGGCCTTTCGGCCGGCACGCCTGTCTCTCCCTCCGCTGAAAGAATATCGATGACCCGTACCGACTGGACCCGCGAGGAAATCGCCGAGCTGTTCGACCTGCCGTTCGACGAACTGATGTGGGAGGCGCAGGGGGTGCATCGCCGCCATCACGCGCGCGGCGAAGTTCAGCTGTGCACCCTTCTGTCGATCAAGACCGGCGGCTGCGTCGAGGATTGCGGCTATTGCTCGCAGTCGAAGCACGCCGACAGCGGGCTGAAGGCGACCAAGCTGATGGACGTGCGCGCGGTGCTGCAGGCGGCGGCGCAGGCGAAGGATGCGGGCTCGCAGCGTTTCTGCATGGGCGCCGCCTGGCGCAACCCCAAGGACCGCGACATGCCCGCGATCGTCGAGATGATCGAGGGCGTCCGCCAGATGGGCATGGAAACCTGCATGACGCTCGGCATGCTCAGCAAGGAGCAGGCGCAGACGCTCGCCGTGGCGGGGCTCGACTATTACAATCACAATATCGACACCTCGCCGGAAAATTACGGCAATATCATCACGACGCGGACGTTTCAGGAGCGGCTCGACACGCTGGAGGAAGTGCGCAGCGCCGGGATCAACGTGTGCAGCGGCGGCATCGTGGGCATGGGCGAGACACGCGCCGACCGCGTCGGATTTATTTACGCGCTCGCGACCCTGCCCGAACATCCGGGGAGCGTGCCGATCAACGCGCTGGTGCCGGTGAAGGGCACGGTGCTTGGCGACATGCTGGCGGATACGCCGCTGGCCAAGATCGACGACATCGAGTTCGTCCGCACCGTTGCGGTGGCGCGGATCACCATGCCGCGGAGCATGGTGCGGCTGTCGGCGGGGCGCGAGAGCATGTCGGAGGCGACGCAGGCGCTCTGCTTCATGGCGGGCGCGAACAGCATCTTCACCGGCGACAAATTGCTGACGACCGGCAACCGCGGGGACAGCGCCGATGCGGCCTTGTTCGCGAAGCTCGGCATCGTGCCGATGGTGAGCGAAGAACCGATGCGGATGGAAGCGGCCGAATAGTGACCCGCAAGCCGCTCCTTGCCCTGTTGACTTCGGTGCTGTTGCTGCCCGCGTCCTGCGCGTGCGGCTATGCGGCGAACCGGATGCAGGGGGTGCGGATGGGCACCGAGGGCGGAACGGCGTCGCCCTTGTGGGCCGAGAATATGCTGTGGATCGGCGCGCTGGCGCTGATGCTCGTGTGGGCGCGGCAGGTGTCGAAAATCTATCGGGTTGAGCCGGCGGCGGAGGAGACGGGCGAATGATGCTGATGTCGTTGATGCTGCTCGCCGCCGCGGCGCAGGAGCCCGAGGTCGACTGCGACAACCCGCAATATCAGGTCGAGATGAACTTCTGCGCGGGCAAGGATTATGACGCCGCCGACGCCGCGCTCAACGCGCAGTACAAGCTGACCGTCGCGGCGCTGAAGGCGCGCGACAAGGATATCGACCGCAGCTACGACAGCCAGCCGACGCATTATGAGACTTTGCTCGCGGCGCAGCGCGCCTGGCTGACCTATCGCGACCAGCACTGCCTCTCCGAAAGCTTCGCCGCGCGCGGCGGCAGCATGGCGCCGATGCTGCACAGCGGCTGCATGGCGCGGCTGACCAAGGAACGGACGGCGGAGCTGAAAGAGCTGGCCGACGAACAATGATGACCAAATTTTCTTCGTCATCCCGGCGTAGGCCGGGATCCCACCCTATCAACCTCAACCCCACCTCGCCTGAGACCCCGGCCTTCGCCGGGGTGACGGCTTGAAGGAGCCGTCATGTTCAAGAAAATCCTGATCGCCAACCGCGGCGAAATCGCCTGCCGCGTCATCAAGACCGCGCGCCGCATTGGCATCGCGACCGTCGCCGTCTATTCGGACGCCGACGCGCGCGCGCCTTTCGTCCAGATGGCCGACGAGGCGGTACATATCGGCGCGTCGCCCGCGGCGGAATCCTATCTGATCGCCGACAAGATCATCGCGGCCTGCAAGGAAACGGGCGCCGAGGCGGTGCATCCGGGCTATGGCTTCCTGTCCGAACGCACCAGCTTTGCGGAAGCGCTGGCGAAGGAAAATATCGCCTTCATCGGCCCCCCGGTGAACGCGATCGCCGCAATGGGCGACAAGATCGAGTCGAAGAAGCTCGCGATGGAAGCTGGCGTCAACGTCGTCCCCGGTTTCGTCGGCGAGATCGAGGATACCGAGCATGCGGTGCGCATCGCGGACGAGATCGGCTATCCGGTGATGATGAAGGCCTCGGCCGGCGGCGGCGGCAAGGGCATGCGCCTCGCCTATAGCGAGCAGGACGTCCGCGAGGGGTTTGAGGCGACCAAGCGCGAGGGGCTCAACAGCTTCGGCGACGACCGCGTGTTCATCGAGAAGTTCATCCTCAACCCGCGTCATATCGAAATCCAGATTCTCGGCGACCAGCATGGCAACATACTCTACCTCAACGAGCGCGAGTGCAGCATCCAGCGCCGCCACCAGAAGGTGGTCGAGGAAGCGCCGTCGCCCTTCGTCACGCCCAAGATACGCAAGGCGATGGGCGAGCAGTGCGTCGCGCTCGCCAAGGCGGTCGGCTATTACAGCGCGGGCACGGTCGAACTGATCGTGTCGGGCGCCGACCCGACGGGCGAGAGCTTCTATTTCCTCGAAATGAACACGCGGCTCCAGGTCGAGCATCCGGTGACCGAGGCGATCACCGGCATCGACCTGGTCGAACAGATGATCCGCGTCGCTGCCGGAGAGAAGCTCGAGCTCAAACAGGAGGACGTCAAGCTCGACGGCTGGGCGATCGAGAACCGCGTTTATGCCGAGGATCCGTACCGCGGCTTCCTGCCCTCGACCGGGCGGCTCGTGCGCTATCGCACCCCGGTGCCGGCGTGGGAGGGCGACGAGCGCGGCGACGACGGCGTGCGGGTCGATGCGGGGGTCGAGGAAGGGGGTGAGGTGTCGATCTTCTACGACCCGATGATCGCCAAGCTGATCACCTGGGGCGCGACGCGCGACGAAGCCGCCGACTTGCAGGTCGCGGCGCTCGACCGCTTCGAGCTCGAAGGGCTCGGCCACAATATCGACTTCCTGTCGGCGATCATGCAGCACCCGCGCTTCCGCTCGGGCGAGCTCACCACCGGCTTCATCGCCGAGGAATATCCCGAAGGCTTCCACGGCGCCGGGACCGACGCCGATGTGATGCGCGCGCTCGCCGCGATCGCGGGCTTCATGGCCAGCGCCGAGGCCGACCGCGCGCGGCGCACCGACGGCCAGCTCGGCGACCGGCTCGATCCGCCCGCCAAATGGCAGGTGACGATCGACGGTACGCCGCACAAGGTCAAGGTCGGCGGCAAGCATATCAAGGTCGAGGGCGATGCCATCGACATCGCGCTGGAATATACGCCGGGCGACCGGCTGGTGGTGGCCGAGATCGACGACAGCGAACTGGCGGTGAAGGTCGCCAAGACGCGCACCGGCTGGAAGATGACGACCCGCGGGCGCATTCACGAGGTCCGCGTGCTGCCTTGGCACGTCGCGCCGCTGGCCTCGCACATGATCGAGAAGGTGCCGCCCGACCTGTCGAAATTCCTCATCTGTCCGATGCCGGGGCTGCTGGTGGCGCTGCACGTCGGCGAGGGCGACAAGGTCGAAGCCGGCCAGCCGCTCGCGACGGTCGAGGCGATGAAGATGGAGAATATCCTGCGCGCCGAGAAATCGGGGACGGTGAAGACCGTCAACGCGGCGCAGGGCGACAGCCTGGCGGTCGATGCGGTGATATTGGAGATGGAGTAATCCAACTTCGTCATTCCCGCGAAGGCGGGAATCCAGCATTTTCCTTCTTTGTGCCTTTGTGCAAGATCATAAGAGTTCTCACACAAAGGCACAAAGGCACGAAGATAAGGGGCGAAAGGGCTGGCACCCCTTTTTCGGGGACGACGGAGTTTTAGAATGCACGTCAATCACGACACCGACGCGGGCGCGGCGCCCGAAATCGCCTTCGACGATTTCCTCAAGGTCGATATCCGCATCGGCACCATCGTCGAGGCCGAACCCTTTCCCGAAGCGCGCAAACCCGCCTTCAAGCTCCGGATCGACTTCGGTCCCGCGATCGGGGTGAAGAAGAGCAGCGCGCAGATCGTCGATCGGTATAAGCTCGAAGAGCTGCCCGGACGGCAGGTTGCCGCGGTGGTCAATTTCCCGCCGCGCCAGATCGGCAAGTTCATGTCCGAGGTGCTGACTTTGGGCTTCGCCGACGACGAAAGCGCCGTCGTCCTCTTCTCCCCCGACCGTGCGGTGCCGAACGGTTCGCGGCTCTTCTAGGCGGCCGCGACCAGCCGCCGCCCCAGCAGCAGCTTGAACAGGATGAAGGCGACCAGTCCGACCACCGCCGTCGCGACATGGAACAGCCAGAAGCTGGTCGTCGGCATCGACGAGTACCAGCCGCCGACCTCGCCGACGATCTTGTTCGCGCCGAAGAAGGCGAGATAATAGATGCCGACCACCGTCGCGTTGAGCGCGCGCGGCGCGACCTTGGTGAACAGGGCCAGGCTGACCGGCAGGATGTGCGCGAAGCCGATGCTGTTGAACAGGTGGAACATCAGCGGCCAGAACAGCCCGATCTTGCCGTCGCCCTGCGTCGCCGCCGCCATGACGAGGCACAGCCCGCCCGCGATGGTGAAGAAGCTGCCGATGATCATCTTGCCGAGCTCGTCCGGCTCCCTGAAGCGCTTGCCGTACCAGACGTAGAAGGCCGCGACCGCGACGAGCATGCCGAAGCTCGCCGCGGCGTCGATGGTGATCATGTAGCTGGTGGGCAGGGTCGTGCCGAAGAAGGTCAGCTGGAAATGCTGGTCGGCCCAGATCAGGTAGGCGTTGAAGATTTCCTGGTTGGTGAGCAGTGCGACCGCGAGGACGGGGACGAGGATGAGCAAGGCGATGATGCGCGTCCAGTCGTCGCGGGTTAGCGGTTCCTTGGGCGCCGCCGCCTTTTCGGCGCGCTCCGCGCGGCTTTCGGCGGGCAGCCAGGGTTTGGCGTAGATGTACAGGATCAGCCCCGCGACCATCACCACGCCCGCGGTGCCGAAGCCCCAGTGCCAGCCGACCTTCTCGCCCAGTGTTCCCGAAATCAGCGGCGCGACGATCAGGCTGACGTTGATCGCGATATAGAAGATCTGGAACGCCATCGCGCGGCGGAGGTCGTTCGCGCCGTAAAGCTCGCCGACCTGGCTCGCGATATTGCCCTTGAACAGCCCGACGCCGACGATCAGCGCGAGTAGCGCGAACAGGAAGGCGCTCTCGAACGCCATCAGGAAATGCCCGACCGCCATGAAGATGCCGCCGAGGATAAGGTCGCGCGCCGCCCGAGCCAGCGGTCGGCGATGAAGCCGCCCGCGATCGGGGTGAGGTAGACGAGCGAGGTATAGTCGCCGAAGATTTTCGACGCGAGCGGCTGGCCGTCGATCCCGCCGTACCAGTCGCGCAGCGCCGACAGGCCGATCACGCCCGCCGCATTCTCGGGCAGGAGCAGATATTTGACCATGTAGAGCACGAGCAGGGTCTGCATCGAATAATAGGAAAAGCGCTCGCACCCCTCGACGAAGGCGAGATAGCCGAGCCCCTTGGGATGCCCCAGAAAGGCGCGGTCGTTGCGGTCCGCCTCGAAATCGGGCGTCGCCTCGGCGATGGTCATTTGATGTCGCTCCCCGGACATTTTCTTATGTCGCGACGATAATCGCCCGAGTGCAACTTGCCAGTGGCAATCGAGGAACGACGGGTTAGGCTGCGGGCGGATTGGGGGAACAAGGATATGACTTTACCGGTTACCGCGTTTGTCGGCGCCGTCTGCGCGCTGCTCCTGCTGTTCACGGCGATCCTGACCGTGCGCCAGCGGTTGCGGCTGAAGGCGGCGTTCGGCGACCATGGCGACGCCAAGCTGATCGCCGCGAGCCGCAGCCATGGCAATCTCGCCGAATATGCGCCGATCATCATCATCCTGCTCGGCCTGCTCGAAAGCGCGCGCGCCAATCATCTCGCGCTGATGGCGATCGGCGCGATCTTCCTGATCGGCCGCGTCGCGCATATCGTGGGGCTCCACACCCCGTCGCCGCCGGGAAAGGCGCCGCTGGGGCGCCAGCTCGGCGTGCTCGCGACCTTCGCCAGCCTGCTGGTGCTGGGTGGGTGGATATTGTGGATGCTAGCGACGGTGAACTTGTAGCGCGGGTTTGGGGTGGGGAGCGGGCATAGATAGTGGCTCCCCGGAACGGGGAAGTGGCAGCCCGCAGGGCTGACGGAGGGAGCGAAACCTCTCGCCATGACGCACCGTCCCGGCCCCTCCACCACCCTTCGGGCAGTCCCGCTCCCCGTTCCGGGGAGGAACGGGAACGTCCGCTCTCACCCGAACACCGCCATTCACTATTCAGCTATCCACTAACGCCACCGCCCGGATCCACCCCGCGCTCGCGCGTTCGATCTTCACCGGGAAGCAGCTCAACGTCCATCCCGTCGGCGGCAGCGCGGCGAGGTTGGTGAGCTTTTCGATCTGGTAATAGGGCTGGATGCGCCCCGCCTTATGGCCTTCCCAGATGATCTTGGGATCGCGCGTCTCGGCCCAGCGCCTGGCGGTGTGGCTGAACGGCGCGTCCCAGCTCCACGCGTCGGTGCCGACGACCTGAACGCCGCGCTCCGTGAGGTACAGCGTCGCTTCCTCACCCATGCCGCAGCCTTGGTCGGTAAAATTGTCGGTGCCGTATATCGCGCCCGACTGGACGAGCACGATTTCATACGGCTGGAGCGTGTGGCCGATCCGCGCGAGTTCGGCCTCCACCTCCGCGGCGGTCACAACATGCCCCGCGGGGCGATCCGAGAAATCGAGCTTGACCCCCGGCCGGAAGAAGAGGTCGAGCGGCGCCTCGTCGATGCTCGGCGCCGGGGTCGCGCCGCGATCGGTGGTCGAGTGGAAATGCCAGGGCGCGTCCATATGCGTGCCGTTGTGCGTGCTCAGCGTCAGGCTCTCGACCGCCCAGCCCTCGCCGTCGGGCAGGTCTTCCTGCGTCAGGCCGGGGAAGAACATCGCGATCTGCTGCCACGTATTTTCGTGGGTCATATAGGTGATCTTCGGGCGCATCACCGGCGGGTCGGAAACGACGTCATTGGTGATCGGGATCGAGAGGTCGATGAACTGCATAAGGTGCAGTCTGCCACCGGAATGATGCTACGCCAAGAAGGCTTGCGCGGTGCGAGCGGACAGCTACACCGGCCCAAACCCGTTCGTGTCGAGCGAAGTCGAGACACCCATCGGTCGTGCTTGCCTTCGGGGCATCTCGACTTCGCTCGATGCGAACGGGAAGGGGGTGGGCCGAAAGGGCCAAAGGGAGAGTTTATGACCGATGTAGCCGCGGCCGCCGACCATGGCGCCGCCTATCAGCCGACCGCGAAGGACATTCGCATGGTCATCGCCGCTTCGTCGGCGGGGACGATCTTCGAATGGTATGATTTTTTCATCTACGGCACGCTCGCGGCGATCATCGGCAAGGCCTTTTTCCCCAGCGACAATGCGACGCTCGAAATCCTGCTCGTGTGGGCGGGGTTCGCGGTCGGTTTCGGCTTCCGCCCGCTCGGCGCGGTGCTCTTCGGTTTCCTCGGCGACCGGCTCGGGCGCAAATATACCTTTCTCGTCACCGTCACTTTGATGGGCATCGCGACCGCCGGCGTCGGCATGATCCCCTCGGCGGCGACGATCGGCATCGTCGCGCCGATCATCGTGATCCTGCTCCGCGTGCTCCAGGGGCTCGCGCTCGGCGGCGAATATGGCGGCGCTGCGGTTTACGTCGCCGAGCATTCGCCCCCCGACAAGCGCGGCTTCTATACCAGCTTCATCCAGGCGAGCGTCGTCGGCGGTTTCGTTTTGAGCCTCATCGTCGTGCTCGGCTGCAAGGCGCTGATGTCCGACGCGGTGTGGGAAAGCTGGGGCTGGCGCGTGCCTTTCCTGCTCTCGCTGATCCTGCTCGCCATCTCGCTGTGGATGCGGCTCAAGCTCTCCGAAAGCCCGGTGTTCCAGGCAATGAAGGCCGAGGGCGAGCTCGCGAAGAACCCGCTCAAAGAAAGCTTCACCTATCCCGGCAACCCGCGGCGCATCTTCGTCGCGCTGTTCGGCATCGCCGCGGGGCTCACCGTGATCTGGTACACCGCGATGTTCTCGGGCCTGTCGTTCCTCAAGGGGCCGATGAAGGTCGACGATACGGCGGCCGAGATTATCGTCGGCTTCTCGGCTGCGCTCGGCATGGGCTTTTTCCTGTGGGCCGGACATATCTCCGACAAGATCGGGCGCAAGAAGCCGATCGTCTGGGGCTATGCCGCGACGCTGGTGCTGCTCTTCCCGCTCTTCTGGCTGATGGGCAGCGTCGGCAACCCCGCGCTCACCGCCGCCGCCGAAAAGGCACCCGTCGTCGTCACCGGCTCGCTCTGCGATTACGACCCCTTCGCGCAGGTCCAGGAAACCGCGTGCGGCAAGACGCTCGGCGAGCTCACCAAGCTCGGCGTGCCTTACAGCATCGTCGGCAGCGGCAGCGGCTTCGACAGCGTCAAGGTGACGATCGGCGGGCGCGAGGTCGCGGGCGAGGACCCCGCGGTGCTCAAACCCGCGCTCGAGGCGATGGGCTATGATTTCGAAAAGCAAATACCGGGCCCGCTCGGCCTCGCGGTGATTATCGCCGCCCTCCTCGGGCTCAGTGCGCTGTCGGGCTTCACCTACGGCCCCGTCGCAGCTTTGCTGTCCGAGATGTTCCCGCCGCATGTGCGCTATTCGTCGCTGTCGATCCCCTATCACCTCGGCACCGGCTATTTCGGCGGCTTCCTGCCGCTGATCGCGAGCTTCATCATCGCCAAGACCGGCGATGCCTATGCCGGGCTCTGGTACACTTGGGTCGTGGTGCTCGTGGCTTTCCTCGTCAGCGCCTTCATGCTCAAGGATCCGGTACCGGGGCAGTGGGAGAAGGACGCCGCGGCGCCGTCGGCCTGATCGCCCCATTGGCGCTGCCGTTTTTCGCAGCTAGGGGCGGGGGATGATCGATATCGCCGCCCCGCTTCGCCTTCGCCTCGACAGCGCGGCGCTCGTCGCCAACTGGCGCTGGCTCGCGAAGGCGAGCGGCGGCGCGGCGACCGGCGCGGCGCTCAAGGCCGACGGCTATGGCCTCGGCGCGCGCGCGGTGATGCGCCATCTGACGGCGGCGGGTTGCCGCGACTTCTTCGTCGCGACCTGGGCCGAGGCGGCGGCGTTGATGCCGCTGGCGCCCGGCGCGTCGCTGTCAGTACTCCACGGCGTCGGCGCGAGCGACATGGTCGCGGCGCGCACATTGCCCGCGCGGCCGGTCCTCAACAGCGCCGAGCAGGTCGCGCGCTGGCGCGAAGCCGGGGAAGGGCGGCCGTGTGACGTGATGGTCGACACCGGCATGAACCGGTTGGGGCTGACCGTCGCCGAGGTGATGGGCGGGGCGCTCAACGGGCTCGCGATCGAGACGCTGCTCAGCCATCTCGCCTCGGCCGACGAGGATAGCGATCAAAATGCGCAGCAGCTCGCGACTTTCCGCGCGCTCCGCGAAGCGATCCCGGCGCGGCGCTACAGCCTCGCCAACAGCGCGGGCATCTGCCTGGGCGCCGACTATGCTTTCGATCTCACCCGCCCCGGGCTCGCGCTCTACGGCGGCGTGCCGCGCGGCGAGGCAGCGGGGCAGCTGCGGCAGGTCGTCTTTCCCGAAGCGCGCGTGCTGCAGGTCCGCACCGTCGAAGCGGGCGATAGCGTCGGTTATGGCGCGACATGGACGGCAAAGGACCGCGCGTGGATCGCGGTCGCCAATATCGGCTATGCCGACGGCTATCTCCGCTGCCAGTCGGGCGGGGTCGGCTTTGCGAGCTGGAAGGGGCGCTATTTGCCCGTCGCCGGGCGCGTGTCGATGGACCTCACCGCCTTCGACGCGGGTGACCTTGCGATTTGCGAGGGCGACTGGCTGACGCTGGGCTACGACCTGCCCGAGGTCGCGGCGCGTTCGGGTCTGTCGCAATATGAGCTGCTGACCGGCCTAGGCGCGCGTTTCAAGCGCGTCTGGCAATAGGAAAGCTCGCCGTCCGGAACCCGTAACGGCCGCCGACATGAGCGCATGAAAAAAGGACCCCGGTTTCCCGGGGCCCTTCCTTTTTGGATCGAGGTCCTATCAGATCTTGAAGGTCGCGTTCACGAAATACTGGCGACCGGTATAGTCGTAACCCGAGTACAACGGCGCGTTGCCGATGGTCGTGTAATAGACGGTCACCTTCGGCGGATCCTTGTCGAACAGGTTGCGGACGCCCATCGTGATCTCCAGCTTTTCGTTCACGTCGAACTGAAACGACGCGTTGTGGAGGAAATAGGCGGGCGTTTCGATCACGTAGAAATCGTTCAGGATGTCCACGTTGGCCTGGTTCACCACACCCGTCGTACGGCTGGTCTGGTTGTACTCGGCCGTGCCGCTGCTGCCGTCGAACCAGGTCACGCCGTAACGGAACGTCACCGGGCCCTTGCGATAGGTCAGGTCGCCCGAACCGACCCAATCCGGAACGTTCAGCGTACCGTTCGCGTCGAGCAGGATTTCCTCGGGGAAGGTCCGGTCCGACTGTTCGGTGTACTTGGTCACGTTCGCGTTGAGCAGCAGGCGGCCGCCGAACAGGTCGGTGCCGAAGCGCAGCGACGCTTCATAACCCTTCACGACGTCCTCGGCCAGGTTCACGAAGCCGCTGGTGACGGTCAGGATCTGGTTGGCGTCACGCTGAACGAAGCGGCAGAAACCGCCGTTCGGGTCGAAGTCGACATCGTTGTAGCAACGATTGAGGATCGTCGTGCCGCTGAGCGCCGAAACGCCGTTGGTGACCTTGATGTCGAAATAATCGACGGCAAAGGCGAACGTCGTGGTTCCCGGAAGACGCGGCTGGATGACCGCACCGACCGACCAGTTGCGCGAGGTTTCAGCCGACAGGCCGGTTTCGGCACCGCCGCGGGTGAACGACGTGATGCCGTTGTTCTGCTGGAACGTCGCGACGTTGATGCCGACCGCGGCGCAGTTGGCAGCGCGCTGCTGCTGTGCCGGGGTGTAGGCACCCGGGTTCGGCTGACCATTGGCCCGCGGGAAGTTGTCCGCATCGCAAGGATCGTTCGCCGCGCCGATGAAGCCGCTGGTGGCGCCCAGGAACTGCTCGGCGAGCGCCGGGGCACGATAGGAGGTGCCATAGCTGCCGCGGATACCGAAGCCTTCGAAGAACTCCCACTCACCCGCAATCTTGTAGGTGTAGTCCGAACCATAGGACGCATAGTCGGTGTAACGGATCGACGCGTTGAGGTTCAGGTTGTGGAAGAAAGGACGATCCGACAGGATCGGGACGAAGACTTCCGCGAAGGCTTCCTTGACGTTGTCCGTACCGCGCGTGGGCGTACCGGCAGTCAGGCCGAGCAGGTTGCCGCTGATCGAGTTCGGATCGGGCGTGTCGTCGATCCGCTGCTTGCGATATTCCACGCCGATTGCCAGCTGCACGTCGCCGCCCGGCATCTTGAACAGCGGACCGTCGATCGACGCCGTGAAGGTCGATTCGCGGAACTTGGTCGTGCCGATCGTGTTCTGCAGGATATAGTCGCGCCATGCCTGCGGCAGGTTGCCGCCGACAACGTCCGCGCTGAGCGCAGGCGCCGCGACGCAGTTTGCAAAGGTCGCCGCTGCGGCGCAGCTGAACGTACCATTGGGGTTCTGCACCACGTTGGTCGAAGCCGCCACGCGATCGATCAAGAACGATTCGATCTCATAGGTGCCGTCGGTCCACGACTTGCCGGCATAGGCGTCGTAGCGCCAGCCGTCGAACACGAAGTCGCCGCGAATACCGCCGCCTGCGCGAACATAATCGACTTCCTGCGAGGAGTCGGTCAGACCGAAGCCGATGAACGCGCGCGCCGCGATGTTGCGGCCGCTCGTCGTGTTGGTGGGAGCGGCAAAGACGCCGTCGCGCAGTTCGACCGGAAGCAGCGGGCTGCCCTGGAGATAGTCGAGCGAAAGCTGGCGATACAGCAGCGAGGACGACTGGCGACGGGTCGCGAGGAGTTCGCCATAGACTTCGGCGTTGCCGAGCCCGCCGACGTCATAGGTCGCGGCGAGGAAGCCCGTGTAGGTCTTCACCGGCGTGATCAGCTCTTCCTTCTGGCTTTCCGGATCGAAGCTGTCGCGGTCATAGGTGCCGACGCCCAGATAGCCCGGAAGCGAACCGCCACCCTGGCCCGGTGCGGGCACGAAGCGGTTGAAGTTGCCGAGCACGCCGCTGGTGCGGCCGATGCCGGTGCGGGTCGGCGTGCCGAGCGTGTTGATGGTCACGCCGCCGTTGTCGATGGTGAAGCAGTTGCGCGGATCGCCGAGCGGGAACGGATCGTCCGAGCCGAATTCGGCATCCGGTCCCGTGCGGAAGCCGGGGATCGGACAGCTGGTGAAGCCGCGGTCGTCGAGGCGCAGCGCGTTGCGTTTGCGGACTTCGATCGATCCGATGACGTTCAGGCGGTCGGTGTCGAAACCGAAGGTCGCGGCGATGCGCTTGTCGACGCCGGCACCCACTTCGGGAACGTTGACCTGCGCGTCGATCGTCAGGCCGCGCACCTTGTTGTCGGTGATGATGTTGACGACGCCGGCGACCGCGTCCGAACCGTAAACCGACGAAGCGCCGGCCTTCAGGACTTCGATACGCTCGACGATGGCGGTCGGCAGCACGTTAAGGTCGGCCGCCAGGACGTTGCCGCGGGTACCCGCGGGGGCGATGCGGCGGCCGTTCAGCAGGACCAGCGTACGCGCTGGGCCCAGGTTGCGAAGGCCCAGCGTGTTCGCGCCGGTGCCGCCGGCGGTGACGAAGCCGCCATAGAAGTTGTTGATCTGACCGGCGCCGGCGGTGACTTCGGCGCTCTGCAGCGCGTCGGTCGCGCTGTTGAAGCCCGACTGCGTGATTTCTTCGGCGGTGACGACGGTGATCGGCTCGATCGCGTTATATTCGTCGCGACGGATGCGCGATCCGGTCACGACGATGTCGGAGCCCTGGCCGGACGTCGCTTCGCTGTCGCAGACGCCATCTTCATCGGCGTCGACGCAATCGGCGGTGGCGGCGGGTGTGTCTTGAGCGAAAACAGGTTGGCTCACGGAAATGGCCACTGCAAAGGCAGCAGCACCCATAAGCAGGTGCGACTTATTCATTTGGTAACTCCCCGGTTGTCCGTTCAAAAATAGAGATGAACGGATTGCACCCAAGAAAGACCGAAAACGAAAGTGGCACAAGCCCCCTGTGGCAATTTTCTGACGGCTGTGCGCCATCGGCATGACATTGTGTCATTTTCGCAACAGTTGGCGGACTCGCGCTGTAATTCGGCCAAAATAACAAGGTTGTGAGACGGTGACACAAAGGCCGTGCCGTGATGCGAACGGGGCGGCAATTATGTCGCATCCAATGTTTCAGTTGAAACTATATTGCGCCACTCGACTCGTCGCGCCGTCCTGCCGTCACGTGAAAAATTTGTCGGCGCGAACCGTCGCGCCGATCGTCTGGCGCCGAGAGCGAGGCGAATCGCTGGCTCACGCACCTCCGTGCCGGCTTCATGTTGCGACGCATCATAGATTGATGCTATTGCCGCTTTTCAACGTTCAAGCCCGACGCGGCGGGGTCGCCTTTGTCATGGGTCAGGGAGCAGCAGCACATGGCGAAGTCCAAGGCGCCGGCCGACGGCGACACGGTTACGATCAAGAAATATGCGAACCGGCGCCTCTACGATACGGAGCGCAGCTGCTACATCACGCTCGAGGATCTGGGCACGATGGTCCGCGACGGTCGCGATTTCCGTGTCGTCGACGCCAAGAGCGGCGAGGACATCACGCATAATGTGCTGACGCAGATCATCATGGACGAGGAAACGCGCGGCGAGACGCTGCTGCCCGTCAATTTCCTGCGCCAGCTGATCGGTATGTATGGCGACAAGATGCAGTCGATGGTGCCGCAATATCTCGAGGCGTCGATGGCGACCTTCCGCAAGAACCAGCAGGACGTGCGCGCCGCGCTCGAAGGCGCGCTCGGTTCGAACCCGCTTGCCGAGCTGACGCGCCGCAACCTCGAGATGTTCCAGCAGGCGACCAGCGCCTTCATCCCAGGCGCGGGTTCAACCAAGGCCAAGGACGCCGAGATCGCGGCGCTCAAGGCCGAAATCGCCGACCTCAAGGCTGAGCTCGCCAACAAGAAATAATCGGGGCCGCTCTCCCGCCCCCCAGTTGAGAAATCAGGACCGATGATCAAGCATGCGCTCAGCGTAACCCGTCAGGCCGACTTCGCGGCCTGGTATCAAGATGTCATTGCCGAGGCCGACCTCGCCGAGGAATCGGGGGTGCGCGGCTGCATGGTGATCAAGCCTTGGGGATACGGCATTTGGGAGCGCATCCAGAAGGTCATGGACGCCGCGATCAAGGACGCCGGCGTGCAGAACGCCTATTTCCCGCTCTTCATCCCCTTGAGCTTCTTCGAGAAGGAGGCCGACCATGTCGATGGTTTCGCCAAGGAAATGGCGGTCGTCACGCACCACCGGCTGATTCAGGATGCGAAGGGCAAGCTCGTCCCCGATCCCGAGGCGAAGCTCGAGGAGCCGCTGATCGTCCGGCCGACGTCGGAGACGGTGATCGGCAATGCGATGAGCCGCTGGGTGCAGAGCTGGCGCGACCTGCCGCTGAAGGTCAACCAATGGGCCAATGTCGTGCGTTGGGAAATGCGCACGCGCATGTTCCTGCGCACAAGCGAATTCCTGTGGCAGGAGGGCCATACGGCGCACGCCGACAAGGCCGACGCGATGGCCGAGACGCTGCGCGCGCTCGAAATGTACCGCGCCTTCGCGGAGGATGTGCTCGCGATGCCCGTGGTCGCGGGCGAGAAGCCCGAGAACGAGCGTTTCCCGGGCGCGGTCGCGACCTATTCGATCGAGGCGATGATGCAGGACGGCAAGGCGCTCCAGGCGGGCACCTCGCATTATCTCGGCACCGGTTTCGCCGAGGCAGCGAATATCCGCTACCAGGACAAGGACGGCGGCCACAGCCTCTGCCATACGACGAGCTGGGGCACCTCGACGCGGATGATCGGCGGGGTGATCATGACGCACGGCGACGACGACGGTCTGCGCTGTCCGCCGCGCATCGCGCCGCACCAGATCGTCATCGTGCCGATGCTGCGCGACAATGACGAAGACCACGCGATCCTCGATTATTGCCGCGACCTCGAAGCGAGCCTCAAGGCGCTCGACGCCTTCCGCGAGCCCGTGCGCGTGCTGCTCGACACCAGCGGCGCCAAGGCGCAAACCAAGCGCTGGGGCTGGGTCAAGAAGGGCGCGCCGGTCATCGTCGAGGTAGGCCCGCGCGACGTCGCGGGCGGCAATGTCGCAGTGATCCGCCGCGACCGTCTCTATCAGGAGAGCGGCAAGCTCGACACCGCGTTCGTGGCCAAGGGCGATTTCGTCGCGAGCGCGGTGGCGATCCTCGAAGATATCCAGACCGGCCTCTACGCCGAAGCCAAAGCGCGGCTCGATGCGAACATCGTCCGCGATGTCACCGATCTAAAAGCGCATTTCGCCGGCGACGACAAATTCGTCGGCTGGGCCGAAGTGCAATGGGCGCGCCCGACCGGCGCCGCGCTCGACAAGATCGTGGAGCAGTTGAAGGCACTCAAGCTGACGATGCGCAACACCCCGCTCGATGCCGCCCCGGCCGACGGTGCGTGCTTCTTCACCGGCGAGCCCGCGGTCGAACGCGTGCTGGTGGGGCGGACCTATTGATGCTGGCGGCACTCCGGGAGGGATATTCCGGAATCTTCCGTTTCGGCGGACGTATGGCGGTGGCCCCCTTCTGGATGTTCGCCGGCGTCAATGGCCTGCTGGTGGCGGTCGCGATGATGTTCGCGATGCAGCCCGCCTTCGATCAGATGGCGGAAGGCGCGGCTCGCGTGGCGCGCGAGCATCCCGAGGATGTAACCGTGACAAGCGGGCCGGGGCATTATTCGGTCGAGATTCGCGGGCATCACCCCGATGTGCTGCCCGACATGGATATTCTGATCGGCGGCATGGTCTTCGTCCTGTCGATCGCTTTCCTGCTGATCGCCGCCGCGGCCGTGCGGCGGCTGCACGACAGCGACCGGCGCGGCTGGTGGATATTGTTGCCGCTGCCTTTTCTGGCGATCGGCCTGGCGACGATGCGGCCGCTGTTCGACGATTTCGGCCGCGGAACCGAAACGGGCGCTCCACCCGACTTTTCGCTCTTCCTGCTGCTGTTCTTCAATAACATCGTATATCTCGCGTGCGTCCTCGCCGTGATCATTCTTCTGGCACTTCCGGGGACGGCCGGCGCCAACCGGTTCGGCGCTCCGCCAAGCGCGGGGCAGGACTGACGGCAGCCGAGGGATTGCGCGGCTTCCCGGGGCCGCTTTCGCGTTGTCGACGGCGTGGTCAGCCGCGCCCTAACCCTGAATGTCGTTCTTTGCGGAGCGCTTTTCCGCTATGCTGCGCGCTCAGGGACTCGGCCGAAGAAGGTCCCGCGCATTGCGTAGCGGTGGGGTCGTGCGCCGCGCGCGCTGACAGGGGAAAGATCATGATGCGACGGACGATCGCGGCCTTGGCGGCTGCTTCGATGATCGGGACCGGTATGGCGCCCGCTTACGCCAAAACTCCCGGTAGCCTCTCCGACCTCGTGGGCGCGCGTGCGCCGGGGGCCGAGAGCGAGATGCAAAGCCGCGGCTACAAGATGGAGACGTTCAAGAATGGTGGCCAATATTGGTGGAACGGCGACACCTGCGTGCGCGTCGTCGTCAGCCAGGGGCGCTACGCCAGCATCGACAAGGCCGACGCCGGCGATTGCGGCAAAGGCGGCGGGAACGCCGCCGCGGCGGTCGGCGCGGTGGCGGTCGTCGGGCTGATCGCGGCACTCGCCAGCCACAAGAAAAAGCACGGCGACGACCATGGCGGCGCCGATCACGACAGCGAATATTCGCGCGGTTACAACGACGGCCTCTACGGCGGTCAGTACGACCGTCACGACAGCGAAGGCTATCATAACGGCTATATGGCGGGCGAGACCGAAGCGGCAAACCGCCGCATGGCAAACCGCCCCTATGCGCGCGGCGGCACCGACGGGGGGCGCACGGCATGCGCTCGCCGGGCCGACGAATTTCAGAATGCGCCGTGGGGTAGCAGCGTCGTGGTCAGCCAGCGCGAGCAGCGCGGAAGCCATGTCTACACGATGGCGACCGGCAGCTATCGCTCGGTCTGCACCGCCGACGCCTCGGGCCGCGTGATCGACATCCAGCCCTATTATTGATCGGCAGATGGGGGTGACGCGCCGCGCGTTGCCCCCTATCAGCGGATCATGCCACGCAAAATCCAGGCCGGACTTCCGACACGCGACCAGATCATGCGCTTCATCGCCGACAGCAGTGATGCGGTCGGCAAGCGCGAGATCGCCAAGCATTTCGGCCTCCATGGCGCCGACAAGGTCGCGCTGAAGGCGCTGCTCAAGGACATGACCGACGAGGGGCTCGTCGACATGGCGCCGGGCCGCGCCTTCCACAAACATGGCGGGCTGCCGCGCGTCACCGTGCTGCGCGTGGCGGCGATCGAGGGCAGCAATGTCTGGGCGGTGCCCGACCGCTGGGAAGGCGCGGGCCCGCCGCCGCGGCTGCGCGTGATGGAGCAGGGGCGGAAAGGCGCGCTCGGCGTCGGCGACCGCGTGCTCGCGCGCACGGAAGAGCGCGGCGGCGGCCATGTCGCGCATCCGATGAAGCGATTGCAGACGAGCGCCGAGCTCGTCATCGGCGTGCTCGTCCACGACGTCGGCCCCGGCGGCAAGGCGATGACCTGGCTGCGCCCCGCCGACAAGCGCGCGCGCTTTGACTTCGCGGTCGCCGACATGGCCGACGCCGGCATCGGCGACCTCGTGCGCGCCGAACTGACGGGGCGCGGCCCCGCGACCAAGGCCAAGGTGATCGAGCGCATCGGCGACCCCTTTGCGCCGAGGGCGCTCAGCATGATCGCGATCGCGCGCCACGAAATCCCGCATGTCTTCGGCGCCGAGACGGTCGCCGAGGCCGAGCGTGCGGCGAAACTGCCCCTCACTCCCCCGGGGCGCGAGGACCTGCGCGACCTCCCGATCGTCGCGATCGACCCGATCGACGCGCGCGACCATGACGACGCCGTCTGGGCAATCCCCGACGACGATGCGGCCAACAAAGGCGGTTTCAAGGCGATCGTCGCGATCGCCGACGTGAGTTATTATGTTCGCCCCGACGGCGAACTCGACCGCGAGGCGCGGCGGCGCGGCAACAGCGTCTATTTCCCCGACCGCGTCGTCCCGATGCTGCCCGAGACGCTGTCCGCCGGCGTTTGCTCGCTCAAAGCCGGAGAGGACCGCGCCGCGATGGCGTGCCACCTCGTCATCGACAAGCATGGCAAGGTGACGTCATGGCGTTTCACCCGCGCGCTGGTGCGGCTGCGCGCAAACATCGCTTATGAGCAAGCGCAGGTGGCCTATGACGCCGATGAAGCGCGCGACGAGTGGGACGCCGACGTGCTGCCTTCGCTCAAGAATCTCTGGGCCTGCTGGGCGCTGCTTGCCAAGGCGCGCGCCGCGCGTGCGCCGCTCGACCTCGACCTGCCCGAGCGGCAGGTGATCCTCGACGAGGCGGGCGGCATCGCCGAGATTCGCGTGCGCGACCGGCTCGATTCGATGCGGCTGATCGAGGATTATATGATCGCGGCGAATGTCGCGGCGGCAAAGGCGCTCGAGGCCAAGAAATCGCCGGTGATGTACCGCATCCACGAGCCGCCGAGCCGCGAAAAGCTCGTCAGCCTCAAGGACTATCTCGAAACCTTCGAGCAGAGCTTCGCGCTGGGACAGGTGATCACCCCCGCGGTGTTCAACCGGCTGATCGACGGCTTTTCGCAGGACGACCGCCTGCCCGAAATCATGCAGGCGATCCTGCGCAGCCAGACGCAGGCCTATTACGGACCCGCGAACTCGGGGCATTTCGGCCTCGCGCTCGGCAGCTACGCGCATTTCACCTCGCCGATCCGCCGCTACGCCGACCTGATCGTCCATCGCGCGCTCGTCGACAGCTACAAGCTCGAAGTCCCCGGCAAGCCCAAGGACCTGCCCGCGCGGACCGGGCTCGGCGAGGCCGATGCCAAGGGGCTGTCGCGCATCGGCGAGGCGATCAGCGCGCTCGAACGCCGCGCGATGGAGGCCGAGCGCGAGACGATCGACCGCTATGTCGCCGCCTATCTCGCCAACAAGACCGGCGAGATCGTCCAGGCGCGGATCACGGGGGTGCAGCCCTTCGGCTTCTTTGCGACGGTCGATGGATTGGGCGGCGACGGGCTGGTGCCGGTGTCAACGCTGGGCAGCGAGCGCTTCTTCTACGACGAGGCGGCGCGCACGCTCGACAGCGAGCATGGGCGGGTGAGCTTTACCGTCGGCCAGCGGCTCGACCTGCGGCTGATGGAGGCGAACCCGGTGAGCGGCGCTTTGCGGTTCGAACTGCCCGATGCGCCCGAGGGCGGCTTTCGGAGCAACCCGCCGCGGCGCGACGGGACGCGTAAGGACAAGGCCGGCAAGCATGTGGTCGGCAAGCGCGGCCGGCCGGCGAATATCAAGCACAAGGGGCGGAAGCGGTAGCCAGTTCCCCTCCCTGCGAGGGAGGGTTAGGGGTGGGTGCGAACGTAGCGAGCCGAGCGGACGTCAGCCTTTACCTTTAATGTCGCTGACCCACCCCCGATCCCTCCCTTGCAGGGAGGGGAGATCATTTCGCCGCCAGTTTCTGCAACAACGCCGCACTCTCGGCATCCGCCGGAAAAAACGCCTCGATCGCCAGCTCCGACAGCGTGATATCCACCGGCGTCCCGAAGATCGTCACCGTCGACACGAACGAAATACGCCCCGCGATCGTGTCGAGCAGCAGCGGCACCGCGATGCTACTCACCGCCCCGTGCCCGATGTCGTTCGCCGGCCCCGGATATCCCGCGATCTCCTCGCGCAGCGCCATCAGCCCCGCATCGGCGCTCGCCTCGATCTGCAGGTCGAGCCGGTGGAGGATATGTGCGCGCCACATCGCGTAATTGACGATCTGCGGCGCCAGCCCGTCGGGATGGAGCGCGAGGCGCAGCACATTGACCGGCGGCACCAGCAATTCGGGCGACACCTGCTCGACCAGGATCGCGATCGCGTCGTTGGCCGCTATCATGTTCCAGTGGCGGTCGACCGCGAGCGCGGGATAGGGTTCGTGCCCCTTCAGCACATGCTCGACGATCGTCTTCATCCCCGCCATTTCGGGGCTGTCGAGCGCGCGCTCCTGATAATTGGGGGCGTAGCCCGCGGCGAGCAGCAGCGCGTTGCGCGCGCGGTGCGGCACCTCGAGGCAGTCGGCGATCCGCTGCAGCATCGCCGCGCTCGGCTTCGAACGACCCGTCTCGATAAAGCTCAGGTGGCGCGTCGAAATCTCGATGTCGAGCGCGAGGTCCATCTGGCTCATCCGCCGGCGCGTCCGCCATTCGCGAAGCTGCTCGCCCAAGGGTGCTACCTGCATCGTCTGTCTCCTTTATCGGCAGGAGCTATACCTCGGCCTTCGATATTTCCATTACCTCCGGCGTAATCGACCCGCGTCGATTCGCGGCATATCTGGACCGGGTTCGAAAGGAGAACCCACATGTCGATCCGCAATCTCAAGACCATTCTCGTCCTCGATGCCGTCACCGCCACCGGCGTGTTCCTCGTCGGCCTGTTCGCCGCGGCGCCCGCGGCTTCGCTGCTCGGGCTTCCCGAGCAGGTCGTCGCCATCGGCGGCTGGATCTGCCTTGCCGCGGGCTTGCTGATGCTCATCGCCGCGGCGCAGGCGGTCCCCAATGCCGCGCTCGTCAAGCTGATCGCGGTCGGCAATATCGGCTGGGTCGCTGCCAGCCTGGGCGTCGTCGCTGCCTTTTCCGGCACGATGACCGGTCTCGGCATCGCGGTCGTGATCGCGCAGGCGGTCGGAGTCTTCGTCTTTGCCGCGCTCGAATGGAAGGGCGCGGCGGTGGACGGCCGCGCGCTGCTCGTCTGACCTAGCTTAGCGCATCCAATCGGGCGACGTCGATCCCGCCCGGCACCAGCATCACCGGACAGGGGAGCGTGCCCGCATCCTGTCCGGTGAAATGCGCGACCAGCGGCCCCGGCGCGCCGCTCGCCGCCGTCGCCAGCACCAGCGCGGCGATCTCGTCATTCTCGGCGATCACTTGGCACACAACCTCAGCGGGCTTGCCCTGACGGACCATGACCTGCGGCGTGACATTGGCTTCCTGCTGCACCGTATCCGCCGCCGCCGACACCAGAGCCTCGGCATGTTCGCGCGCCTCGGCCTCGATCGTCGCCTGCACGCCGCCGAACGCCACGAAATCCTGTGGCGGGATGATCGCCAGCACCGCGACCCCGCCGCCCGTGCGCGCCGCGCGCCGCGCCGCGAAACGCAGCGCCAGGCTCGCTTCCGGGCTGTCGTCGATCACGACCAGATACGTACGCATGCCCCGACCCCCGCTGAGCATTTGCGGGAGGGCCCCGCTATGCTTTTTGCGAGGGGAGAGTGCGTCACATTCGTATGAAACGCAAGTTTGCCCCGATGGACGTTGACGAACGATGGTCTTATGACGAGGGGGTAATCCGTAGCGGCAGGCCAGGCCTGCAAGACTGACAGGGACACGTCCAACGATGCCGATCGAACTCAAAATGCCCGCCCTTTCGCCGACGATGGAGGAAGGGACGCTCGCCAAATGGCTGGTCAAGGAGGGCGACACGGTGAAGTCGGGCGACCTGCTCGCCGAGATCGAGACCGACAAGGCGACGATGGAGTTCGAAGCGATCGACGAAGGCGTGATCGCCTCGATCCTGGTCGCCGAGGGCACCGACGGGGTGAAGGTCGGCACCGTGATCGCGACGATCGCGGGCGAGGGCGAAGATGCGAGCGCGGCAAAGGCGGCGCCCGCGGCTGCTGCACCGGCCCCGGCTGCGAAGGAAGAGGCGCCCAAGGCCGCCGAACCCGCTCCGGCACCCGTGCCCGCAGCCGCCCCGGCTCCGGCACCCACCGCCGCGCCCGCCGCGTCGGGCGAGCGCATCAAGGCCAGCCCGCTCGCCAAGCGCCTCGCCGCCGAACGCGGCATCGACCTCTCGACCATCAAGGGAACCGGCCCCGGCGGCCGCATCGTTAAGGACGACCTCGACGGCGCCCCTGCCGGCGCGGCCGCACCCGCCGCGGCCGCAGCGCCCGCCGCAGCCGCTCCTGCCGCCGCGCCCGCCGCGGCACAGGCTCCGGCCGCCGCGGGTGGCATCCCCGATTTCGGCATCCCGCACGAGGACGAAAAGCTCAGCGGCATGCGCAAGACGATCGCGCGCCGCCTCAGCCAGTCGATGCAGGAATCGCCGCACATCTACCTCACCGTCGACATCCGCCTCGACGCGCTCCTGAAGCTCCGCGGCGAGCTCAACGCCAGCCTCGAAGGCCGCGGGGTCAAGCTCAGCGTCAACGACATGCTGATCAAGGCGCTTGCGATCGCGCTCGAGCGCGTGCCGTCGTGCAATGTCAGCTTCGGCGGCGACGTGATGCGCAAATACAGCCGCGCCGACATCTCGGTCGCGGTGAGCATCCCCGGCGGCCTGATCACCCCGATCATCGTCGACGCGGGCGGCAAGTCGATGTCGAAAATCTCGACCGAAATGGCCGAACTCGCGGCGAAGGCGAAGGAAGGCAAGCTCCAGCCCAGCGAATATCAGGGCGGCACCGCCTCGATCTCGAACATGGGCATGATGGGGATCAAGCAGTTCACCGCGGTGATCAACCCGCCGCAGGCGATGATCATGGCGATCGGCGCGGGCGAGAAGCGCCCCTATGTCGTCGACGACGCGCTTGCCATTGCGACGGTCATGTCGGCCACCGGCAGCTTCGACCACCGCGCGATCGACGGTGCGGATGGCGCGCTGCTGATGAAGACCTTCAAGGAACTGGTGGAAAGCCCGCTGGGGCTGGTGGCGTAAGCCAAGATGCTGAAAGCGGGGCTATCGTTACTGATCCTGCTTTCAGTGGCAGTGATGATCATATGCTATTTCGCGGCGGCGACGGGCTATAGTGAAAACAGTCGGCGCTGGTTCCGTTTCGTGGGCATCGTCATCTTCCTCAGTGCAGTTTGCGGGGCCTTGGCGATGGCTGTTTTTGTGCTGCAAGCGGGAGTTGGATTCCTTGGATGGCTCGCGACCGGCATCGCCATCTGGCCGCTGTATGTCCTGACTGCTTATGGCCTGTGGCGCACGGGTCGAACGATTTTTCGGCCGCGGCCGAGCTGATAGTCCAACCCCTCTCCCGCAAGGGGAGAGGGGCTTTTGAAGGAGCCCATAATGGCTGACACCAATTACGACCTCATCGTCCTCGGTTCGGGCCCCGGCGGCTATGTCGCGGCGATCCGTGCGGCGCAGCTCGGGCTCAAGACCGCGATCGTCGAGCGCGAGAATCTCGGCGGCATCTGCCTCAACTGGGGCTGCATCCCGACCAAGGCGCTGCTGCGCTCGGCCGAAATCTATCATTATATGCAGCATGCCGGCGATTACGGTCTGATCGCGCAACAGATCAGCGCCGACATCGACGCCGTCGTGAAGCGCAGCCGCGGGGTCGCCAAGCAGCTGAGCCAGGGCGTCGCCTTCCTGATGAAGAAGCACAAGATCACCGTCCATATGGGCGAGGGCAAGCTGACGGCGCCGGGCAAGCTGGAAGTAAAGGGCGAGAAGGGGACCGAGACCCTCACCGCCAAGAACATCATCGTCGCGACCGGCGCGCGCGCGCGCGACCTGCCTTTCGCGCCCGCCGACGGCAAGCGCATCTGGACCTATCGCCACGCGCTCGTCCCGCCCGAAATGCCCAAGAAATTGCTCGTTATCGGATCGGGCGCGATCGGCATCGAATTCGCTAGCTTCTACAGCGACATGGGCGCCGAAGTGACCGTGGTCGAGATGCTCGACCGGCTGGTCCCCGTCGAGGATGCCGATGTCTCGGCGTTCCTCGAAAAGCAGCTCAAGAAGCAGGGCATGACGATCCATACCGGCGCCGGGGTCGAGGAACTGAAGGCGACCGCGACCGGGGTCTCGGCGAAGATCAAGGGCAAGGACGGCAAGGTCGAATCGGCCGAATTCAGCCATGCGATCGTCGCGATCGGCATCGTCCCGAACACCGAGAATATCGGCCTCGAAGCATTGAGCGTGAAGACGACCAAGGGCCATATCGACACCGATGCGATGTGCCGCACCAACGTCCCCGGTATCTGGGCGATCGGCGACGTCACCGCGCCGCCGTGGCTCGCGCACAAGGCGATGCACGAATCGGTGATCTCGGTCGAAGCGATCGCGGGCCATCATCCGCACGCCATGGACCCGCGCAACATCCCCGGCTGCACCTATTGCCGCCCGCAGATCGCCAGCGTCGGGCTGACCGAAGCGAAGGCCAAGGAGCTGGGTTACGAGGTCAAGGCCGGCACCTTCCCCTTCATCGGCAACGGCAAGGCGATCGCGCTGGGCGAGGCCGAGGGTTTCACCAAGACCGTGTTCGACGCCAAGACCGGCGAACTGCTCGGCGCGCATATGATCGGCGCCGAGGTCACCGAGCTGATCCAGGGCTATACGATCGGCAAGACCGCCGAGCTGGTCGAGGATGATTTCATCGGCACCGTTTTCCCGCACCCGACGCTCAGCGAAACGATGCACGAGGGCGTGCTGGCGGCCTTCGGACGGCCTTTGCACATCTGACATTCCGATCCTCCCCGTCGCGCAGCGATGGGGAAGGGGACCACCCGCAGGGTGGTGGAGAGGCCCCTCCGTCGGCCCATGCGGGGCCGCCACCTCCCCATAGCTCCGCCACAGGGAGGATCATTTTGAATTTCACCACCCGCCACACCCGCTTCCTGATCGCCGCCGCCATATTGCTCGTCGGCGTCATCCTGCTCGGCTTCGCGGTCGTGGCGGGCTGGACGCAGGCGATGGACCTGCGCATCTCGACCGGCCTCGTGCTCCAGGTCGGCAAGAGCGATCCGCTGTTCATCGCCTTAATGCAGGGCGTGAGCTGGATCGGCGGCGGCATTCCGCGCTGGATCATCGTCATCGCGCTGTCGGCGCTCGTCTGGCACTGGTGCGGGCCGCGCTGCGCGGTAGCGCTGGCGGGGGCTTCGCTGCTTTCGAACCTGGCGTCGAGCCTGCTCAAGCTCGGCTTCGGCGTCTCGCGCCCCGACCTCATCCCGCACCTCGACCACCAGACGAGCTTTTCATACCCCAGCGGCCATGCGACCAGCGCCGCGGTGGTCTATCTCATGCTGGCCTGGCTGGTGCCGCCGCGCTGGCGCCGTGCGGCGTGGAGCCTCGCGGGGGTGATGATCGTCCTCAACGGCGTCTCGCGCATGATGCTCGGCGTGCATTGGGCGAGCGACATCGTCGGCGGCACGATGCTCGGCGCCGCCTTCGCCTTGCTCGGCGCCGTCTATGCGCGGCGCGAAACGCCTGCCGGATAAGAAAATCCTAACCGCCGCCTGCTAAGTCCCTCTTCGCACAAGGAAGAGGTTTTCGCATGCGCGCTTTTTTCGGCTGGCTCCTCGCGCTGATCCCTGTTGTCTATATCGGGTTTCTGCTCTGGCATTTCGCCGGGGTCGGCGGCGGATCGATGCAGGGGATCGCCGGCATCGGGCTCGGCCCGACCGTGCTCGGCCTGTCGGTCATCGGGCTGCTTTTCCTCATCGGCCCGCTGGTCAAGATGATCCGCGTCGCCTCGGGCTCTAACCGCGTGCCGGGCGCCGGCATCGACATCGGCGACGACCGGCCGACCGAGGGTTTCGACGCCGACGCCGCTTTTGCCAGCTATATGAGCCGCCGCGAAACCGCGCCGCCGGTCGAAGCCGACCTTGATCGTCCGGCCCCGCGCCCCGGCGGTTTCGGGCGCAAGGGCGTCTGACCCCTCGACAGGCGCGCCGCGGTGGCTAGTGTCGCCGCATGGCGCAAGGCACCCACGATTTCGTCCCCGACCCGCGCAACGACGCGATCCTGATCAACGTCAACGGCACGCTGGTGCCGCGCGCCGAGGCGACCGTGTCGGTGTTCGACAGCGGCTTCATGCTCGGCGATGGCGTGTGGGAAGGCATCCGCGTCCACAAGGGGCGGATGGCGTTCCTCGACCAGCATCTGGATCGCCTGTTCGAGGGCGCCAAGGCGATCGCGATGGACATCGGGATTTCGCGCGAAGCGCTGATCCAGCGGCTTTACGATACGATTGCGGGCAACCAGATGACCGGATGCCATATCCGCCTGATGGTCACGCGCGGAATCCGCTCGACGCCGTACCAGGACCCGCGCGTCGTCATCTCGCCCGCGACGATCGTCATCATCGCCGAGCATAAGGACCCGCTGCCCGCGACGGTCGAAAAGGGGCTGACGCTCTTCACCGTCCATGTCCGCCGCGGCGACCCCGCGGTACAGGACCAGAAGCTCAATTCGCACAGCAAGTTGAACTGCATCACCGCCTGCATCCAGGCGGCGCAGGCGGGCGCCGACGAAGGATTGATGCTCGACCCGCACGGCTTCGTCGCCACCTGCAACTCGACCCATTTCTTCATCGTGCGCAAGGGCGAGGTGTGGACGTCGAGCGGCGACTATTGCCTCGGCGGCATCACCCGCGCCAACGTCATCCGCCTCTGCCGCGAGAATGGCATCCCGGTGTTCGAAAAGAATTTCTCGCTCACCGACGTCTATGGCGCCGACGAGGCGTTCGTGACCGGCACCTTCGCGGGCGTGGTCCCCGCGCACACCATCGACGGGCGCAAGCTGACCGAGGGCAGGGGACCGATGGTCGAGCGATTGCAAGGACTGTACAAGGCACTGATCGAGCGCGATATTTCGGGTCAGGCCTGACGCATGCCCGGCTGCATCCGCATCGCCATGTGGTCGGGTCCGCGCAACCTGTCGACCGCGATGATGCGCAGCTTCGGCGCCCGCGCCGACACCCATGTCAGCGACGAGCCCTTCTACGGCGCCTATCTCAAAGAAACCGGCGACCCGCAGCCGATGATGGACGCGGTGATGGCCTCGATGGACTGCGACTGGTCCGGCGTCGCGGCAGCCATGACCGGTCCCAACCCCGCGGGCACGCCGATCTGGTACCAGAAGCATATGGCGCACCATATGGTCGGACCGATCGGGCACCACGATCTGCCCGGCCTCCGCCACGCCTTCCTGATCCGCGACCCCGCGCGCGTCGTCGCAAGCTATGCCGCCAAGCGCGTCGCGGTGCGTCCCGACCATCTCGGCACCGACAAGCAGGTCGAGTTCTTCGATCGCGAAGCCGACCGGCTCGGCCACGCCCCGCCGGTGATCGACAGCGCCGACATCCTCCGCGATCCGCCTGCGATGCTTGCCAAACTCTGCGCCGCGCTCGGTATCGCCTGGGACCCCGCGATGCTGCGCTGGGAGGCCGGGCTGCGCGCCACCGACGGCATCTGGGCATCGCACTGGTACGACGCGGTGATGACCAGCACCGGCTTCGGCGCGCCCGACAAGCCGCTGCCCGAACTCGATGCGCAGGGGCAGGGCGTCGCCGATGCGTGCCGTCCCGACTACGACTATCTGGCGCAGCACAAGATTCCGCTGTCCTAATAAGTCCTGATTTGCCATCCAGTTACCGGGCATCAGCAACAGGGCGGAGAGATCATGCAATCGCGAATGAAGTTCGGCAGTTTTCTGCGGGGAATCGCGCTCGGCTCGGCGGCGCTTCTGGCGACGTCGGTACAGGCGCAGGACGGCGGCAACAGCGTCATCACCGCCGCGCGCTACATCGATGTGCTGACCGGCAAGACGGTCGACTATCCCGCGATCTTCGTCGGTCCCGACGGGCGCATCACGAGCATCGCCGACGCACGCACCGTGCGCTGGGGCAGCGACGTCAAGCATATCGACCTCGGCGACAAGACGCTCTTGCCCGGCCTCATCGACATGCACGTCCATATCGACGGCCCCGCCGACATCGGCGGCTATAACGGCCTCGAATATACCGACAGCTTCTGGGGCATGACCGCGGTCAAGAATGCGGGCGATATGCTGGGTGCCGGCTTTACGACGATCCGCAATGTCGGCTCGTCCGAACGCAACGACATCGGTCTCAAGCAGGCTATCGACGCCGGTTATGCGGTCGGACCGCGGATCATCGGCGCGGGTTATGCGCTCGGCGCCACGGGCGGGCATTGCGATTCGACCTTCTTCCCGCCGAGCTTCGAGAAGGAAGACGCCAAGAAGGAAGGCATCGGCGACACCCCCGATGAGCTCCGCTACCAGGTCCGCCGCCAGCGCAAATATGGCGCCGAGGTGATCAAGGTCTGCGCGACCGGCGGTGTCTTTTCGCGCAACACCGAGCCCGGCCAGCTTCAGGTGCCCGAAAACGAACTGCGCGCGATCGCCGACGAGGCGCATCAATGGGGGCTGCAGGTCGCGGCGCACGCGCACGGCGCCTCGGGCATCCGCGCCGCGATCGCCGCGGGCATCGACACGATCGAACACGCCAGCCTCGTCGATGACGAGGGCATCCGCATGGCCGTCGCGCGCAAGCGTCCGGTGTGGTTCTCGATGGACATCTTCAACACCGACTACACCCAGTCCGAGGGCGCGAAGAACGGCGTGCTCGAGGACAATCTCCGCAAGGACCGCGAGATCGCCCAGATCCAGCGCGACAATTTCCGCAAGGCGCACAAGGCCGGCGTGCGCATGGTCTTCGGCAGCGACGCGGGGGTGATGCCACACGGCCTCGTCGGCGGCCAGTTCAAGGTGATGGTCCAGTACGGCATGACCCCGCTGGAGGCGATCCAGGCCGCGACGCGCAACGCCGCGCAGGCGCTGGCGCGCGAAAAGGATGTCGGCGCGATCGCGGTCGGCCGTTACGCCGACATCATAGCGGTTGGCGGCGACCCGCTAGCCGATGTGCGCGAGCTCGAAAGCGTCGATGCGGTGGTCAAGGGCGGGGTGCTGGTGAAGGGCAGCTAACTAGCGCCGAACCCACCATCCGTTCGTGCTGAGCTTGTCGAAGCACCGTCCTTCCTTCTTCCGTGGTCGGAAGGAAGAACGGCCCTTCGACAAGCTCAGGGCGAACGGATTATCCTGGGGGCTTGCGGTTGTTCAAACCACCAACCGGTCCACCATCGCCTCATGCATCTCGGGCGTCAGGTTCAGCACCGTTTCGGCATAGGTCGCGACATCGCCATGGTCGCGGCGCACCGTCGCCAGCGCGGCCTCGAGGAAGGCGGGGTTGACCGACATCAGCGCGCGGATCGCATCTTCCTGGATCTCGGCGCCATAACGCGCGCGGATATGCGCCGCGCCCTGCGCGATGCGCTCGTCGATCTTGCCCGCGCTGTTGGTGAGCAGATAATCCTGCATCAGATCGTCCTCATGGACCCCGAGCAGCCGGTGGACGATCGCCACCGCGAACCCCGTGCGGTCCTTGCCTGCGACGCAGTGGACCAGGCTCGGCGCGTCATATTCGGCCAGCGCCGACAGATAGAGCCGCAGCGTCGCGACCAGCGCGGGGCGGTACGGCATGCCGGCATAGGTGTCGATCATCCGCTCGCGCGCCGTCGCGGCGTCGATCGCGCCGCCCGCGGCCTGCAGATGCGGCGCCAGCCCCGCGGTCACCCCGCCGGCGAACAGCACGCGCGCGCTGAAATTATCGCTGCGCCGACACGGATGCACCTCGCGCTCGTCGTCGCCGCGCAGGTCGATTACCGTCTCGATCCCCAGTGCATCGATGGCTGCCAGATCGTCGTCGCTCGCTTCGACATGATGCGCCGAGCGCCACAGCATGCCGTCGCGCAGGCGCCCGCCGCCCTCGACGTCGTAACCGCCGTAATCGCGGAAATTGTGGATGCCGGACAGCGGCAGGACGCGCTCGGCGAGCATGGTCAGTCTCCTGTAAAAACGGGGGGGCGTTTCTCGACGAAAGCGTTGATCGCCTCGCGGTTGTCGGCGGTTTCGTGAACGATTGCCTGATAGGCAGCGCTCAGCTCGAGGATGTCGCTCATCCGGCTATGTTGCGCCTCGCGGAGCAGTCGCTTGGTAAGCCGCAGCGCCCGCGGCGGATTGCATACGATGCGCTCGGCGATCGCGATGGCGCGGTCGAGCAGTTCCTCATCGGGCACGACTTCGGTGACCAGCCCATATTCCTTCGCCTGCGCCGCGTCGAAACGGTCGCCGGTCAGAAAGAGTTCGGCGGCGCGCGGATAGCCGAGAATCTTCTGCAGCAGCCAGGCACCGCCGTCGCCCGGAACGATCCCGACCTTGATGAAGCTGCACGCAAATTTGGCGCTCTCCGCGGCGATGCGAATATCGCAGGTACAGGCGAGGTCGGCGCCGAGCCCAATCGCATGGCCGTTGACCGCCGCGATCATCGGCACTTCGCAGTCCATCAGCGCGCGGATCACCGCCTGCACGCCGCGGCGGTAATTGGCGCGGGTGGAATCGGGCTGGTCCAGCACCCCGATGCCCTGCCGGTCCTGCATGCCTTTCAAATTGCCGCCGGCGCTGAACGCCTTGCCGCTGCCGGTCAGGATGATCGCACTCACGCCGCGGTCAGCCCCCAGCGCGCGCATCGTGTCGATGATGTCGTCGCAGTCCGCGTGCGTGCCGATCGCATTCATGCTCTCGGGCTTGATCATCGTCAGGATCGCGATCTTGCCGCGCCGCTCGACGCTCAGAAATTCGCCCATATTCTTCTCCTTATCGGCGGCCGCAGGCTACGCCTCGCGGCCGCCGCGTGCAAGTTCAGCGCACCGCGCCGCCGCTGCGTAGCGCCGCAATCTTGTCCGTGTCGTAACCGAGCCCCGCGAGCACCGCGTCCCCGTCGCTGCCCGGAACCGGGGCGGCGCGCGGCATGTCGTTGACCGTCGCCGAATAGCGCGGCGCGGGGGCGGGATGCGGGACGCCCGCGACGGTGACGAAGGTCTCGCGCTCGACATTGTGCGGATGGTGCGGCGCTTCGCTCAGCGACAGCACGGGCGCGAAGCAGACGTCGGTCATCTCCATCAGCGCGCACCATTCATCGCGGGTCTTGGTCGCGAACAGCGCGGCGACCTTCGCCTTCTTGGCGGGCCAATTCTCCTGGTCGTCCTGCAGGTCGAAGGCGGGGTCGGCGTCGAGCCCGGTCTTGGCACGCAGCAGCGCATAGAATTGCGGTTCGATCGACCCGATCGAGATGAACTTGCCGTCGCTGCAGGTATAGGTGTCGTAATAGGGCGCGCCGCCGTCGAGGCGGTTCACCCCCGCCTCGTCTTTGATCATGCCGGCACCGTGGAACCACCAGCTCATGCCGGCAAGCAGCGCCGATCCGTCGGTCATCGCACAATCGATCACCTGGCCCTGACCCGTCTTCGCCGCATGGAGCAAGGCGCTCGACATACCGAACGCCAGCATCATGCCGCCGCCGCCGAAGTCGCCGACATAATTGACCGGCGGCACGGGCTTCTGCCCCGCGAGCCCGACGGTGTGGAGCACCCCCGACAGCGAGATATAGTTGATGTCGTGCCCCGCCGCCTGCGCATAGGGACCATATTGGCCCCAGCCGGTCATGCGGCCGTATACCAGCTTGGGATTGTCGCCGAGCAGCACGTCGGGCCCGAGCCCCAGCCGCTCCATCACGCCGGGGCGATAGCCCTCGATGATGCCGTCGGCGCTTTTGCACAGGTCGCGCGCGATCTGGACGGCTTCTGGGTTCTTCATGTCGAGCGCGATCGAGGTGCGATTGCGCGACAAGGGATCGCGCGGGTCCATGAAGCCGCCGGGGCGGTCGATGCGGATGACCTCGGCGCCGTGATCGGCGAGCATCATGCCGCAGAAGGGGCCGGGACCGATGCCGGCGAATTCGATGATGCGGATACCCTGAAGCGGACCTGCCATGTCGTTCTTCTCCCATTTTGTTCCTTCGGCCATGCCGACGCGAAACGGGCAGTGCAAGAGCCAAGGAACCCTTAGGGACGAAAGGATTTCTTTGCCGCCGGGATGGCGTGTCGGGGCGTTCTAATCCCGCGGCGTCGAATGTTGCACTAATGTGCCAGCGAACTTCAAAATGTCGCCGAACTGTCAGACTTTCGCAGCCCGCCTGTCACTTCATGCCCTTATCGGGCAGCCATGGAACGGGCATCCATCGCACCCGATCGCCGCGGCTTCGCCAAGGGGCTGATCGCCACCGCCTTCGCCGGCCTCGCGCTCCACAGCCGTCACGTCTCCGCCGCGATGCTCGCCGACGCCAGCCGCTTCGGCGCACCGGTCCCCGACCCCACGGGCCTGCTCGATCTGCCGAAAGGCTTTTCGTACAAGATCGTCTCGCAATATGGCCAGCTGATGAGCGACGGGCGGCAGGTGCCGAACAGCGCCGACGGCATGGGTTGCACGACCTTGCCCGACGGGCGTCTCTGCCTGATGCGCAACCACGAGCTCGGCACCGACGAATTGAAGCATGGCGCCTGCCCCGTCGGCACCAGCGGCGACGCGGCGGCGTTCGACTGCTACCGCGGCGGCAGCGGGGAGGCTTTGCCCGGCGGCGTCTCGACGATCATCCTCGATCCCGCGAGCCTCGCCGTCGAGGAGCAATATCTTTCGCTCGTCGGCACCATCTACAATTGCTCGGGCGGCATCACCCCGTGGGGCACCTGGCTCAGCTGCGAGGAAGACGTCTCGCGCGCCGGCAAAGGGCATAGCGAAGACCATGGCTGGGTCTTCGAAATCCCGGTGGCGCCCGGCCGCTTGGTCAGCGCCGCGCCGATCAAGGCGATGGGGCGCTTCAACCATGAAGCCGCGGTCGTCGATCCCGCGAGCGGCGCGATCTATATGACCGAGGACCGGCAGGACAGCCTCTTCTATCGCTTCCTGCCCGCGGTGCCGGAGCAGCTTCACAAGGGTGGGCGGCTGCAGGCGCTGGCGCTGGTCGACTCTGCGCTCGCCGACACGCGCAACTGGACGCGGCCGGTGCTGGCGACCGGCGGCTGGCACGATGTGCGCTGGATCGACCTCGATGAGGTCGAAAGCCCCAAGGACGATCTGCGGAAGCGCGGCGCCAGGGCCGGCGCCACGATCTTCGCGCGCGGCGAGGGTGTCCACAGCGGCGACGGCGAAATTTACTTCACCTGCACCTCGGGCGGCCCGGCGCGGCGCGGACAGATCATGCGCTATCGCCCGTCGCCCGCCGAAGGCGCGGCCGCCGAGGCTGCGCAGCCGGGACAGTTGCAATTGTTCGTCGAAACGACCGACCCTCAGCATTTCAGCTTCGGCGACAATTTGAGCGTCGCGCCGAATGGCGATTTGATGGTCTGCGAGGACCGCCGCGGCAGCCGCCCCGACAACTGGCTGCGCGGCGTGACGCCGGAGGGGAAGGTCTATCCCTTCGCGCGGGTGAGCGCGGCGACCAAGGTGTCGGGCGTCTGCTTCGCGCCCGACGGCAAGACGATGTTCCTGAACCTTTACAATCCCGCGCGGACGATCGCGGTCCGCGGGCCGTTCTAGGCCAGTTCCCCTCCCGCAAGCGGGAGGGGAGACCTGCCTCAGATGCGTTCGATGATGATCGCCGGCGCCATGCCGCCCGCGGCGCACATGGTGACGAGGCCGTAGCGACCGCCCGAACGCTCGAGTTCGTCGAGCGCCGTGCCGATCAGGATCGAGCCGGTGGCGCCGATCGGGTGACCCAGCGCCATCGCGCCGCCGTTGATGTTCACCTTCTCGCGGTCGAGGTCGAGGTCGCGGATGAACTTCTCGGCAACCACGGCAAAGGCTTCGTTGATTTCCCAGACGTCGATGTCGTCGGTGGTCAGCCCGGCCTTTTCGAGCACCTTCTTCGCCGCCGGAACCGGGGCGTTGAGCATCAGCGTCGGGTCGTCGCCCTGGTTCGCATAAGCGACGATGCGCGCGCGGGGCTTCAGGTCATGCTTATCGGCATAATCTTTCGAGGTGAGCAGCAGCGCGGCGGCGCCATCGACGACCCCCGACGAGTTGCCCGCGTGATGCACGCCTTCCCATTCGAGGTCGGGATAGCGGCGCTGGATTTGCTTTTTGAAGGTCACCCCGCCGCCGAGGTCGAAATCGGCGAGCGCGCCGAAGCTCGCCTTCAGCCCGGCGAGGCCTTCGGCGGTGGTCTCGGGGCGCGGGAATTCCTCGCGGTCGAGCGCGACGCTGCCGTCCTCGTTATAGACGGGGACGACCGACTTCGCGAAGCGGCCTTCCTTGATCGCGCGGTCGGCGCGCTGCTGGCTGACCAGCGCGAGCGCATCGACCGCCTCGCGGCTGATGCCTTCGCGCGCGGCGATCGCGTCGCCGCACACGCCCTGGTGCGACTGCGGGTGGATCGCGTCGAGCGCGGTGTTGCCCGACCCCATGCCGAGCGGCTTCAAACCGGCATTGGCTTCCTCGGCGCCGATCTGCGCGGTGTAGCTCATCATTTCGGTGCCGCCGGCGATGACGCAATCTTCCATGCCCGACATCACCGACGCGGCGGCGAAGTTGACGCTGCTGATGCCGCCGCCGCAGAAACGGTCGAGCGTCGTGCCCGAGGCCTTGGTGTCGTAACCCGCAGCGAGCGCGGCCATGCGACCGAGGTCGCCGCCCTGCTTGCCCTTTTGCGTCGAGGTCGACCAGACGATGTCGTCGACGGTCGCGGTGTCGAGATTGTTGCGTTCCTTGATCGCCTTGAGCACCGTCGCGGCGAGATGCTGCGGGTGGAGGTGCGAGAGCGCGCCCTTGCCGGGCTTGCCGATCCCACGCGGGGTGCGGACGGCGTCGATGATATAGGCTTCAGGCATGACTGGGTTCCTTTCAGAAGGGATTTAGCGGGGAGCCATACGGATCGCGCCGTCCAACCGGACGGCCTGGCCGTTGAAATAGCTGTTGCGAACCATCTCCATCGCAAGGCTGGCATATTCCTCGGCCTTGCCGAGCCGCTTGGGGAAGGGGACCGAGGCGCCGAGGCTGGCGAGCACCGGTTCGGGCAGGCCCGCGACCAGCGGCGTGCTGAACACGCCCGGCATGATCGAATTGACGCGGATGCCGAGGTCCATCAGGTCGCGCGCCATCGGCAGCACCAGCCCGTTCACGCCCGCCTTGGCCGATCCATAGATGACCTGGCCGATCTGCGCGTCCTGCGCCGCGACCGAGGCGGTCAGGATGATCGCGCCGCGCTCGCCGTCCTCGAGTTCGGGCAAGGTCGCCATGCCCTCGGCCGCGATCGAGGCGATGCGATAGCTCGCGGTCAATATGCCCGCGACCCCATAGGCATAATCCTCGGTCGGGGTGCGGCGGAACGTCCCGCTCGCCTTGTCGAAAGCGAGCGTCTTGCCGCGGCGCGAGGTCATCGCGCAATGGACGCAGACGCGCTCCTGACCATGTGCGGCGCGCGCGGTGGCATAGCCATCGAGCACCGATTGCTCGTCGGTGATGTCGACATGCACGAAGCGCCCGCCGATCGCCGCCGCGACCTCTTCACCGAGCGTATCGTTGATGTCGAAGATCGCGACCTTCACCCCGGACGCGGCGAGCGCCTCGGCGGTCGCGCGGCCGAGGCCCGAGGCCCCGCCGGTGACGACGGCTGCGATAGTGCTGTCGATCTTCATGCGCGCGCCTCCTCAGGCCGGGATCTGGTTGAACGGCACGCCCTTGTCGGGGCGATGGTCCTGCGGCAGGCCGAGGATCTTTTCGGCGATGGTGTTGAGCAAGGTCTCGTCCGATCCCCCGGCGATGCGGCCAGTGGGAGCGTTGATCCAGCTCGACGTCCAATTCTCCTTCTGCGAGGCATGGTCGTCATAAGCGAAGCCGCCCGACCCCTGGAGATCGATCGCGAGTTCGGACAGTTTCTGGCGCGAGCGCACCGCGACGAGCTTGTTGAGCGAGCCTTCGGGACCCGGCACCATGCCAGCCTGCATCATTGCCATCGCACGCGCGGTGATCGACTGCAGGCCACTCCGCATCGCATAGTTGCGCGCGATCTGCTGGCGGATACGCCCGTCCTCGATCGCGGGCTTGCCGTTGAGTTCGGTGTCTTTCGCGAGATCGACGAACAGGTCGAGGTGCGGGCCGAACCCGGCGCTGTCGGTCGCGACATAGCGCTCGATCATCAATGTCGCGATCGCAACCGCGAAGCCGCCGCCGACGGGCGACATGCGATGGTCGTCGCTGATCTTCACATCGTCGAAGAACACCTCGTTGACGTGGCTGTCGCCGCCGACGAGCTTGATCGGGCGCACGGTGACCCCCGGCGCTTTCATGTCGACCCAGAAGTAAGTGAGCCCCTTGTGCTTGGGCACATTGGGGTCGGTGCGCACGACGATGACGCCGTAATCGCTGTACTGCGCCCAGCTGGTCCAGATCTTCTGCCCGTTGATCCTCCAGCCATTGCCGTCGGCCTCGGCCTTGGTGCGCAGGCCGGCAAGGTCCGAACCGCCCGAGGGTTCGGAGAAGAGCTGGCACCAGATTTCCTCGCCCTTCAGCGCCTTCAAGACGCGCTCCTTGACGAATTCCTTGTCGCTGCCGAACTGCATCAGCACCGGGATCGGCATGCCGAGCGAGATGCCGAAATAGAAGCTCGGGAAACCGTGCTTCATTTCCTCGCCGTCAAAGGTGACCTTTTCGAGATGACCGAGCCCTTGGCCGCCATATTCGGTCGGCCAGTTGATGCCGGCATAACCCGCGTCGAACTTGGCACGCTGATATTGGCGCGCGATGGCCAGGTCTTCCTCGACGCTCAGGCCCTTGCGCGCCTCCTTGCCATAGGTCGGGACCATCGATTCCAGCCAGGCCGCGGCCTTGGTCCGATAGGCGTCGAGATCGCTCATGCTGCTTCTCCGGTCAGGCGGTCGACGAGAACATCTTCCCAGAACAGCAGATTGCCCTGTTCGATCGCGAGGCTGCGGGCGCGGCGGGTGTGGAGGTGGAGCCCCAACTCCCACGTCACGCCCATGCCGCCGTGGATCTGCACGCAGTCGCGCGACGCACTGTCATAGGCCTCGGTCGCCGAGATGCGCGCGGCGGCGGCGGCGGTGACGAAGTCGGCCTGGCCCTCGCGCGAGGCAGCGTGGATGCAGTTGGCGCGCGCCAGTTCGACGAAACCATAAAGTTCGGCGATGCGGTGCTTGATCGACTGGAAGGCGCCGATAACCTGCCCGAAGGCGCGGCGGGTGACCGCATAGTCGCGCGCTATCTCCATCATCGCCTCGGCGCCGCCGGTCTGTTCGTGCGCGGTGATCACCGCCTGCAGCGCAAGCACATGCAGCGCCGCGTCGCGCGCCGCGCCGCCGACGACCAGCGTCTCGGCAGGCGTGCCGGCGAAACCAAGGTCGGCATAGAGGCGGCTGTTGTCGAAGCTGTCGATCGCATTGCGCGCGACGTTCGTCAGGTCGGCGACAACCAGCACCGGCATGCCGGGCCCATTGGCGTAGACGACCGCGATATCCGCGGCGAGCCCGCCCGCAACGCCGGTCGACGTCCCGTCGAGGCGATTGTCGGTGAGCGTCACACTTGGAAGGGTGGGCAGGGCATTCGAACCCGACGCAAATGCGACCGCGCCAATCGTCTCGCCGCTCGCGAGGCCGGGGAGGTATTTGGCCTTCTGCTCGTCGCTGCCGTAAAGCTCGATCGCCTTGGCGGCGCCGAAGCTGCCGGTGAGGAAGGGCGCGCCGCTCAGGCTCCGCCCCGCCTGATGAGCGATCAGCCCGAGCTCGACGAGCCCGAGATCGAGCCCGCCATAGGCTTCGGGGAGGGCGAGGGCGGTCCAGCCCTGTTCCTTCGCTGTGTTCCAGAAACCGTCATGATATTTCCCGGTGACTTCGAGCAGCGGCAGCAGCTCGTCCTTGTTCACCCGGGCTTCGAGCACACGCCGCGATTCGGTCGCGATCGCTTGCTGGCCCTCGTCGTACAGAATCGACATGCGCGTTCGAGTCCTCACCCTTTATATGTTGAGCTCATCCAACCGGACGTTGACGTAAACGTCAAGCGGTAGTTGCCGCTACGGCTATCGCACCGTGAATTTCTTGGCCTTGTCGGCCATCAGCGCGGTGCGGTCGACCTGCGGCACCCCGACCGGATTGCCGATCTGGCAATATTTGAGCCCCTGTTGCAGCGCGACCGAGCGGGGGAGGTCGAGCGATTCCCAGATCGCCTTGACCGACCCCGCGGTCGCGGCGGGCGGCTTGGCGGCGATCGTCGCGGCGAGTTCGGCGGCGCGCGGCCACAGGTCCTCGAGCGTCACGATCTCGCTGACCAGCCCGATGCGCAGCGCGGTGCCCGCGCCGATCCGCTCGTCATTGCCGAGCAGCACCATGCGCAGCACGTCGTGCAGCGGCATATGATAGGTCATGCCGATCGGCTCGAGCGCACTCGTCATCCCGTAAGTGACATGCGGGTCGAAGAAGGTCGCCTCCTCCGAACAGATGATGATGTCGCTCTCGTTGAGCCAGTAGAAGGCGCCGCCGGCGGCCATGCCGTGCACCGCGGCGATCACCGGCTTCCAGCATTTCATCGACTTGGGGCCGAGATAATTGCCGGGGTCCTCGCAGTGCCAGATGTTGGCGAGGTCGACGACGGTGCCGCCCTCCTTCTGCGATTCCTTGACGTCGACCCCGGTGCACCAGGCCTTGCCCGGCGCGGCGCGCAGCACGCAGCAATGCACATCGTCCTCGCGCCCGATCCACTTCCACAGATGCTCGAATTCGTCCATCATCCGCTTGGTGAAGCTATTCATCGCCTCGGGGCGGTTGATCGTGATCGTCGCGACATGATCGGCGACATCGACCAGGATGGTTTCATATTGCATGATGGGTGCTTCCTCTCCGCGCACTTGTCATGGTTGACCTAGTTATACAACTCGCTATGACACAGACCCATATGGAGGGGCAAGGCCTGCGATGAATTTCGACCTTAGCGATGAACAGAAAATGCTCGGCGAGCAAGCCCGGGCGCTTTTGTCGGACCTCTCGTCCTTCGACCGGCTGCGCAGCCTGATCGATTCGGGCGCCGAATGGGACGAGCCGCTGTGGCGCGCGCTCGCCGAAATGGGTTTCCTCGGCGCCGCGATCCCCGAGGAGCATGGCGGACTCGGCCTCGGCGCGCTCGACCTCGGCGTCATCATGGACGCGCTCGGCGCCGCCAACGCCGCGGTGCCGTTCATGAGCTCGATCATCCTTGGGGCCGAGGCGATCCGGCTCGCGGGCAGCGACGCGCAGAAAGCGGCATGGCTGCCCAGGCTCGCGAGCGGCGAGGCAGTGGCGACCTTCGCTTATGCCGAAGGGCCGGGACCGGTGTTCGCGACTGGTGCGAAGATGGCGGGCGGCAAGCTCAATGGCAGCAAATCGCCCGTGGCCGATGCGGGCGTCGCGGACGTCGCGGTGGTGCTCGTCGCGGGCGGCAGCTTCGCGCTCGTCGAACTCGACCAGCCCGGCGTGACCCGCAACAAGCTCGACAGCTTCGACCAGCTCCGCGCCCATTACCGCCTCGACTTCGCCGATGCCGTCGCCGAGCCGATGCCGGGGGCAGGCAAGCTCGACCGGCTGATCGACCAGGCCGCGGTGCAGGCGGCGTTCGAGGCCGCGGGGGCTGCCGAAGCCTGCCTCCACATGGCGCGCGACTATGCGATGGAGCGCCAGATGTTCGGGCGCCCGCTCGCGGGTTATCAGGCGATCAAGCACAAGCTCGCCGATGTCGCGGTGGCGACCGAGCTAGCAAGATCAAACGCGTACTATGGCGGCTGGGCGGCCGAATCCTCGCCCGACGATCTCCCCGCCGCTGCAGCAGCGGCGCGGCTTTCGGGCATCAAATGCCTTGAGCTGGCGGCGCGCGAGAATCTGCAGGTCCACGGCGGTATCGGCTACACCTTCGAGGCGAACTGCCATTTCTATTACCGGCGCGAGCGGATGCTCGCGGTGCATCTCGGCAATCGCGGCTTTTGGGCCGATCGCTTGCTGAACGCGCAGCCCGGCTCACAAGGGAAGGCGGCGTAAGATGGATTTCAACGACAGCCCGCAGGAAGCGGCTTTCCGCGCCGAAGCCCGCGCCTGGCTCGCCGCCCACGCCCCCGCGCATGTGCTCACGCCCGGCGAGAAGATCCCCGACACCGAGGAAGCCGATCGCGGCCGCGCCTGGATGCGCGAGCTTTATGCCGGCGGCTGGTCGGGGCTGACTTTCCCGAAGGCGCTCGGTGGGCGCGGGCTATCGGTGCCCGAAGCGGTGATCTTCGCCGAGGAGGAGGGCAAATATCACCTTCCCAAGGGGCCCTTCACCTCGATCGGCACCGGCATGGCGCTACCCGTGATCGCCAAGCACGGCAGCGACGCGCAAAAGGCGCGCTTCATCGAGGCGACGCTGAAGGGCGACATCACCTGGTGCCAGCTCTTCTCCGAACCTTCGGCGGGCTCCGACCTCGCGGCGCTGCGCACCAAGGCGGTGTGCGCGGGCGACGGCTCGGGCGACTGGATCGTCAACGGCCAGAAAGTCTGGTCGAGCTGGGCACATCTCACCGACTGGGGCATCCTCGTCGTGCGCACCGATCCGACGCTGCCCAAGCACAAGGGGCTGACCTTCTTCGTCGTCGATATGAAGACGCCGGGGATCGAGACGCGCCCGATCCGACAGATTTCGGGCGCCAGCGAGTTCAACGAGACCTTCCTCACCGACGTCCGCATCCCCGACGCAAATCGCCTCGGCGCCGAGGGCGAGGGCTGGGCCTGCTGCATGACCGTGCTGATGGGCGAACGGCTCGGCTCGGGCGCGCACCGCAGCGGGGTCGAGCCGCTGATCGATTATGCCGCGTCAACCCCCGACGGCCATGGCGGCACGATGCTCGACGACCGCGCGATCCGCCAGCAGCTCGCCGAGGCGCTGGCCGAAGAGCAGGGCGAACGCTTCTTCCAGGCGCGCCTCCGGACAATGGTGTCGAAGGGCGAGAACCCGGGTGCGCTCGCAGGCATGGTCAAGCTCGCCTACGCCGGGCGCTATCAGAAGACCAACGGCCTCGCGCTCGAACTCCGCGGGCTCACAGGGATAGCGCCCGAGGCGGGGGACACGCAAACGGGCGACGTCCAGTACGACTATATCTATTCGACCGTGATGCGCATCGCCGGCGGCGCCGACGAGGTGCTGCGCAACCAGATTGCCGAACGCGTGCTCGGCATGCCCGGCGAGGTCCGCATGGACAAGGATGTGCCGTTCGAGACGTTGAAAGCTTAGATTCTACCCAAAACCGTTCGTGCCGAGCTTGTCGAAGCACCGTTCTTCGTTTCGACGTCGAAGGAAAGAACGGCCCTTCGACAAGCTCAGGGCAAACGGTTTTTCAGATTTTTAGGGGGCTCAAGCCGCCCGCCGCGCTTCCGCCGCCTTCGCCAGCGGCCCCGCCAGATCCTTCTTCAAGATCTTCCCGTTCGGGTTCAGCGGCATATGGTCGAGCACGACCAAGGTCCGCGGCACCTTGTTGTCGCCCAGATGCGCCTTGCAAAAGGCGATGATGTCGTCCGCGCTCGCTTCGCCGCAGCCGGGGCGCAGCGTCACCGCCGCGGCGATATCCTCGCCCAGCACCTCGTGCGGCACGCCGACCACCGCTGCCTGCTGCACCGCGGGATGCAGGTGCAGCACCGTCTCGATCTCTAGCGGGGTGATGTTGTAGCCGCCGCGGATGATCAGCTCCTTCGAGCGTCCCGCCATGATCAGGTCGCCGTCCTCGTCGACGAAACCTAGGTCGCCGGTCTTGGTCCAGCCGCCCTTGAAGCTCGTCGCGGTCGCCTCGGGGTCGTTCCAATAGCGGCGCGCATGCTTCTGCCAGCCATAGATCTCGCCGACCACGCCCGCCTCGGTCACGATATGCCCCGCCTCATCGCGCAACTGCATATGCGCTGGCATCTTGCCGACGCAGCCGGGTTTCAGCACCTGTTCCTGGCTCGAGGTGCCGATGCCGACCCCGCCCTCGGACATGCCGTAACTGTTGCGGATGCGCAGGTGCGGCCACAGGTCCGACGCGCGCTTCACCGAATCATGCGGCAGCGGCGCGGTGCCGGTCATCAGATATTTGACCCCGTCCATGTCGTAATCGCCGACCTCGGGATGATCGAGCACCAGCCGCAGCATCGAGGGCACCAGGTAGACGAGGTTCGGCCGCTTTTCGCGCGCCAGCTCCAGAAAGCCCTTGGGATCGAATTTCTGCTGGGTGATCGCGGTCGCGCCGCCGCGCGCGGGCAGCATCACGATGCCGATATTGCCCCCCGACCCGGTCAGCGGCAGCGCGTTCAGCGTCGAGCGCGACCGGTCCATATTATAACCGGTGACCCCGGTCATCAGGTCGGGGTGCGACACCACGACCCCTTTGATCTTGCCCGTGGTGCCCGAGGTACCGAGAATCTCGGCATCGGCCTCGGGGTCGAGCTTCGACTGATCGGGCAGCGCGGCGATGTCGCGCGGCATCTCGGCGACGTGCCAGCTGCCCGCAAGCTCGAGCGCCGCGACCAGATCAGGGGCGTCGGTAATGCAGAAGCGCGGCTCGCATAGGGCCGCATAATCGGCGACCTCGCGCGGGCTCAGCCGCGGGCTGATCGGGCAGGCGATGCCGCCGGCGCGGAACACCGCGAACACCGCGATCGCCATCTCGACCGCATGCGCATTGCTGATCGGCAGGAACACCCGGTCGCCTGGAACCAGCCCCGCCGCCGCGAGCCCGCCGCCGACCTCGTCGGCCTCGCGATCCCATTCGGCGAAGGTGATCTGCCGCCGGATATCGTCATGCGCGATGTCGTCACTCTGGTGCGTGGCGCGCACCTTCAGGGCATCGCTGATGCGGCGAACTTCCATTGCGGCTTAATCCCCTTGCGTCACTCTTGAGGATGTATTACCTAGTTATATAACTGGTGACAAGGGAGATAAAGATGGCCGAGGCGAAAACCGACATCAAAGAGAGCGATGAGTGGCAAAAGGCCGTCGCCTACGAGATTACCGACGACGATATCGAACGGCAGCGCAAGCTCCTGGGATTCGACCAAGCTGCCAAGACCCGCGAATATATCACCACCGCGACCGAGGATAATATCCGCAACTTCGCGCACGGCATGGGTGACGACAAGCCGCTCTACACCGATCCCAACTATGCGAAGAAGACGCGCTGGGGCAGCGTGATCGCGCCCGGCATGATGGCGGGCATCATCAACAAGCCGATGAAAAGCGATCCCGTCCCCGACGAGATCAAGGCGCTGAAAAAGTCCCTGTTCAAGGGCGTCCACGTCTTCGTGTCGGGGTCGCAATGGGACTTCTACCGCCCGATCTTTCCGGGCGACACGATCTACAGCTTCAACGGCGACGAGAGCGTCGAGGTCAAGCAGTCCGAATTCGCCGGCCGTTCGGTCATCGGCGTACGCCGCGACGTGAAGATCAACCAGCGCGGCGAGGTCGTCGCGGTCTACCGCATCCTGCGCGTGCTCACCGAGCGCAAGACCGCGGTGAAAAAGGGCAAATATTCGGCGATCCAGCCCGCCAGCTACACCGACGAGGAAATGCAGGCGATCGAGGACATCTACGCCAAGGAACATGTCCAGGGCGCCGAGAAGCGCTGGTTCGAAAGTGTCGAGAAGGGCGATTCGGTCGGCTTGCAGGCGAAGGGCCCGCTGACCGTCACCGACGTCATCTGCTTCCACGCGGGCGGTTACGGCTTCGTCCCCTATGCGCCGACCGCGAACCGCCTCGCGCACAAGAATCGCCAGCGCATCCCCGCCTTCTATGTGAAGAACGAGCATGGCATCCCCGACGTCGCGCAGCGGCTGCACTGGGACCCGCTGTGGGCGCAGGCGATCGGCAATCCGATGGCCTATGACTATGGGGTCATGCGCGAAAATTACCTGTGGCAATATCTCAGCGACTGGGCGGGCGACGACGCCGTCATCACCCACATCCACGACGAGATCCGCAAGTTCAACTATATGGGCGACGTCCAGCGCGTCACCGGCGAAGTGCTTGCGAAGCGGCAGGAAGGCGGGCAGAGCCTGGTCGACGTCGCGGTGAAATTCACCAATCAGCGCGACGAGGAAACGGTGCGCGCGACCGCGACGATCGCGCTGCCGAGCAAGACGCGGCCGCTGCCGCTCTATCCGGCGGTGCCTGAGGAACTGGCGGAGAAGGCGGTGGCGATGCTAGCCCGCCACCGCGAACTCGGCGGGGATTGACGAAAACCCGATCCTCCCCACTAGTGGGGAGGTGGCAGCGCGCAGCGCTGACGGAGGGGGTTGGAGGCAAGGCGCCGGCGGTTGATGCCGAGAGCCCCCTCCACCATCCCCGCAAGTGCGGGGACGGTCCCCCTCCCCGCAAGCGGGGAGGAATTATGAGCGACGAAATCCTGATCGACGACGCCGAAGGCGTCCGCACCATCACCCTCAACCGGCCCGACCGATTGAACGCGCTGACCAGTTCGATCATGGCGCCGCTCGCCGATGCCTGCGCCGACGCGGCGCGCGATTCGTCGGTCGGCTGCCTCGTGATCACAGGCGCGGGCAGGGGCTTTTGCGCCGGCGGCGACCTCAAGGAAGGCGGCGCCGACAAGGCGGTCGTGCCGGCGAATGCCGACGTCGGCAGCCGCACCGAACAGGGCCATGTGCGCCTCCGCACCTTTATGGAAACCTCGCGCCTGCTCCACGAAATGCCCAAGCCGACGATCGCGATGGTCAACGGCCCCGTCGCGGGCGCGGGCATCGGCATCGCGGGCGCGTGCGACCTGCGCTTCGCCGCGAAAAGCGCGAGCTTCCTCACCGCCTTCGACCGCATCGGCGCGGGGGGCGATTTCGGATCGACCTGGTTCTGGACCAAGATCGTCGGCACCGGCGTCGCGCGCGAACTCTTCCTTCTCGGCGAGAAATTGTCGGGCGAGGAGGCCTTCGCCAAGGGGCTCTACACGCGTCTGTTCGACGACAATGTGCTGCGCGACGAGACGATGAAGGCGGCGCGCCGCCTCGCCGACGGGCCGCGCATGGGCTATCGCTATATGAAGGCGAACCTCAACAATGCCGAGGATTGGGCGTTCGAGGCCGCGCTCGACGCCGAGGCGCTCAACATGACCCTCTCGACCAGCGCGACTGCGATGATCTGGCGCGAAAAGAAAAAGGCCGAAAACCCCGATGGCTGATCTCCAGCATATCCGCATCGACCGCCACGACGGCGGCATCGCGGCGGTCGTCGTTGCGCGCGCCGATATCGGCAACGCCTCCTCGCCCGAGATGCTCGGCGAGATCCGCGATGCCTTTGCTGCGCTGTCCAACGACCGCGACGTCCGCGCGATCCTCTTCGCCGCCGAAGGCAAGCATTTCTCGGTCGGCGCCGATTTCGCCTTCCTGCAGCGGCTGACCGGCATGGCGGCGAGCGAGATCAAGGACACCGTCTACGCCAATTTCCAGGGCGCCGCGCGTGCCATCTACCGTTGCCCCAAACCGACGCTCACGCTGGTGCAGGGCGCGGCGGTGACGGTGGGGTGCGAACTCGCGCTCGCCTGCGACTTCCGCATCGCCGCCGACAGCGCGATGTTCCAGGAAAGCTGGATCAAGCTCGGCATCATGCCCCCGCTCGGCGGCACCTTCCTCTTGCCCCGCATCGTCGGCCTCGGCCGCGCAATGGAGATGTGCCTGCGCGGCAAGCAGGTGCGCGCCGACGAAGCGCTGAGCATCGGGCTGGTCAGCGAAGTGGTCGCAAAGGACGACCTTGCGGACCGCGGCATGCAACTGGCGCGCGAACTCGCAGCGTCGGCGCCGCTCGGCTATGCGACGGTCAAGCAATCGATTCAGCGCGCGCTCGAAAGCAGCATGGAGGCCGAATGGCAGGCGAACCTGCCCAATCAGGCGCTGCTGCTGGGTAGCCAGGACCACCGCGAGGGATTGGCGGCGGTGACCGAGAAACGCGCGCCCCAGTTCCGAGGCGAATAGCGCGCCTCAACTTCCGAACCGCCGTTTGCCCTGAGCTTGTCGAAGGGCCGTCCTTTCTTTCAGACGTGGAGGAAGAAAAGGACGGTGCTTCGACAAGCTCAGCACGAACGGGTTCTGAGTAAGACCTGGCCTTCTACCGAGGCTGCCCCGGCCCGACGAATATGGTCTGCGTCCCCTTGGCATAGACCCCGTCGGCATCGGCAAACACGCTCTGTGCCACCGCATGCCCGTTGCCCGCGCCCTCGGTATGACAGTCGAGCAAAAACCATTCGCCGCGCGGCATGCGGAAGAACTGGACCGAGATGTCGAGATTGGCATAGCTCCACTCATGCGCGTGCGTCGCGCTGCCGACGCCATTGCCGAAATCGGCGAACAGGCACGCCTTGACGAAGGGCGACGCCGGCACGCCCGCCACCACCTCGCCGTTCATGCACATCCACGCCACCCCGCGCCCCGGCTCGCGCACCCGGCCCATGATCGGCCGCGTCCGGATCGCCCCCGCCATGCTCGCGCCGATCAGGAAATTGTCCTCGGGCACGTCCTCGGCCGCCGGATGCGGCTGCGGCGGGTCGAACGCTGGCGTGTCGATCTGGCGCGCCAGCAGCACATGCGCCTGCGCCACGATCTTCGCGTCCGCGAACAACTCGATGCGGTGCAACTGTGCCTGCCGTCCCTGCCGCACCGGCACAAGACGCGGCACAAGCAACGCCCGCGGCACGACGCCCAATATGTCGATCGTCACGCGGCAGATCTCGAACCCCGGCTCGAACCCCGCCTGCTCGATCATATGCCCGAACAGCGCCGAAACCGGCCCGCCCGCGACCGCATCGGCGAACCAGGGGTTGCGCGACAGGCCCGTCGGGTCGAAACCCTCGGCGGTGGAGACGAAATAATGCGGGATGGGATCGGTGCTATCGGTCATCGGCGCCCCTTATCATGCATTGCTCGCCGCACAACATGGTTGACGTAGTTATATAACTCAAGCATAGATTCGCCGACGTTTAGGGAGAGCGAGCGATGGACCTGAGCTATGGCGCGGCCGCCGAAGCCTTTCGCGCGGAAGTCCGCGCCTTCCTGTCGCTACACTGGCCGCCGCCCTCGGACACGCGCGGCGCCGAGCTGAAAGCCTTCATCCGCACCTTCCGCGCGCTCGCGACCGGCGAGGGCTATCTCTATCGCGCGATCCCGAAAATCTATGGCGGCTCCGAGCAGCCCGTCGATGTCATCAAGGCGCAGGTGATCCGCGAGGAATTCGCCCGCGCGCGCGCGCCGATGGAGGTCGGCGGCAACGGCATGAACATGACCGTGCCCACCCTGCTCGAAAAGGGGACCGAAGAGCAGAAAGAGCTTTTCATCCGCAAGACCGTCGAGGGCGACTATATCTGGGGGCAGGGCTATTCGGAGCCGGGATCGGGCAGCGACCTCGCGAGCGTGCGCACCAAGGGCGAACTCTCCGCCGATGGCAAAAAATGGATCATCAACGGCCAGAAGATCTGGACCTCGCAGGGCATGCAATCGACCCACATGTTCATGCTCGTGCGCACCGAACCCGACGCGCCCAAGCACGACGGCATCACCTATCTGCTGATCGACCTCGACCAGCCCGGCGTCACCCGCCGCCCGATCCGCCAGATGACCGGCGAGGAGGGCGACCACACCTTCTGCGAATTCTTCTTCGACAACGCCGAAACGCCGGTGAGCTGGCAGGTCGGCGAGCGCGGGCAGGGCTGGACCGTCAGCCGCACGACGCTCAAGCACGAACGCGCAAGCATCGGCGGTGCCGACGGGCTCGGCAAGCAGTTCGCCAAGCTGGTCGATCTTGCCAAGGAGGTCGGCCGCATCGACGACCCGATCGTCCGCGACAAGCTGACGCAGATCGAGGGCTCGGTCCTGTCGCACCGCTATTCGAGCTATCGTATCTTCAGCTGCGCCGCCGCAGGCGAGGACCCCGGTCCGGTCGCGCTGATGATGAAATTGCTGCTCACCGAAATCGGCCACGAAATGGCGTTGCTCGCGCAGGAACTGATCGGCGAGCATGGCTTCCTCGAGCCCGCGGGCGCGGGCGGGCGCAGCAATCGCGGGCCGCGCGGGCCCGAAAAATGGCTCGACCAGATCATGGGCAGCCTCGGCAATTCGATCGCCGGCGGCGCGTCGAACATCCAGCGCAACATCATCGGCGAACGCGGCCTCGGCCTGCCGCGCGACCTTGCGATGAGCGGGGAGCGCTGAGGTGCATTTCCATCTGACCGAAGAGCAGAAGGCGATCCAGGATGCGGTGCGCGGCACCCTCGCCGACAGCTGGCCGATCGAGCGTATCCACGCCTTCGCCGACGGCGACGAAGATTTCGACCGCGCCAGCTGGCATGCGCTGATGGCGCTCGGCCTCGGCGGGATGCTGGCACCCGATAGCGGCATGGGGCTGCTAGATGCCGCGCTCGTGTGCGAGGTCGCGGGCGAGGCAGCCGCCGCGGGGCCGCTAATCGGGCAATTGCTGGCGGTCGCGGCGGTGGTCGCGAGTGGCAAGGGCGATGCCGAGGCGCTGGCAAGCGGCGCGCAGGTCGCGACGCTGCTCCACGGCGGCAGCGACTATGCCCCCAGCGCACGCGCCGCCGACCTGTTCCTGATCGTCGACCGCGCGAAGGGCGTCCGCCTCGTCCCTGCCGCCGACGTCACCATCGAACCCGTGAAGGCCGCCGACCGAACCCGCCCGATGTCCAAGGTCTCCACTCCCGACGATGCCGGCGAAACCCTCTTCGCCGCCACCGACCCGATGACCGCGCGCCTCGCCGACGCCGCGCTCGTCCTCGTCGCCGCCGACGCGCTCGGCGGCGCGCAGAAGGTCACCGACATGAGCGTCGCCTACGCCAAGGAGCGCGAGCAGTTCGGCCAGCCGATCGGACGCTTCCAGGCGCTCAAGCACCAGCTCGCGCATATGGCGCTCGCCGTCGAGCCCGCGCGCGCGCTGGTCTGGTACGCCGCCTATGCCTGGGACGCCGAGCTTCCCGACGCCCCGCGCGCCGCGGCGATGGCGAAGGCGCATCTGTGCGACACCTATATCCAGACCACCCGCGCCGCCGTCGCCGCGCATGGCGGCATCGGCTATACGTGGGAATATGGCCTCAACTACTGGTTCCGCCGCGCGATGGCCGACCGCGCCTGGCTCGGCAGCCCCGCCGAGCACCGCGCCCGCGCCGCAACATTGGCCGGCTGGTAGGCGGTGAACGCAGCCGACCCGTTGCGGCTCGCGCCGGGCGTCCGCCGCCTGCGCCCCGACGATCATTTCATGATCCTGTCAGAGACCGATGCGTCGCCGATGCACGTCGGTGCGCTCATCCTGCTCGACGTGCCCGAGGATCGGCACGCCGAACTCGCCGCTTCGCTCCGCCGCCAGTTCGCCGACCGGCTCCCCGCGACGCCGCTGCTCGTGCGGCTGCACGAGGCGCCCGACGGTTATGACAGCGACGTCTGGGCCGATATCGCCAATGCCGACCTCGAAACCTTGATCGCGGTCGAACCGCATGAAGGCGCGTGGGTCGAAGCCGATCTCTACGCCGCGGTCGCGAGGCTCAACATGCGCCGCCTCAACCTGTCGGGCCCGCCCTTCGCCGTGCATGTCTTCGAGCGGCTCACCGAGGGCGGCAGCGCGCTTTACCTGAAGATGCACCACAGCGTCGCCGACGGCATCGGGTTCCAGACGGTGATGCGCCTGCTCAGCGACGCCGCGCCGCCCGTGACCGCGCGCTTCGCCGACGCGCGGCTGCCCGAGCCCGAGAAGTGGCGCGAAAAGGCCGATGCGCGTTTCGCAGCCGAAGCCGACCTCCGCGCCGAGCAGTCGACACGCCGCAAGGAAGCGCTCGGCGCGCTCGAAGCGCATAAGGGCGACCGCGAACCGACTCCCGATTTCGCGCTCTCGGGGCCGACCTCGGCCGAACGCCGCTATGCGACGATCAGCCTGCCGCTCGCGCGGGTGAAGGCGGTGGGCAAGGCACTCGATGCGACGATCAACGACATTTTCCTCGCGCTCGCGAGCACCGCGCTGCGCAACTATCTGCTCGAGACCGGCGACCTTCCCGACGCGCCGCTCGTCGTCAATTCGGCGCGCTCGTACCGCCGCCCCGAACATGGCGATTTCGGCAACCGCATCGTCGCGCTCCACCCGCATCTCGCGACGCATCTCGCCGACCCCGTCGAGCGGCTGCGCGCGATCCAGGCGTCGATGGCGGCCGAGATGCGCCGCACGCCGCACGACGAAGCCCTTCTCGACGCCGCCGAAAAGCCTTATGGCGCGCGCGACCGCCGCGCTGCCTTCGCCGATCGCCTTGCGGGCGGCAAGCGCCTGATCCCCGGCAACCTGACGCTGTCGAACGTCCCCGGCCCCGCCGAACCGCGCAGCTACGCGGGCTTTGCCCAGCGCCACAATTATCCGGTGCCGATCATCGGCTCGGGCCGTTTCCTCAACATCACTTCGCGGCGAAGCGGCGACTATCTCGACATGGGCGTGATCGCCGATGCCGCGAAGGTCGCCGACGTCGCCCGCATCGCCGCGCTGTTCACCGCCGCGCTCGACGAACTGGAGAGTATCGCATGACCGAAGACCTCGCTTTCAAACCCGAGGATGATCGCTACCACCAACTCTCCGACGATCCTTACGAGACCGAGACCAATTGGTGGTCGTTCAACATCCCCGAACGCAAGATCGGCTGCTGGATCCACGCGCCCTATTATCCGAACCGTAAGGCGATCACCTGGCGCATCTTCGCATGGGACGATGAGGGCTATGACCAGGCGCGCATGGCCTATTACCGCAAGGTCGAGGAAGCGCCGATGCCCGACGCGCCCGACCTGACCGACATCATTTTTCCCGGCGACAGGAACGGCGGCGGCTACAGCCTCAAGATGCTCGAGCCGGGCATGAAATATCACCTGCAATATGAGGATCCGTCGCGGGGTTTCGCGCTCGACTTCACCCACACCGGCCTCCACCAACCGCACCGCTTCCCGCCGGGCAAGCCCCCCTTTATGGCGACCCCGCATTACGATCAGCTCGGCCATGTCGAGGGCTTGATGACTTTGCGCGGCGAACGCATCCGCATCGACGGCATCGGCGTGCGCGACCGCACCTGGGGGCCGCGCGGCGGCCCCTATGCGGCGAGCCCCAAAGTCTATGCCAATGACATGGAGCGCGTGAAGCACCCCGGCGGCGCGCGCTGGCGCGAGATCGAGCGCGAGCGCGGCCGCGGGCGCATCCAATATATCTTCGGCCACCGCCGCGACGGCACAGGCTTTCTCGGCTTCGCACGCGTGCAGGACGGCGACGCCGACGGCTGGTCGCCGATGAACGCCGGCTGGATCCGCCGCGATGGCCAATTCGGCAGCCTCGACGCGGCCAAGTCACGCATGCGCGTCTTCCGTAGCCCGCAGACCGGCTGGAGCACGCATATGCAGGTCGAACTCGTCGACGAGCATGGCCGCGAGATGAAGAGCGAAGGCTTCACCGTCAGCACGATGAGCGAGGCGGGGTACGGCGTGAACCAGCTGATGCGCTGGGACATTGACGGCGGCATCGGATGGGGCGAGGATCAGGATGTGTGGAACCCCGTCCATTTCGTTCGCGTGCTGGACGCGTTGAAGGCGACCGCCTGACCGCGATGTTCGACCGGCTGACGCTTCCCCTGATGTGCGCGCCGATGAGCTTTGCCTCGTCGGTGCCGCTCGCGACCGCCTGCTGCCACGCTGGCGTGATCGGCGGCTGGCAGGGCGGGACGATCACCCCCTTCGAACTGTTCGAGGATTATTTGACGGCTCTCGCCGACACGGGCGGGGCGCCGCCGATCGTCAACATGCCCGCGCGCTGGGGCAGCGACCCCGCGGGTGCCGACCGGCTCGCGCTGCTCGAACGCTACCGCGTCCCGCTCGTCCTTTCGAGCCTCGGCGATCCGTCGGCGCTGGTCGAGCGCGTCCATGGCTGGGGCGGGCGCGTCGTCCACGACGTCACCACGATGAAGCACGCCGAAAAGGCGATCGCGGCGGGCGCCGACGGGCTGATGCTGACCTGCGCCGGGGCGGGCGGGCATACGGGGTTCCTGACCCCCATGGCCTTCGTTCCCGCGGTGCGGGGGATGTTTGGCGGGCTGCTGATCGTCGCCGGCGGTATCGCCGACGCGCATGGCATCGCGGCGGCGCTGGCGCTCGGCGGCGATATCGCCTGCATGGGCACGCGTTTCATCGCCACGCCCGAAAGCGGCGTGGTCGAGGGGCATCGGACGATGATTCCGACAGTGGGCGCCGACGATATCGTCGCCTCGGCGGCGATGAACGGCGTGCCCGCGCACTGGATGCGCCAGTCGATCGAGGCGGTCGGGCTTGACGCGAAAGCATTGCCCAATGTCCGCTCGCCGATGCCCGAGGGCGTGATGCCCTGGCGCGATATCTGGAGCGCGGGGCAGAGCGTCGGGCTGATCGACGCGGTCGAGCCGGTGGCGGCGCTGGTGGCGCGGCTGAAGGCCGAGTTCGAGGCGTTGCCGCCCGGACCCGACTGGCGTGCCCGCCTGACCGCAATCGAAGCCGGCTGGGCCTAGCCGATCACCAGCACGATCCTGCCCGCGCTTTTACCCGCCGCCGCATCGGTCATCGCCGCGCGAAATTCTTCCAACGGATAGGTCCGCGCCACCGCTGGCCGCAGCTTCCCTTCGCCCGCCAGCGCGAACACGTGGTCGCGGTTGGCTTCGCTCTTCTCGGGCTCGAAAATCCCGAACTGCCGCACATCGACGCCGATCAGGCTCGCACCCTTCAAGAGCGGCAGATTGGTCTTGAGTGCGGTCATCCCGGCCGGAAAGCCGATCACGAGATGCCGCCCGTTCCACGCCAGCGAGCGAAACGCCGGATCGGTCGCGTCGCCGCCGACGGGATCGAAGACGACGTCGACACCCTTGCCATCGTTCGCCGCTTTCACCGCCTCGCGCCAGTCGTCGCCGCGCGCATCGACCACCGCATCGGCGCCGCCCGCGACCGCCAGCGTGCGCTTGGCCTCGTCCGACGCCGAACCGATCACCCGCGCGCCGAGCAGCTTGCCGATCTGCACCGCCGCATAACCCGTCGCCCCGCCCGCGCCGAGCACCAGCAGTGTCTCACCCGCCTTCAGCTGCCCGCGATCGACCAGTGCGTGCCACGCCGTCGCATAGCTCACCGGGAACACCGCCGCTTCCTCGAACGACAGCGCTTCGGGCATCCGGCGCACGACGCGCGCGGGCAGGTTCGCCGCCTCGGCGAACATGCCGCCCCAGCCGCTCGCGATGACCTTGTCGCCGACCTTCAATCCCGAAACCTCGGTCCCGACCGCCTCGACCACCCCCGCGCATTCGCTGCCCGGAATGAAGGGCACCGGCGGCTTCACCTGATAGCCGCCGCCCGCGGTGAGCACATCGACGAAGCTGATCCCCGCCGCCCTGATAGAAATCCTCACTTGAGTGGGCGACGGCGGACCCGGATCATGCTCGACGAGGACATAGTTTTCGGGCGGACCCAGTTCGTCTGCGCGAACGGCGCGAAGCAGGGGAGCGGTCATCGGACACCTCTTGTTTTTGCATGCCTAGAAGTATAACCAAGTTATATAAGTATTGGAGGATGGGCAGATGGGTTTCAAGACGCGGATCACCGAAATGCTGGGCATCGAGCATCCGATTGTCCAGGGCGGAATGCAGGCGGTGGGCACCGCCGATATGGCGAGCGCGGTATCGAACGCCGGCGGCCTCGGCATCATCACCGCATTGACCCGGCCGAGCCCGCAGGCGCTGCGCGACGAAATCGAGCGCTGCCGGTCGATGACCGACAGGCCGTTCGGGGTCAATCTGACGGTCTTTCCGACGATCAACGCGCCCGATTACAACGCCTATGCCGACGCTGTGGTCGAGAGTGGGGTCAAGATCATGGAAACCGCGGGCACGCCGGCGGTGCGCGAGATTTGGGCGCGGGTGAAGCCGCATGGGGTGACTATCCTCCACAAATGCACCGCAGTGCGCCACGCGCTCTCGGCCGAAAAGGCCGGCTGCGACATCATCTCGATCGACGGTTTCGAATGCGCGGGGCACCCCGGCGAGGACGATATCCCCGGCCTGATCCTGATCCCGGCGGCGGCCGACAAGGTCAGGATTCCGATGCTCGCCTCGGGCGGCTTCGGCGACGGCCGCGGGCTGGTCGCGGCGCTCAGCCTCGGCGCCGAGGGCATCAACATGGGCACGCGCTTCTGCGCCACGAAGGAAGCGCCGGTCCACGATAATGTGAAGCAGGCTTATCTCGACAATGACGAGCGCGGCAGCTTTCTGATCTTCCGCAACTTCAAGAACACCGCGCGCGTCGGCAAGAGTCCGGTCAGCGAGGAAGTCGTTCGCCGTCTCGCGCTGCCCGACGCCAAGTTCGGTGACGTGCAGGAACTGGTCGCGGGCACCGCGGGCCGCGAACTGCTCCAGACCGGTGACCTCAGCAAGGGCGTCTTCTGGGCGGGCATGATCCAGGGACTGATCCACGATATCCCGACCTGTCAGGAACTGATCGACCGGATCATTTCGGAGGCCGAGGCGATCCTCGACCAAAGGCTGGCGGGTTTCCGCACCTGAGCTATTGCTGTCCGCCATCGACGCGGACCAGCGCGCCGGTGGTGTAGGACGACGCCGGACTCGCCAGCATCAGCGCGGCGGTCACGATCTCCTCAGGCCGCCCCGGGCGCCCGAGCGCCACCGGCTGCGTCTCGCGCTTCTTCGGGTCCCATGCTTCGGCGATGTCGGTCAGGAACGGCCCCGGACTGATCGTGTTCACGCGCACCTTGGGCGCATATTCGCGGCTCAGCGACACGCTCATCGCGTTGAGCGCCGCTTTCGCCGATCCATAGGGAATCACCATCGGCAACGCCATCAATGCCCCCGACGAGCTGATGTTGATGATGCACCCTCCATCGCCTTCGCTCATCCGGTGCGCGACCTGGCTCGCGAGGCGAAACGGCCCCTTGAAGTTCAGATTGAGCACCGAATCGAACAGGTTTTCGGGCATCTCGTGGCTGGGGCAGGCGGGCGACATGCCGGCGTTGTTGATCAGGATGTCGACGCGTCCGAACTCCGCATAAGCCGCCTCGATCAGCCCGTCGATCTCGGCCCAGCGCCCGCAATGCACGCCATAGGCCATCGCCTTGCGCCCGAGCGCGCGGCATTCCTCCGCCACGCTCTCGCAATTCTCCAGCTTGCGGCTGGCAATGATCACATCGGCACCGCGCTCGGCGAGCGCTTTCACCATGCGATAGCCGAGCCCGCGCGAGCCACCGGTGACGAGCGCCACCTTGCCGGTGAAATCGAACAGCGGATCGGGGGTCATGCGGCGTTCCTCTCTTTGATCGCGACGAGCCGGGTCGGGATATGCTCGCTCGGGAACAGCCCCGGCGCGGGCGTCGCATTTTTGAGATAGGCTTTCGCGACCTGTATCTTGTGCACTTCGGTCGGCCCGTCGGCCAGCGCCATTGCGGGCAACCCCATCCACATGTCGGCGAGCGGCAGTTCGAGCGTCATGCCGAGGCTGCCGTGCAGCTGGATCGCGCGCTGGACGATGTCGTGATAGACCTTCGCCATCTGCACCTTGCACATCGCGATATAAGTGCGCGCGGCCCCGTGCGGCTCGTTGTCGATGATCCACGCAGTCTTGAGCACGAGCAGGCGGAACTGTTCGAGCTCGATGATCGAATCGGCGATCGCCCCCTGCACGAACTGATGCTCGCTGAGCTGTTTGCCCTGCGTGCGGCGCGACACCGCGCGTTCGAGCATCATGTCGATCGCGCGCTGGCATTTGCCGACGGTGCGCATCGCATGGTGCACGCGCCCGCCGCCGAGCCGCGCCTGCGCAACCTTGAAGCCCTCGCCGGGTCCGCCGAGCATCGCGTCCAGGGGCACGCGCACCTTGTTGTAGCGGATATAGGCGTGGGTGCCGTCGTTCTCGCCCTTGCTGTCGCCCATCGTCTGCGAGTGGCGGACGAATTCGACCCCCGGGGTGTCGGTAGGCACGATCAGCATCGACATCCGCCCGTGCGGCGGGTTCTCGGGATTGGTCACCACCATCACAATGAGGAACGCGGCATAGCGCGCGTTCGACGAGAACCATTTCTCGCCCTCGATCACCCACGCGTCGCCGTCGCGCCATGCGCGGCAGGTGAATTCCTTGGGGTCGGCGCCCGCCTGCGGCTCGGTCATCGAGAAGGTCGATACGATCGTCCCGTCCATCAGAGGCTGCAGATATTGGGCCTTCTGCGCCTCGGTCCCGAACATCGCGAGGATTTCGCTGTTACCCGTGTCGGGCGCGGCGGTGCCGAACACGGTCGGCGCCCAATAGCTGCGTCCAAGGATTTCGTTCATCAGCGCGAGGGTCAGCTGGCCATAGCCCGGTCCGCCGAGCTCCTTGTCGAGGTGGCAGCCCCACAGTTCCTGCGCCTTCACCTGCGCCTGCAGCGGCGCCATATACGCCCGCGATTCCTTGTTTGCGACGTCATAGGGCGCGCCATGCCCGGGGAAGAGCAGGTCCATCGGCTCGCACTCCTCGCGGACGAACTTCGCCATCCAGTCGAGTTTGGCCTGCAACTCGGGTTCGATGCGGAAATCGATCATGTCTGCTCCTCGTCATCCCGGCGAAGGCCGGGATCTCTCCCTATCTGTCTCCCATCGCCGTCGAGATCCCGGCCTTCGCCGGGATGACGGAAAGGGAAGATCACCCGATCAGCCGGATCAATTTCTCGGCCTCAGCGAAATTGCCGCGCACCAGCCGGTCGAAAAAGCGCCCGGTCTCGGCGCTCAAGATACCCTTTGCAGCCTGCGCGACCTTGTACTCAAGGATGCAGCCGCCCTTGAACATCGCGAGGATGAGATAATAGTCGAAGCTCGCCATGTCGCGACCGGTGCCCGCGGCATAATGCGCCATCAATTCCTGCCGCGTCGGCCAGTCCATGACATTGTAGAGCGATTTTTCGGGAATATGCCCCGGGAAGCGTTCGTCGCGGATGCCGTTGCAGAACCAGGCGACGTCGAGCAGCGGGTCGGCGATCGTCGACAGCTCCCAGTCGATCAGCGCGGTGAGGCGGCACGGCGGGTCGAAGGCGAAGAGCGCGTTGGGCGTGCCGACATCGCCATGGATGATGCCGGGACGGAAATCACTGGGCCGGTTCGCGCGCAGCCAGTCGCGCGCCAGCGCATAGCCGGGCAGCTCGCGCCACTCGAAATCATAAAGCTGCTTGTAGCTCCGGATCTGGCCTTCCCAGCGATCGACCTGGCGCTCGAGGAAATTGTCGGGCCGCCCGAAATCCTCCAGCCCCACCGCCTTATAGTCGACATTGGCGAGCGCGATCAGCCCGTCGACCATCGCGAAGGGCACTTCGCGCGCATGCGGCGGTTTGTCGAAGGGTGGCCGGTCGTGGATCTTGCCGTCGCTGAGGTCGGCGGGCCAGCCCGCGACCAATTCCATGACGTAGAAGGGCGCGCCGATGACTTGCGCGTCGGCGCAGCTGCCGTGGCAGACGGGGTGCGGCACGTCGGTGCCATTGAGCGCGGTGAGCACCCGCGCCTCGCGCAGCACGCTCTTCTCGCTGCCCGGCGGCGGCACCGCCGGCGGGCGGCGCAGGATCAGCGTCTGGCGGCCGCGGTTCAGCGACAGGATGACGTTCGATGTGCCGCCGTGGATTTTCGCGATCGCCAGCGGGCCGTCGCCGAGTGCCGGAATATGGGCGTCGAGCCACGCCGTCAGCCGATCGCGGTTCGCCAAGGCTGCCACATCGTCGCTCATCCTTCGCGCTCCCGCAAATAGGCTTCGATTTCGGTGCGGATGGCGTGCATCCGTTTCGCGGCTTTCGCGAAATCCTTGCTGTCGATCCGCGCCAGCACCGCTTTCGTCACGGCCTGCGCCCGCTTGTGATCTGCCGCCTTCAGCGCATGGCCGGCTTTGGTCGCGACGATCAGCGACGCGCGCTTGTGTTCGGGATTGTCGGTCAATTCGACCAGCTTCAGTTCGGCCAGCCGGTTTGCCGCGCGTTGCACCACCTGCCGCGGATGCCCCAGGCTGCGCCCGATCTGCGCGACGGTCGGCGGCGTGGCGGCATTGACCACCGCGGTCAGCACCATCAGCTCCATCTCGGGAAGCCCGCTTTCCGCGCGCGTCTCGGCGAACAGCGCGCGCATGCGTCCGCGGAGGCGCGCAACCTCGTCGGCGAATCGTTCGAAATCGGGGAAGCGCTCGGACATGGCACTTTGATGTCCAATTGACACTTTAGTGTCAATATTGATCAGCGCGACGTCATTCTCTCGAACAGCGAGCCTTCCGCCTGCCAGTCGATCCGCACCCGGCGGTGCGCAAAGCGCCAGCCTTCTGCAGTGCGCACCAGCCGGTCGTCATAGGTCCCGCTATGGTCGGGTCCGAAATTGCTGTGCACGGTGAAATAGCTGCGCGCGGTGGCAGAATCGCCGTCGACCGCGATCAGCGGGTTGGTGATATGGTGGCGGATGAAGGTCAGCCGTGCATCGCGCGTGCCAGACGACAGCGCCGCCGCGATCGCCGTCGGCCCTTGCGGCGCCTTGCCCAGATATTCGAGTATGCCGTCCGCGGCGAAACAGGCGGTCATCTCGGCAAGGCGCCCGCGGTCGCCATTGTAGGTATAGCGCGCGAGCAGGTCGCGGATCGCGTCGCGGTCGTGTGCCAGGTCAGCCATTATAGTGAAGCTCCAGTCCGGGCTCGTCCCAGCGCGTCTTCACCAGCCGGCCCGTCGTCGACAGGGTGATCCACGCGTCGCGCATGTCCGCGCCGCCAAAGGCGATATTCGTGACATAGCGCTCGCCCGGGATTTCGAACTTGGTCACCGTGCCCGCGCGCGTGATCGTCGAGATGCCGCCTTCGTAGAGCGTCGCGACGCATATATTCCCCGCCGCGGTCACTGCTAGGCTATCGAAGCCTACGGCGCCCGGCGCGGTCGCGACCCACGCCGGCTTCTGTTCCTCGACGCGCCGGTCGTATCGCCACAGCCGCGCCTGATGCGTGTCAGCGACATAGACATGCCGCCCGTCGGGCGACAGGCCGACGCCATTGTACGAGATCGCGTGGCGGTTGATCGCGGTCATCGCCGATCCGTCGGGCGCCGCCGCGAACAATCCGCTCGCGGTGCGGATGCCGTCGTGGCTCTTGCCCAGGTCGGTGAACCACATCAGGCCGTCGGCGTCGAAGACGATGTCGTTCGGGGCCTCGAGCGCCACGCCGTCGCACGCGTCGTACAGCCGCTCGAACCGCCCGGTCGCCAGATCGACGCGCTCGATCCGCCCCTCGTGCCCCGGCCCGCGCGCATTCTGGAATTTGGCGAGGTCGAGCCCGCCGTTGTTGCAAACATAGAGCGCGCCGTCGGGGCCGATCGCCGCGCCGTTCGGCCCGCCGCCGATCTCGCAGACCGTCTCCTTGCGCCCGTTCCAGCAGCGCGTGATACGCCCGCCGGCGAGTTCGACGACAATCACCGATCCGTCGGCCATCACCACCGGCCCCTCGGGAAAGGCGAGGTCCTCCGCAACGATCTCCAAAGCGCCTCTCCTATATAACCTAGTTAGTCATGTCTTGACACGCGCCGGGTCCGGGCGCAACCCTGCGCACAGGGAGAGACGATGCCAGTACCAGCCCATCATATCGTGGCGACGCCGCCGCCGTTCGACGCGCCGCCCTATCCGGCGGACATCTTCGCGGGGCAGGTGGTGCTCGTCACCGGCGGCGGCTCGGGCATGGGGCTCGCCATGGCCAAGGCCTTTGCGCAGGGCGGCGCCGACGTCGCGGTCATGGGCCGCAGCCTCGAGCGCGCGCAGGAAGGCGCGGCGCAGATCGCGGCGCTCGGCGTGCGCACCCATGCGATCAGCTGCGACGTGCGGCTCCCCGAAGCCGTCACCGCCGCCTTCGACGAGGCGGAAGCGGCGCTCGGCCCTATCGGCCTGCTCGCCAACAATGCCGGCGCCAATTTCCCGGTGCTGGCCGAGGATATCTCGCCCAACGCCTGGAACGCCGTGACGCGCATCGCGATCGACGGCACCTTCCTCTGCTCGACCGAATATGCCCGGCGCCGCATCGCTGCCGGCAAGGGCGGAGCAATCATCAACAACAGCGCGCAATATATCTGGACCGGCTTTCCCGGCGACGCGCACAGCGCCGCCGCCAAGACCGCGCAGGCGACGATGACACGCAAGATGGCGGCCGACTGGGCGCCGCACGGCGTCCGCGTCAACGCGATCGCTGCGGGTTTCTTCCCGCACGAAGGCTCGGTCTCGGGCCGCCGCGAAGAAGGCGTCGAGCCCTTGCAGGCGATGATCCCCGCGGGCCGCACCGGCAGCATCTGGGAATTCGGCTGGCTCTCGGCGATGACCTGCACCCCGCTGTTCGGCGCCATGACCGGGCAGGTGATCGTGCAGGACGGCGGCGAGAGCCTGCGCCGTTCGCTGATGATGCCCGACTATGTCCCGCCGCGCGAACGGGTGGATGGACCCTGGGGATGGAAATGAACGGCTGGCTGGCGGGCAAACGCGTGGCGATCGAGGGCGACGGTCCGGCGATCGCGGCGGCACTCGAAGCGGCGGGCGCCATGCTCGTCGAGGGCGAGGCCGATATCTGGGTTCATGTCGCCCCGCCGTCCGAGGTTAAGCCCGCCCACGAACTCACCCACACCGAATGGCGCGCCAGTCTCGATGCCGGTCTCGACCGCCGTTTCCTCGGCGCCAAGGATTTTGCCGCTGCGTGCCGCGCGCGCGGACAGGGCGGGGCGGTGCTCTTCGTCGGTGCCCCCGAACAGGCGCTCGGCGCCGATCAGGCGGCCGCCGCGGGCGCGCTCGGCAACCTCACGAAGACCTTGGGCGTCGAATGGGCGCGTGACGGTATCCGCGTGAACGCCATCCTGACGAGCGAGACCGGCGACACGCTCGGCAATCTCGCGGCCTATCTCGCGAGCGACTATGCCGCTTATGTCACCGGCGCGGTCATCGGGATCGCCCTCGATGACTGACCGGATTCGCCTCGACGGGCAGGCGGCCTTCGTCACCGGCGGCGGGGGTGGCATCGGCCGTGCCATCGCGATCCGGCTTGCCGAAGCGGGCGCCGATGTCGCGATATACGACATCTTTCCCGAACGCGCCGAGGAAGTCGCGGACCGGGTGAATGCGACTGGGCGCAAAGCGCTCGCGATCCAAGGCGACGTCATGGACAGCGATGCCCTCCGCGCCGCGATCGACACCGCTGCCGCCGAATATGGCCGCCTCGACATCCTCGCCAACAATGCCGGCGGCGTCTCGGCGCGCCCCTTTCTCGAGCAGAGCGAGCGCAGCATGCGTAAGCATATCGACATGAACCTGATGTCGATGCTGATCGCGACCCAAGCCGCCGCGCGGCATATGATCGCCGGAAATCGCGGCGGCTCGATCGTCAATGTCGCGAGCATCGAGGCGAGCCGTGCCGCGCCCAATTTCGCCGTCTACTCCGCGTGCAAGGCGGGCATGCTCAGCTTCACCAAATCGATGGCGGTCGAGCTTTCGGAGCATGGCATCCGCGTCAACTGCATCGCCCCCGATCACACGGTCACCCCCGGCAACCAGGGCAATCGCGCCGGCCCGGTGGATCCTGCGACCTGGAAAAAACACAGCCCCGAAACGATCGACGCGATGAACCGCCTGATCCCGCTCGGCCGCGAAGGGATCGATATGGAATGCGGCGACGCCGCGGTCTTTCTGTCGAGCGCGATGGCGAGCTATATCACTGGCGTGCTGCTGCCCGTCGACGGCGGCACCTGGGGCGCTTCGGGCTGGGTGCGCGGGCGCGACGGCAAATGGACGCTCAACGAAGGACTGGCATTTGGGGCCTAAACCGAGGAAATGGCTGCGACATTGCGGCCCCCCGACAAAAGCCCTACAGACGCGGCTTGAGTAACGGTCAATTATAGAGTGGCCGGAGCAGGGGCAGGATTGGTGAATATGGAAAATGGCAGCGCGCGCATCCGGGTGCCGAAGACGTCGGAACTGGTCGCCGACCAGATTCGGGCGCAGATCATCCGCGGCGAACTGACCGAAGGCGACTCGCTGCCTCCCGAGGGCACACTGATGACCACGCTCGGCATCTCGCGCCCGACGCTGCGCGAGGCGTTTCGTATTCTCGAGGCCGAAAATCTGATCAGCGTTGTGCGCGGCTCGCGCAGCGGCGCGCGCGTGCACCAGCCCTCGACCGAACTCGTCTCGCGCTACGCGGGCTATGTGCTCGAGGCGCAGGGGACGACGATCGCCGACCTCTATGCGGCGCGCCTCGCGATCGAGCCCACCGTCGTGCGCTGGCTGGCGACCGCCAAGGGGCAGACGCCGGGCTTTGCCAAGCTCAAGCAGGTGCTGGCCGACCTCGACGCGATGCTGAAGGCCGAAGCCTATGCCGAGTTCGTCGACAATGTATCGCCTTTTCACCAGACATTGGTCGAGGCGACCGGGAACAAGACGCTGAGTTTCATGAACCGGATGCTGCTCAACCTCGGCCGCCATCACCAGAACGACTATCAGCGGCGCCATCCACGCACGACCGAGGATAAGTATAAGAGCCTGCGCGCCGGCTTCAAATCCTTCGAGAAGCTGGTAACGCTGATCGAGGCAGGTGACGTCGAAGGCGCGGTGTCGCACTGGCGCCTGCACCTTCGCAACGCCAACGAGACCTGGGCGGCGCGCGGCGAGGGCGAGCGGACCGTCGACTCCCTGCACGGATGAATTTCGCCGAAGCGATGATCGCCGCGGCGGCGCGCGCACCGCACGCCGGCCTGACCGTCGCGTCGGACAGCAACGCGGTCGAAACCACGCTCGGAGAAGTCGTTGCGGCGGGGCGCCGCATGGGCACGCGCATGACCGCGCAAGGCATCGCGCGCGGCGATATCGTCGCCTGCATGCTCCCCAATTGGCGCGAATGGCTCGTCGTCGCGGTCGCCGCGGCGCAGGCGGGCGCGGTGCTGCTGCCTATCGTCACCATCTATGGCGCCAAGGAGCTCGGCTTCATCCTGCGCCAGTCGAAGGCGAAATGGCTTTTTACGCCGGACCGGTTCCGGAATGTCGACTATGCCGAGGTCGTGGCCGATTGCGGCGACCTTCCCTCACTCGAACGCCATATCGCGACCGGCCCCGATTTCGCCGCGCTCGAAGCCGAGGGCCCGATCGCCGACGCCGTGCCGGTCGACGCAACCGACCTAGCCCTGCTCGTCTATACCTCGGGCACCACAGCCGACCCCAAGGGCGTGATGCACTCGGCGCACGGCTTCCTCGCCGAGATGGAAACGATGCGGCTGATGCGTGCCGGCAGCGACGACGACGCGGTGATCTCGCCCTGGCCGCCGGGCCATGTCGCGGGCGCGCTGTCGATGTACCGTTTTCTGACGCAGGGCGTGCCGCTGGTGTTGATGGACCAGTGGGACGCGGCGCTCGCGGCCGAGCTGGTCGATCGCCACCGCATCACCTCCTCGTCGGGCACGCCCTTCCACCTCTCGGGCATGATCGCTGCCGCCGATGCGCAGGGCCACGACCTGAGCTCGCTCCGCCAATATCTCGTTGGTGCGGCGCCGGTGCCGCCGTCGCTGATCGAGCGCTGTCAGGCGCAAGGTCTAGCCGTCTATCATTGCTACGGATCGAGCGAGCATCCGACCGTTACCTCGGGCGTCGTCGACGACCCGCTCGACAAGCAGCTCCATACCGAGGGCCGCGCGATTATCGGCTCGGAGATGCGCTTCGTCGACGACGACGGCAATGATGTGCCGCCCGGCGAAGACGGCGAAATCTGCACTCGCGGCCCCGAGTTGTTCATGGGCTATCTCGACGCGTCGCTGAACGAGGCGGCCTTCCTGCCCGGCGGCTGGTACCGCACCGGCGACATCGGCCGGCTCGACGAAGGCGGCTACCTCCTGATCACCGACCGCAAGAAGGACATCATCATCCGCGGTGGCGAGAATATCTCGTCGAAGGAGGTCGAGGCGGTGCTGCTAAGCCATCCGGCGGTCGCCGATGTTGCGGTGGTCGCGGCCAAGGACGAACGCATGGGTGAGGTCGTGCGCGCCTGCGTCGTGCTGGCGCCGGGCGCGACGCTGACGCTGGACGCGGTGCGGGATCATTTCTTCGCGGCGGGCATCGCGAAGCAGAAGACGCCCGAGCGGTTGAGCCTTTTCACCGAATTGCCGCGCAACGCCTCGGGCAAGGTGCTGAAGCACGAGTTGCGGCGGACGGCCTGAAATATTTACAGACCTCCATCCCGTTCGCCCTGAGCTTGTCGAAGGGCCGTTCTTTTCTTCTACCGTCAAAAACAAGAACGGTGCTTCGACAAGCTCAGCACAAGCGGATGTTGGTGCCGAAGATCAATTCCGCATGATGAAGCCGCCATCGACGTTCAGCGCCTGACCGGTGATCCAGTCGCCCGCGGGCGAACACAGCAGCAGCAACGCGCCCACCAGATCCTGCGGCTCACCGCGCGGTTGCTTGACCACGCGCGCCATCGCGGCCTGCACGAAGGGGCTTTCGTCGGGGGTCAGCGCCTTGCCCGCGTCGGACATCGTCATCCCCGGCGCGATCGCATTGACGTTGACGTTCATCCGCCCCAGCTCGGTCGCGAGCGTCGTCGTCAGCCCGAGCAGCGCGACCTTGCTGATCCCGTAGGTCGTTTGCGCCGGAAAGCCGCCCGCCGATAGCTGGTTGACGATCTTGCCGCCGCCGCGCGCCTGGAATAGCGGCACCGCCGCCTTCGAACAGATCAGCGCCCCGGTCAGGTTGACGCGCATCAGCTTGTCGAAATCGGCGATGCTCGTCTGGATCGCCGGCGTGCCGACGGCTTCGACCATCAGCGCCGCATTGTTCACCAGAATGTCGAGCCCGCCGAACGCCGCGTTGGTCGCCTCCATCATCGCCGCGACCGAAGCCTCGTCGGCGATATCGACCTGCACCGCCAGCGCCTTGCCGCCTGCGGCCTCGATCTCGCCCGCGACGCGCTCGGCGCCCTCCTTGTTGAGGTCGGCGACGACGACGCTCGCTCCCGCATTGGCGAGGCCGACCGCATAGGCGCGGCCGATGCTGTTGCCGCGGCCGCCCGCGCCGGTGACGATCGCGACCTTGCCGTCGAGGCGGAACTGGTCGTTGGTGAAATCGGCCATGGTCAGGCCTCCTGCTTCGGGAAGATCGGGGCGCCAACGCCGATGGTGACGGTTTTGTAGTGCAGGAATTCGTCGATCCCCGCCTTGCCGCCTTCCTTGCCGAAGCCCGAGATGCCGATGCCGCCGAACGGCGTGTACGGATTGATCTGGAAGCCGCCGTTGACATAGACGCCGCCGGCGTTCAGCCGCTCGGAAATCCGGTGCACGCGCTGCAAATCGTTCGACTGGATCATCGCCGCGAGGCCATATTCGCTGTTGTTGGCGATCGCGATCGCCTCTTCCTCGGTCTCGAATTTCATCACCACCACCGCCGGGCCGAAAATTTCGACCTGACTGATCTCATGATCCGGATCGGCATCGACGATCAAGGTCGGCTCGATGAAATTGCCGTCGGCGAGATCGCCGCCGCAGCGCCCGCCGCCCAGCTCGAACTTCGCCGCGCCGTCGGCTTTCGCGCGCTCGAACATGCCGAGGATGCGGTCGACCGCCGCCTTGTTGATCACCGGCCCGACCGCGACCGTGGGGTCCATCGGATCGCCGACCTTGAACTGGCCGATGATCGCTTTGAGCCGTGCGACAAAATCGTCATAGACGCTGGCGTGGACCAGCTGGCGGGTGGGAAGGGCGCAGCCCTGTCCCGACAGGCAGCCAACGGTCCAGAAGACGGCGCGCTCGGCCGCGGCCTGAATGTCGCAATCGGGGAAGACGAGGCTCGCCGACTTGCCACCGAGTTCCATGACGCTCGGCTTGATCTCCTCCGCGCAGGCGGTCAGGATCTTGCGCGCGGTGATCGGCCCGCCGGTGAAGCTGATCTTGCGGATCTTCTTGTGCCGCACGATCGCGTCGCCCGCCTCGCCGGTGCCCGGGAAGATCGACAGCACGCCGTCGGGCACCCCCGCCTCCTTGCAAAGCCGCGCGAACATCTCGGGCGCGAAGGGGGTGATTTCGGCGGGCTTGCAGATCACGCAATTGCCTGCCGCCAGCGCCGCCGCAACCTTCATGCCCAGCGAGATCAGCGGCCCGTTCCAGGTGATGATGATGCCGACGATACCGATCGGCTCGGGCACGGTGTAGCTGAGCTCGCCGCGCGTATCGAAGGTCGAGATCAGCTCGCCCGACATCTTGTCGCACCAGCCGGCATAATAGCGCGTCCAGCCCACCGCGGTATCGACCCCGCGCTCGCCGACCATCAACGTCGTGCCGCCGTCGAGCGCGGCCATGCGGGCCAGCTCGGCCTTGTTCGCTTCGAGCAGGTCGGCGAGCCGGTTCAAGATGTCGCGCCGCACCTCGGGCGCGGTCCGGCGCCAGCTCTCCTGCACCGCGACGGCCTTGGCCACCGCTTCCTCGACCTCTTTCGCGCCCGCGAGCGGGATGTCGGCCTGCGTCTGCTGGCTGACGGGGTGGAGGTGCGGGTGCGTGCCGCCGCTGCCGCTCGACCGTTGTTCGTGCCCCAGATGCAGATGCACTGCGGGTGCTGCGCTTGCCATGTCTCTATCTCCCAATGAAAGTTTTCAGGCGTCCCACGCCAGATGCAGATGTTCGAGCGCCATCACGCTGCCGCCGCGGCACGTCTCGTCGCCCTTGGTGACCTGGCGGAAATGGCCGATGCGGCCGAACCAGGCGCGGTAGAAGATGATCAGTTCCATGCGCGCGAGATGCAGGCCAAGGCAGGTGTGGATGCCCGATCCGAACGCCGCGTGGCGATAGAATTGCCTTTCGACCGAAACCGTCTTCGGGTCCTCGGTCAGCGTCTCGTCCCAGCCGACGAGCGGCAGCGGCGCGAGGATGCAGTCGCCCGCGCGCAGCTGTGCGCCGCCCAGTTCGGTATCCTGCGTCACATAGCGCGGCGTGGCGACAAAGGCGTAGCGGCGCAGCAATTCCTCGACCATGTTCGGGATCACCGCGGGATCGTCGATCGCGCGCTGGCGGAGCGTTTCGTCGTGCGCGAGGTGGCGCATGCCGAAGCTCATCGCATTGGTCACCGTGTCGAGCCCGGCGAGGAACATCAGGAAGCCGATCGACATCAGCTCCTCGAAGGTGAGCTTGCGCCCGTCGACTTCGCCCGCGATGATCTTGGAGATCATGTCGTCTTTTGGCTCGGCCATGCGCTGCTGGATCAATTCGGCGAGGTTGCCGACGATCGCCTGCGCGAGCTGGTTGCGGTTCTCGTTGCTCGCCTGCGAATGGAAAAAGCCGGTCACGAGGCCGCGAAATTCCTCGAACTTCTCCATCGGGAAGCCGAACAATTCCATGAACACTGCGACGGGCAGGCGCGACCCGATCGCCTCGACGAAATCGCACTCGCCTTTGTCCACGACGCCGTCCAGCAACTGGTCGGTCCACGCCGCGATGCGCCCGTCGAGCGGCTCGATCGCCTTGGATTCGAAAAAGGGGCGCAGCATCTGGCGATACGGCCGATGCTCGGGCGGATCGAGCATCTCGGGGATCATCTTGGGCTGGTCGGGGCTGGGCGGGATCGACAGATAACGGCTCGAGAAAAGCTCGGGATGCCGCACCACATGCTGCACCGTCGCGCCGGTGTTGCACACCCAGTGGCCGCCATGCGCGCTGGTCCAGAACACCGGCGGCGCGGTCTCCTTCAGCTCCCAGTAACGATCGTGGCAATCGGCGAGCACGCCGGGGTCGGCGATATAGTCGAATTCATAGACGGGCGTGCGCTCCGCAGCCTGCGACTCGGTCATCTTGTCTCTCCCATTGACGTAAGTAAACGATGGTTTACATAGTGAGTCAACGGGGAGAGTTTATGCAAACGACGATCGAAGCACCGGCCCGCGACGCCGACCGCACCCGCGCAGCAATTCTTTTTGCTGCGCAGCAAGTCTTCGCCGCGAAGGGGTTTGCCGAGGCGGGGGTTCGCGACATCACCGCGCTGGCGGGGGTGAACCCGTCGCTGGTCAGCCGCTATTTCGGCGGCAAGCTCAAATTGTTCGAGGCGGCGCTCGACGCGGCGCTCGACCCGCGGCTGATGACCGACCTGCCCAAGGACCAGTTCGGAAAGATGATCGTCGCGCGCTTCGCCGACGAGGACGACCGCGTCAGCCCGCTGCCTATGATGTTCAGCGCCGCGTCGGATCGCGAGGCGCGCGCGATTGCTCAAAGACTGCTCCGCGACCGGGTGTTTGAGCCGCTCAAACACTGGTTCGGCGGCGCGAGCGCCGATGTGAAGGCGGCGCGCTTCATGATGGTCTCGCTCGGCTTCTTCGCCTATCGCGACCAGCTCCCGCTCGCCGAATTCGCAGGGCGCGTCGAGCCGCGGCTGCGGCAATGGCTCGAACGCGAGTTCCAAGCCATCGTCGACGACTGACATCGTATCAGGCCAGCAAGGTTTCACGCGCCGCGGGCGCAATGAACTGGAGCAGATGCGCGCGTTTCAGCGGCAGGTGCGCCGCCGCTTCGTCGGTCATGCCGATGCCGCCATGGACCTGGATATTGGCGCGACCATTGTCGAGCGCCGCCTGGTCAGCGAGCCGTTTTGCTGCGGCGACATGGAAAGCCGCATCCGCAGCATTTTCGCCGAGCGCGCAGGCCGCATAATAGAGCTGCGACCGCGCCGCCGCCGCGCGCACCGCCATGTCCGAACAGATATGCTTCAATGCCTGAAACCAGCCGATGGGGCGATCGAACTGCTCGCGCAGCTTGGCGTAATCGGCCGCCATATCGCGCGACGCATCGGCGCAGCCGACGGCGTAGGCTGCGCTCAAAAGCTGCAGGTGAAGGGGAGGGGCGGGGTCGTCCTCGGTCCATAGCGAGCTCGTCCATTCGTGGCGGCTCTGCAGCGTCGACAGGTCGATTGTCGGCGTGTGCGGCGTCTTGTGCAGCGCGCCGCGCTGGTCGGTGAAGGCGTCCGGCAGATCGAACAGCCGCAGGCCGCCCGGCTCGCCCATCAGCACCGCGCCCGACCCCGCCGGATCGAGCACGCGGAGCGGCTCGGGCTCGCGCGCGGTCAGCGCCAGCGCGACCTTGCCCTCGGCAACATGGGGGAACCAGCGGTTCGCCACCGCGGTAGAGAGCAGCCCGATCGGCGCAAGGAAGCGCCCCAGTTCGGCGAACACGAGCGCCTCGGTCGCATGATCGAGGTCCATCCCGGGTGCGGTCAAGGCCATCCACCCCATCGCCTCCAGTTCGGCCCAGAGCCCGTCGGGCCGGGCCCGTGCGCCCTCCAGCGCCATATTGTCGCGGCACCAGTCGGCGGTCGCGGTCTGGAAGGCGATCTGCTCGTCATTGGGTGTCAGGTCCATGATGTCACCTCGACTTGGGCAGGCCGAGCAGTCGCTCGCCGATGATGTCGCGCTGAATCTGCGCCGTGCCGCCCGCGATAGTCGCCGCGAATCCGCGCAGATAATCGCCGACCGGGTTATCGTCGCCATAGGCGAAGTCGATGATGGCCTCGCCCATCAGCAGCACCGCGATGCGTTCGAGCCGCTGCCCGAGTTCGGAGGTGAAGAGCCGGATCACCGACGCCTCGGGCCCCGGCTGGTCGGTGCGCAAGACCTCCGAAATGTTGCGATAGGTCATCGCGCGCACCGCCGCGACCTCGGCGCGCAGCTGCGCGAGGCTATCGGCGATCCGGTCGTCCTTGATCATGCCGTTGGCGCGCGCCGCGGCGATCAGTTCCTCGATCTCCTGGCTCTGCTTGACCTGGTCGGCGATAAAGCCCGTGCCGCGCTCGAAGCTCAAGGTCGACATCGCAACCTTCCACCCATTGCCGAGCCCGCCGACGACCTTGGCGAGCGGAATGCGCACATCGTCGTAGAAGACCTCGGCGAACTCGGTCTGCCCCGACATCTTCCTGATCGGCCGTACGGTGATCCCCGGCGCGTGCATGTCGCAGATGACCCAGCTCAGCCCCTTGTGCCGCAGCGATCCTTCCTCGGTCCGCAGGACAAGTTCCTGCCAGTCGGCGACATGCGCGAAGCTCGTCCAGATCTTCGACCCGTTGATGACGAGTTCCTCGCCCTCGATCCGCCCGCGCGTCTTGATCCCGGCAAGGTCCGATCCTGCGCCGGGTTCCGAAAAGCCCTGGCACCAGATCGCCTCGCCCTTCAGGATGCGCGGCAGGTGATAGGCTTTCTGTTCCTCGCTCGCGTTCAGGATCAGCGTCGGGCCGCCATGGTTGATCCCGACGAAATTCGCCCCGATCCACGGCGCATGCGCTGCTGCATATTCCTCGAGCCAGATGACCTGTTGCACGATCGACAGCCCGCGCCCGCCATATTTGGACGGCCAGTTGATCCCCGCCCAGCCGGCGTCGAACAGCCGCCGCTGCCACGCCTTGTCGAAGCCGATCGCGTCGGCCGCATCGAGCGGGCGCTTTTCAGTGGGCACACTGGCGTGCAGCCAGTCGCGGCACTCTTCGCGGAAGCGCGTTTCCTCGGGCGAAAATCCGATGTCCATCAGCCCGCCTTTTTGGCAGCCGCGATCGGCTCGCCCTTCTTGCGCATCGCCGGATCAAAACCGGCGTTGCGCATGAGCTCGTGATTCAACCCCGCCGCGATTCCCATACCGTCGGTGTCGTAGATCAGCCTTTTGTTCTCGGCATTGCTGTGGCGGCTGTTGCCGAGGATCAGCGAGGCCATTTCGGCGACCTTGGCGTCGAGCAGCTCGTCGGCGACGCAATAGTTCGCGAGCCCCATCGCGACCGCATCCTCGCCCGCATAGGGCTGGCAGGTCAGCATCATCTCGAGCGCCTTCGCCTGCCCGACCCGCCGCGGCAGCCGCTGCGACAATCCCCATCCGGGAACCAGTCCCCATTTCCCATGCGTATCGGCAAAGCGCGCGCTCGTGCCGCAGACGATGAAATCGGCCGCGAGCGCGAGTTCGAGCCCGCCGGTGTAACAGGTGCCCCGGACCTTCGCGATCACCGGCTGGCGCAATTTGGTCAGCCGCTCGACGATCAGCATCTCCTGCCGCAGCCAGCCGAGCGCATCGGCGTGCGGCGGCGATTTGAGGTCGTGGCCGGCGCAGAAATGCTCGCCCGCGCCGGTGATCACCACCAGCCCGGCATCGCCGACGCCCTCCTCGATATCGCGGATGTGCGTGCGAAATTCACGGAACAGCTCGCGGCTGATCGCATTGCGCTTGTCGGGCCGGTTGAGCGTCAGCGTGCAGATGCCGTCCTTGTCCTCGCGCAGGACCAGCGGCGCGCTCATGCGCCGTCTCCGCGCGTCTTCGCGATCGCCTCGCGCGCACTTCCGCTTTCCATCGCGCGCTTGCCGAACTGCTCGCGGATCGGCACGAACTCGGGCATCACCAGCGACCGGCGCAGCCAGTTGGCGGCATCGACCACCAACGTATGCCCGCTGATATAGGTCGCATAGGGCGAGCACAGGAAGGTCGCCGCCCAGCCCAGTTCGCGCACTTCGCCGACGCGCATCCCGGGGATCGTATTGTCGCCGCGCTCGCCCTCGCGATGGCGCGTCATATGCGCGGGCAGATCGTCGTGCGGGAAGCGCCCCGGTGCGATGCAATTGACGCGGATGCCATCGGGCGCCCATTCGACCGCTAGGCTCTGCGTGAGGTTGGTGACACCTGCCTTCGCCGCCGCCGAATGCGAGGTGCCCGGCCCGCCGGTCCAGCTGTACGTCGCGCCGATATTGAGGATCGCGCCCGGCAACCCCGCCGCCAGCCGCCGCACCGCAAACTCGCGGCTGCAATTATAGGTGCCGTTGAGCACGATATCGACGACGGTGCGAAAGCCGTTCGGGGTCATCTCCTCGGCGGGCGCCGGGAAATTGCCCGCGGCATTGTTGATGAGGACGTCGACCGGCCCCAGCTTGGCCTCGATCTCGTCGAAGGCTCGCGCGATCGCATCGGGATCGCGCACGTCGCAGGCGACCGCGATCACTTCGGCGCCGACCGCCTCGATCGCGGCGATGCCGGCGGCGAGATGGTCGGGCTTGCGGCTCAGCACCGCGACCTTCGCGCCGAGCCGCGCGAACTCGACCGCCATGCCCTTGCCGAGCCCGGTGCCGCCGCCGGTGACCGCGACCACCTGTCCCGCGTAAGTGCCGTCGGGCAGCGCCTTGGCGCCCAAGGGCGGAGGGGGAGGGAGCGCCATCTTATTTCCCCTTGTAGCTCGGCGCGCGCTTCTCGCGGATCGCGGCGCGGGCTTCCTGATAATCGTCGGTCTTGAAGAGGTAGCTCTGCGCGTAGAGCTCGGCGCGGGTGCCGGTGCGGATGGTCGGGCCGTGCATCAGATTGATCATCTCCTTTGCCAGCGCGAGGTTTATCGGCGGCCGCGCCGCGATGTCGCGCGCGATCTCGAGCGCCTTCGCGTCGAGCTCCTCGGGCGCGACGACGAAGTCGACCGCGCCCCATTCGAGCGCGGTGGCGGCGTCGATCTTCTGCCCCGACATCACCATATATTTGGTCCGCGACGGCCCGATCAGCGCCGTCATCATCTGCGTGCCGCCGGTGTCGGGCAGCACGCCATAGAGGATCTCGGGGAGTGCCAGCTTCAGCGTCGTATCGCTGATGCGGATATCGGCCGCGAGCGCCAGCTCGCACCCGCCGCCGATCGCGCCGCCCTTGAGGGCCGCGATGATCGGCTTGGTCGATTCCTGCATCCGCAGCCGCCCTTCCTGGTGCCGGCGGATGAAGTGGAAATCGCTCTCGTCGCGCGCGCGGTGGCCAAGCACATTGGTGTCGCGCCCCGAACAGAAGCTCTTGCCGTTGGCGCGGATCAGGATCGTGCTGGTCTCGGTCTCTTCGAGCGCCTCGCCGAGCAATCTCTGGAACAGCGACGCCATTTCGTCGTCCATCGCATTGTGCCGGTCGGGCCGGTTCAATGTCAGGATATGCAACGCGCCGTCGCGCTCGCTCTGGATCAGGTCGGCCATCTCCACTCCCATTTTCTTTTCGGCAGGGCTTGCACGACTTGTATAACTAAGTCAATTATGTCGAAACACTAGGGGAGAGCAAGAATGGCGGAGCTCAGCGGAAAGACCGCGCTCGTCACCGGCGCATCGCGCGGCATCGGCGCGGCGATCGCGCGGCGACTCGGCGGGGCCGGGGCGCATGTCGCGGTGAACTATGCGGGCAGTAAGGATGCCGCCGACGCGCTCGTTGCCGAGATCATCGCCGATGGTGGCCAGGCCTTTGCCGTGCAGGCCGACGTCGGCACCATGGCCGGCATCACATCGATGCTCGCCGCCTGCGACGCGGCCTTCGGCGGCACCCCCAATCTCGACATCCTCGTCAACAACGCGGGGGTCGGCGGCGAGGGCGACACCGGCAGCCTCAAAAAGTGCAGCGAGGACCTGTTCGACCGCATGATCGCGGTGAACCAGAAGGCGCCGCATTTCATTACCCAGCTCTGCCTCGACCGCCTCCGCGACAATGGCCGCATCGTCAACATCGGCTCGCTCGGCGGGCGCTCGGCGCTGCCGCCCTTCGCCGCCTATGCCGCGACGAAGCGCGCGCTGCAGAGCCTGACGATGTCCACCGCGGTCGTCGTCGGTCCGCGCGGGATTACCTGCAATCTCGTCGCTCCCGGCGCGGTCGATACCGAATTCAACAAGACGCTGTCCGAAAAGCCCGGCTGGGCCGAAGCGACGTCGAAGCTCACTCCGATGAAGCGCCTAGGCGTGCCCGAGGACATCGCGGGCGCGGTGATGATGCTCTGCCGCGACGAGGCGCATTGGGTCACCGGCCAGATCGTCGAAGCGAGCGGAGGGCTGTTCCTGTGAGCGATCTGACTGGAAAGACCGCGCTCGTCACCGGCGGCTCGCGCGGCATCGGTGCTGCGATCGTGCGGCGGCTGGCGCAGGCAGGCGCGCATGTCGCGATCAACTATGCCAGCAGCAGGGAAGCGGTCGACGCGCTCGTGGCCGAGATCGAGACCGCAGGCGGCAAAGCCTTTCCGGTCCAGGCCGACGTTTCGTCGCTGTCGGGGATCGAGGCGATGTTCACCGCCTGCGACCGCGAATTCGGCGGCACGCCCAATCTCGATATCCTGATCAACAACGCCGGGGTCGGCCGCGGCGGCCGCGACGGCACGCTCAAGGGCGCGGGCGAGGATCTGTTCGACGAACTGTTCGCGGTCAATGTGAAGGGCCCGCATTTCGTGACGCAGGCCGCGCTGCCGCGGCTGCGCGACGGCGGGAGGATCGTCAACATCGGCTCGATGTCGGGCAAGGTCGGCCAGCCTTTCGCGGCGAGCTATGCGATGACCAAGCGGGCGATCCAGAGCCTGACCTTCTCTACCGCGCTCGCCGTGGCGAAGCGCCGCATCACATGCAACTGCATCGCCCCCGGTGCAGTCGCCACCGATTTCATCGCCGCGCTGCGCGACCAGCCCGGCTGGGACGAGGCCACCGCGAAGCACACCCCGATGGGACGTCTCGGAGAGCCCGAGGATATCGCGGGCGCGGTGATGATGCTGCTCGGCGACGATGCGCGCTGGGTCACCGGGCAGGTCATCGAGGCGAGCGGAGGCCTCGCGCTCTGATGGCGCTGATGACCGAAAAATTGCGCGCGATCATGGCGCTCGATCCCGACCGGACGCAGATCGATTTCGGCGGCGCCGACTACAGCTGGCGCCAGATCGCCGAGAATGTCCGCGCGATCGAGGCGGCGCTCGATACGATGGGCCTGCCCGAGGACGCCCGCGTCGGGGTGATGCTGCGCAACCGCCCCGGCCATGTTGCGGCGATCGTCGCGGTGCTTTCGACCGACCGCTGCCTCGTCACGCTCAACCCGGTCCTCCCCGACGCCAAACTCTTCGCCGATGTCGAGACGCTGGGCCTGCCCGCGATCATCGCCGACGCCACCGACCTTGCACGCCCGGGTCTCGCCGAGGCGCTCGCCCGTGCCGGTTCGGCGGTGATCGAAATCGACCCTTTTCTAGACGGTGTCCGCGTCGTGCAAGGCGAAGTTCGCACCCGGATCCAGACCTCGCCCGGCGTCGCGATCGAGATGCTCACCAGCGGCACCACCGGCACGCCCAAGCGTGTGCCCTTGAGCCGCGATGCTTTCGACGCCAGCTTCCGCGGCTTCACCAAATATGAGCGCGGGCGCAGTTTCGACGATCCGCCGCGGCTCAATTCGGGCTGCACGATGGTGGTCAATCCGCTCACCCATATCGGTGGCATCTACGGCTGCATCGGCGCGCTCGCGGCGGGGCGGCGGATCGCGCTGCTTGAAAAATTCGGCGTCGAGGCCTGGGTGGCGGCGGTGCGCCGCAACCGCCCCGCGGTCGCCTCGGCCGTGCCCTCGGCGGTGCGTATGCTGCTCGACGCCGACGTCGATCCCGCCGACCTCGCCAGCCTCAAGTCGCTGATCACCGGCACTGCGCCGCTCGCGCCCGACCTCGTCGACGCCTTCATGGCGAAATACGGCATCCCGATCTGCAGCAATTACGGCGCGACCGAGTTTGCCGGCGCGATCGCCGGCTGGACGATCGACGACTTCCGCAAACTCTGGCCCGAAAAGCGCGGCGCGGTCGGCCGCGTCCATGCCGATATCGAGGCGCGTATCGTCGATCCCGAAACCGGCGCGATCCTGTCGCATGGCGAAGAAGGCCTGCTCGAGATCAAGGGGCAGCAACTCGGCAACGATCTCGCATGGCTGCGCACCACCGACCGCGCCGTGCTCGACGCGGACCGCTTTCTCTTCGTCAAGGGCCGCGCCGACAATGCGATCATCCGTGGCGGCTTCAAGATCCATCCCGACGATGTCGTGACCGCGCTGAACGATCATCCCGCGATCCGCGAGGCCGCCGTCGTCGGCGTCCCCGACGAGCGTCTCGGCGCCGTCCCCGCCGCCGCGATCATCCTCAAGGACGGCGCCCCCGCTCCCGCCACCGACGATCTCAAGGCGTGGCTCAAGGGCCGGCTGATCGCCTATCAGGTCCCGGTCCATATCCGCTTCGTCCCCGACTTCCCGCGCACCCCGTCGATGAAACCCTCGGCGCCGGGGCTGCGCGCGCTGTTTGCGGAAGGATAGGTCATGGCGATCCGCGTCATCGCTTGGGGCATGGGCTATCTCGGCAAGCAGGGATTGCTTCAGATCATCGGCGACCCCGCGCTCGAACTCGTGGGCCTCCACGTCTCGCGCGACGACAAGCGCGGCCGCGACGCGGGCGAGATCGCGGGAACCGCTCCCACCGGCGTCGTCGCGACCTCCGACAGTGCCGAACTGCTCGCGCTCGGCGCCGACTGCCTCGTCTATTTTGCCAGCACCGTCGGCCGCGACGACGAGGCGACCGCCGAAATCCTGCCCTTCCTCGAAGCCGGGACCGACGTCGTCAGCATCTCGCATTTCGACCTGCAATACCCCGCGCATGGCGACCCGCGCCATGTCGCGCCCATCGTCGCGGCGTGCGAACGCGGCGGGTCGAGCTTCCTGCTCACCGGCGAGGAACCCGGCTTCGCTTTCGGGCAACAGCTGTTCGCGATCCTCTCGACGATCGCGCGGCTCGATAGCGTGCGCATCGTCGAGATGTCCGACGTGCAGGGCTATGGCGGCACCGACTCGCTGCTGATGTATGGCTTCAACGGCGACCCTGCAGTGCAGCCGCCGATGTTCACCAGCCAGGTCGGTGCGTCCTGGCATATCGCCACGCTGCGCGGCATCGCCGACTTTCTCGGCCTGACGGTCGATCGCATCGAACAGCATTGGGACTCGATCGCGGTCGATTATCCGATCGACACCGCCGCCTTCGGTACCGTGCCGGCGGGACGCACCGCTGCGACGCGCTGGCGCGTCACCGCGCATTGCCTCGGCCGGCCGATGATCCGTTATGAAAAGATCTTGCGGCTCCACCACGCCGCCGCGCCCGAATGGGAGCGCCCCGCGCTCGCGAAAGGCGCGGGCGTCACGCACAAGATCTTCGTCGAAGGCGCGCCCGAGGTCAGCGAGGAACTGCACCGCCCGCGCGGTACCTCGGCGACGCCGACGATCGCGGTCAACGCGATCCCCTTCGTCCATGCCGCGCCGCCCGGCGTGCTCACCCAGATGGACATCCCGCTCTTCCCGCCGCGCCAGTTCGGTGCCGCGACCGCTAAAGGAGAAAGCGCATGAGCGAGAGCTTCACCGGAAAATCGGTGATCGTTACCGGCGGCGGCAAGGGCGTCGGGCGCGGCATCGCCGAGGCCTTCGCCGCAGCCGGTGCCGAGGTGATGCTCGGCGCGCGTACCATCTCCTACGCCGAGGATGTGAAGGCCGGGATCGAGAAGGCCGGCGGTATCGCCGAATGTTTTGCCGCCGACATAGCGAATCACGCCGATTGCCGTGCGCTCGTCGCGGCGACGACCGAAGCGTTCGGCGGGGTCGATATCATCGTCCACGCCGCCGCCGACATCCCGCATGGCGGGCTCGGCCATGTCGACGACGAAAGGCTCGAAGCGGGCTTCGCGAGCATCGCCAAGGCGGCCTGGTGGCTGCTCGACGCCGCGCGGCCGCATCTGGCGCGGGCGCGCGATGGCGGTCGCTTCATCGCGATCGGCTCGATCAACGGTACCTTCAACGTCGTGCCCAATATGACGGCTTATGGCATGGCGAAGGCCGCGCTCGACGCCTTCATCCGCGCTGCGGCAGGCGACGTCGTCGGCGAGGGGATCACCGTCAACGCGATCAACCCCGGTCTCGTCGCCAGCGACCGGGCGAAAGCCGTGCTCGGTGACGAAGGCCTCGCCGCCTATGGCGCGACCGTGCCCGTCGGCCGCGCGGGCACCCCTGCCGATATCGCGCACGCCGCGCTGTTCCTCGCTTCGGCGCGCTCGGACTATATCACCGGGACGACGATCAAGATGGACGGCGGCTCGACCGTCGCGGCCTCGCCGGGGCGCAACGACATTTTGCAGGACCGGCTCAAGCTCCAGCACGGAAAGGCCCCCTGACATGGACCTCGGGATCAAGGAGAAGGTCGCGCTCGTCTTCGGCGGCTCGAAGGGCATCGGCCTCGGCTGCGCGCATGAATTCGCGCGCGAAGGCTGCAAGACCGTCATCGCCGCGCGCACCCAGGCAACGATCGATGCTGCGGTTGCCGAGGTGCAGGCGGCGGGCGGGCAGGCGATCGGCATCTCCGCCGACTGCACGACCAAGGACGGCATAGGGCAGGCTGTCAAGGCCGCGACCGATGCTTTCGCGCCGCCCGACATATTGATCTTCAACGTCGATTCGGGCCCCAAGGGCAGTTTTCTCGAGGTCGACGACGACACCTTCGCCGCCGCGAACACCAACAATGTCATGGCCTTCCGCTGGGCGGTGCAGGCGGTCGTACCGCATATGCAAAAGCAGGGCTGGGGCCGCATCCTCACCATCGGCACCAATTCGGTGAAGGCGCCGCACCGCAAGCTCGCGCGCGCGGCGCAGAACACCTACCGCGTCGGCGCGCTCGCGCTGTCGAAGACGATCTCGGCCGAACTCGGACCGATGGGCATCACCGTCAACACGCTCGGCACCGGCGCGATCGCAACGCCGCAGTTCAAGGAGGTCTTCACGAAGATCGCCGAGGCGCAGGGCCAGACATACGACGAACATATTACTGAGCGTACCAGCCATTACCCGATCCCGCGCATGGGTACGCCTGAGGATATGGCCGCGGCGGCGGCCTTCCTCTGCTCCGACCGCGCCGGCTTCATCACCGGGCAGGTGCTCGTGATCGATGGTGGCAATCTCGAAGTTCTGCAGTAACGATTAGCAATCGAAGGAAGAGACATGAAACTGGGAAGTGACATTGCGGCAGTGGTCACCGGCGGCGCCTCGGGCCTCGGCCGCGCGAGCGCCGAGGCGCTGGCAGCCGAGGGGGTGAAGGTCGCGATCTTCGACGTCAACGAAGAGGGCGGCAAGGCGGTCGCCGACGCGATCGGCGGGGTCTTCTGCAAGGTCGACATCACCAGCGAGGACAGCGTCGTGGCGGGCTACGAGGCCGCCCGCGCCGCGCATGGTCAGGAACGCATCCTCGTCCACTGCGCGCAAATCTCGAAGGGCGGCAAGACCGTCCGCTTCGACAAGACCAGCGGCGGTTACGTCCGCTACGCGACCGAGGATTATGCCTTCTCGGCGCAGGGCATCCTTATCGCCAGCTATCGTCTCGCCTCGCTCGCCGCACTCGGTATGGCCAATGCCGATCCGCTGAACGAGGACGGCGAACGCGGCGCGATCGTGCTCACCGCCTCGGCGGCGGCGCAGGACGCGCAGATCGGGCAGGTGGGCTACGGCTCCTTGAAGGCCGGCGTGAACGGTCTCGTGCTGCCGATGGCGCGCGACCTGATGGACCTCGGCATCCGCGTCAATTCGATCATGCCCGGCATCTTCGCGACCCCGCCGATGCTCGCGGTGAAGGACAAGGCGCCCGCGATCTTCGAAGGGCTTGCCGCCTCGGTGCCTTTCCCCAAACGCCTCGGCCACCCGCACGAATTCGGCAGTCTCGTGCTCGAACTCGCGCGCAACGGCTATTTCAATGGTCAGACCTTACGTCTCGACGGCGCCATCCGCATGCCCCCCAAATAGGATCGATGACTTGAACGCACCCCAGCAATTCCCCTTCGCGCGCCAGTCGGCGGGCCCCGCGCCGCTCCGCCGCCCGGGATCGATCCGCCGCACCAGCTCGATCGATTCCGACTGGCCCGACGGCTTCGGCCAGCCGTGGATCATGTCGGGGCGCGTGCGCGACCTGCTGACGACGTTCGAGGGCAAACCCGACGCGCTCGCCAGCGGCGAGTTCCGCATCCGCACTTCGCCGATCCGCGAGATCATGGAGATCGACGTCGCGCCGCACCATGCGCGCGCGCAGGAGATGGTCGGGGTGCGGGCAGGGGGCGCGAGCCGCCAGGCGCTGGCGGCGACGCTCGGCGACCTCCGCGGCACGCCCCTGTTCCAGCTGCTCGACGATTTTGCCGGCGCCAGCCTCGTCGCCGGTTGGATCTGGTCGCGCTGGGTCCCCGACTGGCACGAGCGGATGCGCGCCAACCGTGAGAAATTGGGCGCGGGCAACAAAGGCCGGATGGTCAATATCTGCACCGGCTTCACCGAAGGGGGCAGTTCGCTATCGGAAGAGGGCGATGTCGACCATGGCGACCAGTCGGCGACCGAAGTCGGCCCGCTCGTCAACCCCGATGACCTCGTCGGCTGGCACGAGCTGCCGGTGCAGGAGGGCCGCCCGATGGCGCGCCGCGCGCGCCGCATCGACCTCTGGCGCGCCGAGGGGGTACTCAAGGTCGACGCGGGCTTTCAGGACAGCGGCCCAAACCCCGAGGGCACGCGCACCGCGATCCACGAATATCGCGTCTATGCTGAGATCGACGAGGCGAGCGGCACCTTGCTCGCGCTCCAAGCGCTGCCCTTGATCCTGCCTTTCCGCGAATGCCCCGGCGCGTCGATGAAAGCCGCGCGCATGGTCGGGCAGGACGTCGGCACCTTTCGTCAGGCGGTGCTCGACACGCTCGTCGGGACGATCGGCTGCACCCATCTCAACGACGTGCTGCGCGCGCTCGCCGACGTTCCGGCGCTCGCAGCAATGTTGCCCGAAAACCACGACTGACACCGTTTCCGTAGCGTATTGTGACAAATTGCCGCAATCCACTTGTCTGACGTGTTAGACTTAGTTATATAACTGACCAAGCGAGGACGCCAGGAAGCCTCGTGGGGAGGATGTTGACCATGAATTTCAAGCAAAAGCGCGATTCGGCCCGCTTGCTCGTCGCCGCGTCGATGGCGGCGTTGGCGCTGTCGTCGGTCCCCGCCTATGCGCAGGATGCTGCCCCGGCCGAGGATGAGACTCAATATGACGACGATGCGATCGTCGTTATCGGCGTCACCAAACAGGACGCGAACATCCAGGATACGCCGATCGCGATTACCGCCTTCAGCGGCGAGAAACTGACGGAACAGGGCATCAACAAGGTCGACGAAATCGCGACCTTCACCCCCGGCTTCAACATCCGCGGCGCCGGCAACAATCCGACCGCGCTGACCTTTGCCATGCGCGGGCAAATCCAGAACGACAATATCGCGACGCTCGAACCGTCGGTCGGCACCTATCTCGACGAATTGTACATCGCGCGCGCTTATGGCCTCAATACCGAGCTCGTCGATGTCGAAAGCGTTCAGGTGCTCAAGGGGCCTCAGGGCACCCTGTTCGGCCGCAACACGTCGGCGGGCGCGGTGCTGATCCAGACTGCCAATCCGCGCTACGGCGAATATTCGGGCAAGCTCAGCGCCACCTACGGCCGCTTCGACGAACGGACCTTCCAAGGCGCGATCAACCTCGGCTTCAGCGACGAACTCGCGATCCGCGGCGCGCTTTATTATCAGAAGCGCGACGGTTACAAGACCGACGTCGATACCGGCCGCAAATATGAAGGCCGCGAGACGTGGAACGGCCGCGTCAAGCTGGGCTGGAAGCCCACCGATACCTTCGAACTGATCCTGTCGGGCGAATGGTACGACACCTTCATCGACGGTCCGGCGCGCCAGAATCTCTTCTTCAACGCGCCGCCCAACTTCGGCGCCGCCAAGCCGATCGTCGACGGCATCGCCGCGACCGACCGCGCGCAGTTCGACGGGAACGCGAACCGCGTAGCGATCACGCCGCCGTCGGCCGTCGTCGGCGCCGATCCGCGCGGCATCTTCAACGACACCCGCACCCAGACCTATTCGGCCAAGTTCATCCTCGACACCAGCTTCGGGCAGGTGCGCTGGATCAACGGCTATCGCGGCATCCAGAGCGAAAATCTCGTCGATCTCGACGGCTCCAGCTTCGCCGCACACTTCACCGAAGGCACGCAGGACCTGAAGCAATATTCGTCCGAACTGCAGGTGACGGGCACCGGCTTCGACGACCGGCTGAACTTTGCCGCGGGTCTCACCTACTTCCGCGAGACCGGTTTCGATCAGTCGCGCTCCAACCTGTTCGCCGCCACCTTCACCGCGGGCCCGACCGTCCCGCCGCAATTCGTCGGTGCCACCAACTGGTCGAATTTCAGCGGTACGCTCGATAACAACAGCTACGGCATGTATGCCCAGCTCAACTACAAGCTGACCGACGCGCTTCGCGTCACCGGCGGCCTGCGCTATTCGATCGACGACAAGGGCGTGACCACGCAGTCCGGCGACGTCGCGAACAATACCGACGTTTTCGTGCGGTGCAGCCCCTTTGCCACGGCGATCCCGTGCCTGCGCACCAACAAGGAGGATTTCACCAATCTCTCCTACACCGCCGGCATCGATTATGACGTGACCGAAGACGTGCTGCTCTACGCCAAGCACAGCAAGGGGTATCGCTCGGGCGCGTTGCAGCTGCGCACGTTAACGCTCGCCGACTCGATCCCGTCGCAGCCCGAAATCGTCTATGAACAGGAAGTCGGCATCAAGACGACGTTCCTCGATGGCCGTGCCCGGTTCAACGTCGCCGGCTATCACAATGTCGTGAAGGGCGCACAGCGCAGTCCGGTGCTCGCCCCCAACGGCCAGAGCCAGACGGTGATCGAGAATGCCGACACCGAAACCTGGGGCGGCGAAGTCGATGCCTCGTTTGAGGTCGTCGACGGCTTCACGGTGTTCGCGAACGGCGCGCTGACCGATCCCAAATATACGCGTTACGAGGGCAAGGGCGTCTCGGGCGCTTTCGGCAGCCAGGTCATCGTCCCGGTCGACAAATCCGATTATGCGTTCGTCGGCATCGTCAAGAAGCAATTCTCGGTGGGCGCCAACCTCAAGAAGGACCTCGGCAGCGTCGGGCTCGACGCCAATGTCGTCTATGCCTGGCAGGGCAAGATGCCGCAGCTGGAGGCACCGACGAGCCTTTACACGTCAACCGGCATCGGCGGCCTTGGCCTCACCCCGGCGCAGGCCGCGCAGCTGGCAGCGGTGAAGAATTCGGGCTCGCTCGGCATCCTCAACGCCCGCGTCGCGGTCAGCTTCGGGCCCGAGCGCAATTTCGAGCTGGCGCTGTGGGGCAAGAACCTGACCAACGACCAGGAACAGCAATACACGCTTTTGCTGAGCAACATCTACGTCGGCACCTCGTACAACGAACCGCGCAGCTACGGCGTGACGGGGACTTTCAAATTCTGAGGACCACAGGGCGCTCCTAGGAGCATTGGGGGAGGGACGGCTTGCCGGACCTCCCCTCTTTTTTTCCGGCCCCGCCTTTTTTGCCTTCGTATCCCCCCGCGAAAGGAATGACATGTCTTCGGAAATCTCGAGCCGCCGCGGTCTGACGCTGGGCCTGCTCGTCGTCGTCGCGGTCCTCAGCTACGTCGACCGCCAGGTCTTCACCTTGTTCCAGGACGACATCAAGGTCGAGCTCGGGCTCGACGACGGCCAGCTCGGGCTGCTCACCGGTATCGCCTTCGCCGCCTTCTACGCGCTCGCGGCCTTTCCGATCGCGCGCTACGCCGACCGTGGCGACCGCCGTCTGGTCATCGCCGTCTGCGTCTCGATCTGGAGCGCCGCGACCGCGCTCTCGGCCTTCGCGCACAGCTTCTGGCAGATGCTGCTCGCGCGCATCGGCCTCGCCGCGGCCGAGGCGGGGGCGGGCCCCGCGGGCATGTCCTTGCTCACCGACATCTTCCCCAAGGACCGCCGCACGACGATCATCTCGGTGATGCTCGCCGCTAATGCGGTCGGCCTGTCGGGCGGGCTCGCGCTCGCGGGCTGGTTGTCGCAATGGTACGACTGGCGCACCGTCTTCCTGATCGTCGGCCTACCGGGCATTGCCGTCGGTCTGCTCGTCTATCTGCTCGCCGCCGAACCTCGCCGCCGCGGCGTCGTCGAACCGGTGGCCCCGCCGCAGACCAGCCTCGGCGAAGTCCTCCGCACCATGGGCGCCAGCACCTCGCTTCGCTGGGTCGGCCTGCTGCTCTGCATGGTCCCTCTCACCGGCTTCGCCTTCATCCTGTGGGGCGCCTCCTTCTTCCAGCGCGTGCACGGCATGGACAAGACCGAGACCGGCTTCTGGCTCGGCGGCGCGATGGCCGCGGGGCTCGTCATCGGCAATCTCGTCGCGGGCTGGGTCAGCGATCGTTATGGCAAGGCCGACCCGCGCTTCAACGGCTGGTTCGCCGGCATCGGCCTGCTCGTCAGCTTCCCCTTCGGCGTCGGTTTCGCGCTCGCCGGGAACGCCTATGTTGCGCTCGCCTGCTTCGTCGTGGTTAAGTTTATGATGACGCTGCACCTCGGCCCGATCATCGCACTCTGCTTCGCGCAGGTGCCGGTGCAGATGCGCGCGATGATGTCGGCGACGATCAACATGTTCATCGGGCTGGCGGGGGTCGGGCTGGGCGGCACCGTCGCGGGCTATCTCAGCAAGGCCTTCACGCCGGGCTATGGCGATCTCTCGCTGCAGCCGTCGCTGGCGATCCTGTCGGGATGCTTGCTGGTCGGCGGGATTGCCGCGATCATGGCGGGGCGGACCGCGAAGCCGCTGGTGGAGTAAAAAGATCCTCACCATCGCGAAGCGTTGGGGAGGGGGACCGCGCCCGTAGGGCGTGGTGGAGGGGTTTCGACGCCAGCGCCATTACCCCTCCGTCAGCGCTTCGCGCTGCCACCTCCCCATCGCTTCGCGTGGGGAGGATCGACGGTGACTAAGCCGCCACCTTTGCGCTCGTCGCAACCCTGGGCTCCAGCCCGAACAGCCGCGCGGCGTTCAGCCCCAGGATATTCCGCCGCACCTCATCGCTAACCTCCATCCCCTCGAACAGCTCGTCGACGATGCGGCGGCTGATCGGGAAGGTGCCCTCGGCGTGCGGATAGTCCGACCCCCACATCACATTCTTCGCCCCCGGCAGCCCCGCGGCGGCCGACGCGATGCAGGCGCGGTCGTGCTGGAAGCTCGCCCAGATCTGGTCGTCGACGATCTGGCTCGGCGAGCGCGACAGCTTGGGAAACACGAAATTCGCGTGCGCGACGGACACCTCGTCCATCCGCTCGGCGAGCGCGACGAGCCAGCTCGCGCCGCTCTCGATAAACGCGACCTTCGCGCCCGGATTGCGGTCGAGCACGCCGCCCGCGGTCAGGTACATCGCGCTGTGCTGCGCGTCGTTCATCTGGTTGGTGTAGTTGATGATCCCCGCGCCCGGCCCGCGCTCGACGATCACACTTTCGAGCCCGGTGCCGGTGTGCATCACGAACACCACCCCCAGCGCCGCGCCCTTGGCGAACACCGGATCCCAAGCTTCATTGTTGTACTTCGGCAGCCCCGGCGGTGTCACCGCGGGCAGCATCGCCGCGGTAAAACCCTTCGATGCCAGATAATCGAGCTCGGCCAGCGTGTTCGAAAAATCGAGCACCGGCAGCATGCCGCAGCGCACGAAACGGTTCGGGTGCCCGCCGAGGAAACTGTCGTTCCAGTCGTTGTACAGCCGCGCCGACGCCGCCTCGGCATCGGGGCTGTCGAGGCAATAGAGCCACAAGCCCAGCGACGGGAAACAGATTTCGCTGTCGATCCCCTCCAGCTCCATATCCTCGAGCCGTCCCGCGATCTCGCGGATACCACGCCGCTGCGCATCGCCGAGCTGCTTCTCGCGATGCTGCCCGACGCGCAGGCGATAGATGATCTTGTCCTTGGTCCCGGTGACCAGATATTCGCCCTCCATTCGCGCGTGGATCGCATGGTCCTTGAGCGAGGCGGGCAGGCCATTGAGGAAGATGTCCGACGGTTCCATGATGTGGCTGTCGGCGCTGAACACAAAGGGTTTCATCGGCAGTCTCCTCGCGACTCGCTATCGGTCTTTGCACGATTAAAAGATACCTAGTTATATAAGTCAAGCGCTGCATGGGATAGACATTGCGCCGTATGAGGCTTAAACAGATACCTGTTATGGCCATCGCAACCGAGACCCTCGCTACCCGCACCGCGCGGAACCTCGCCAATCTCAGCCTCGCCGCGGACCCAGGCACCCACCTCGGCGCAGAGGACGACCTCCTCGCCCGCTTCGGGGTCAGCCGCCCAACGCTGCGCCAGGCAGCCAAGCTCGTCGAGCGCGACCGCCTCATCAGCATCCGCCGCGGCGCGCAGGGCGGCTATTATGCCGAGCGCCCCGACGCGCGCGACGCGATCCAGTCGCTCGCGCGCTTCATGCGTATGAAGGGCGCACACCTCGGCCATGTCATCCAGGTCACCCGCCCGGTTTCCGAAGAAGCCGCGGTTGCCGCTGCGCGCCACCGTAGCGCGACCGATGTCGAGGCGCTGCAAGCCTTTATCGCCACCATCGACGCGCGCGACACCCCGCGCGAGCTGATCGCCGCCGAAGTCGAGATGGCGCGCCTCATCTCGGGCATGAGCGGCAATCCGGTGGTCGAGCTGATCCTCGAAATCGGATACAGCTTCGGTCTCGACGAACGCGGCAGCGACCTCTACGCCGATCCCGACCGGCGCGCGCGCACCCGCGCGATGCAGCGCAGCCTGTGCCAGGCGATCATCGACGGCGATGCCGACATCGCCCGGCTGATGATGCGCCGCCGGTCGGACCAGTTCGACTTATGGCTGCACCTGGGCGGCATTGAGGAGAAGAAGCAGGCATGAGCATCGTCGAATATCGGGGTTTCGCGGGCGTCCGGCTCGAGGCCGAGGTGCTCGGCGCAGAAAACGATCCCGCGGTGCTGCTGCTCCACGGGGCCGGCCAAACCCGCGCCGTCTGGTCGGGCGTCGCGTCCGCACTCGAAAAAGCCGGGCGTCGGGTGATCAGCCTCGACCTGCGCGGTCACGGCGGCAGCGAATGGCCCGAGGACGCGCGTTACGATTTCGAGGCGCTGGTCGAGGACCTGCGCGCGGTGTTGGCGCAGATGGGCACGCGCCCCGTCGTCGTCGCCTCGACGCTCGGCGGCTGGATCGCCAGCGCGGCGCTCGAACGCGATGCCGCGGTGCTCGCCTCGGGCCTCGTCCTCGTCGATTCGCCGGTTCACGTCGACCCTGTGCTCGCCAAGCGCGTCGGCGAACGCATCCGCGAAGCCGCCACGCTCGCGCCGGGTCAGGCGCAATGGGACGTGCGCCTGTTCGACACGCTCGACACTTCGGCGATGGCCGACCGCCTCGACGGTGTTGCCGCGAAAATCGCGTTGCCGACGCTCTATGTCCGCGGCGCGATCAGCGAGCTCGTCACCAAAGCCGACGCGGCTGCCTTCGTCGCGCAGCTCCCCGACGGCGAGCTCGTCGAGGTCGAGAATAGCGCGCTCGTCGTCACCGACGACCGCGCCGACGCGCTCGGCGGCTACCTCATCGATTTTCTCGAACGCCGCGCCCCGCGCGGCTCGCCCGAATTTCGAGCGGGCAGCGACGCGCGCACCTTCCGCGACGCATTGGGCTGCTTCGCGACCGGGGTCACTGTCGTCACCGCGATCTGCCCCGACGGCACCCCCGTCGGGCTCACCGCGAACAGCTTCACCTCGGTCTCGCTCGATCCGCCGCTATTGCTCGTTTGCATCGCCAACAACGCCGGCAGCGCCCCCTATCTGCGCGACGCCGAGCGCTTTGCGGTCAATGTCCTCCAGATCGGCCAGCAGCCGACCTCGAACCGCTTCGCGGGCAAGGGCGAGGATCGCTTTGGCGTCACCCCGTGGGAGATCGGCGAATATGGCACCCCGGTGCTCACCGGCTCGCTCTCAAGCTTCGAATGTTCGCGCGACGCGGTGCACGACGGCGGCGACCATTTCATTCTCGTCGGGCGGGTGCTGAAGGCGATTTTCGAGCCGCGCCGTGACCCCTTGCTCTACTTCCGCGGCAAATATCGCAAACTCCATTTTGCTTGACCGCTGGACAAAGTGGCCTAGGCATCATATCCAACCTAGTTAGATAACTGGGAATCGGGAGAGAAGCATGGCCTGGGTCAATCAGGACAAATGCGCGATCGTCGGCGTCGGGGCGACCGACTATTATGTCCGCGGCAAAAGCTGGCCGCGGACGATCAACGACATGGCGGCCGAGGCGATCATGAACGCCTGCGCCGACGCGGGGATCAGCCACAAGCAGATCGACGGCTTTTCCTATTATTCGACCGCGGGCGCCGGTTATCTCGACAAGTTCGACACGGCCAGCCTGATGGAAACGCTCGGCATGCCGCACATCAGTTGGTCGGCGACTCTGACCAGCGGCGGCGGCGGCTGCCCCGGCGCGATCGGCCTCGCCACCGCGGGGCTGATGAACGAGGATTGCACCTACACCGTCACGCTGATGGCGCTGCAGCAATTGCCGCAGCATCGCCTCGGCGTCGTCTTCGGCGCCGCGGCGCCCAATCCCGAGAATAGTTTCTTGCAGCCCTCGGGCCTCGTCGGCCCCGGCCATCTGATGTCGGTGCTCGCGCGCCGCCACATGCACCTTTACGGCACAACGCAGGACGCCTTCGGCGAGGTCGTGATGGCGACCCGCGCCAACACCCACAACCGCCCCAAGGCGGTGCGCAAGGAGCCGCTGACCAAGGAACAATATGACGCCTCGGTGATGCTCGCCGATCCGCTGCGCCGCCTCGACTTCTGCCTCGAGACCGACGGCGCGGTCGCGGTGATCACGACGACGATGGACCGTGCGAAAGACTGCCGCCACAAACCCGCGGTCGTCCACGCCGCGGCGCATGGTGGCCAGCGCGAATGGGGCCGCGCCTTCGCCTGGATGGGCATGCCCGACCCGCATTTCGCGAGTTCGGGCCATAAATTTACCGCCGACCGCGTCTGGGCGCAGTCGGGGCTGACCGCGAAGGACATGGACGTCGCGCTGATCTACGATCATTTCAGTCCGATGGTGCTGATGCAGCTTGAGGATTATGGCTTTTGCGAGAAAGGCGAGGGCAATGACTATGTCCTCTCCGGCAAGCTGCGCTACGATCCCGCGACGGGCAAGGGCGTCAATGGCGGCGTGCCGGTGAACACCCACGGCGGCAACCTCAACGAAGCCTATATCATCGGCATGACGCACATCGTCGAGGGGGTCGAACAGGTGCGCGGCACCGCGATCAATCAGGTCAAGGACGCCGAATTTGCGCTCGTCTCGGGCGGCCCGGCGTCGCTCCCCGTCTCCAGCCTCATCCTGCGCAAGGACTGACCGACATGACCTATGGCCCCGCCCGCGCGCTTCCCGGCGACCAGATCCGCATCACCACCAACCCCGACACCGAGCCCTTCTGGCAGGCGGCGAAGGAGGGCAGGCTCACCGCCTGCCAGTGCGGCGAGTGCGGGCATTTCCGCATGCCGCCGACCGCGATCTGCCCCGAATGCGGCAGCCGCGCCAAGAACTGGCCGACGTTGCCCGGCACAGCGACGATCTTCAGCTTCGCGATCTGCAACAAGAACCCGAAAAATGGCGAGGATTATGTCTATGTCCCCGTCGTTGTCGACCTCGACGGCGCCCCGGGCACGCGCCTCAACGCCAATGTGTCGGGCTGCGATGCCGAGGACGTCCATATCGGGATGAAGGTCAGCGTCGACTGGACCCCGATCCAGGACGGCTGGGTCCTCCCCAACTTCAAGGCCTGACGCGATGCTGGGCGACCTTCGCATCGTCGAGATCGGGCAGGGGATGGCGGTTCAGGTCGCCGGTCTGATGCTGTCCGAACTCGGCGCCGAGGTTCTGAAGGTCGAACGCCCGGGCGGGGACCCCGCGCGTGGCACCGCGCCCTTCGCCAACTGGAACCGCGGCAAAAAGAGTGTCGTCCTCGATCTCGACACGCCCGAGGGGCTGGCGACCCTGAATCAGCGCCTCGCCGGCGCCGACGCCTTGCTTCACCAATTCACTCCGTCGCGCGCCAAAGCGCTCGGCCTCGACGACGCGACCCTCGCCGCGCACCATCCGCATCTCGTCGTCACCGCGATCACCGGCTCACCCGCGAACCATCCCGATGTCGAGCGCAGCGACGACGAACTGCTCGTCGCCGCGCGCGTCGGCGCGATGTACGAGAATGACGGCCACCGCGCGGGCCCGATCGCCTATCGCTACCGCCAAGGCAGCTGGTCCGCCGCGCACCTCGCCGCCGCAGGGCTGCTCGCGCGGCTCGTGATGCGTCTCCAGACGGGGCAGGGCGGCGCCGCCCACACCTCGATCTTCCAGGGCTTTCTCGCGACGCTCCCGCTGGTCTGGGCGCGCAACAGCGAGGGGCCGATGCCTGACCCGGTCACCTATCCGCTCGGCCCGCGCCCGATCGCGCAGCAGCTCTTCCAATGCGCGGGCGGCGACTGGCTCCAGATCATGGATCCGACCCGCCAGTTCGACTACGCCACCATGCCGACGATGTGGGACGTCATGGCCGAGACCGAGGTCGACCTCGAGACCGAGACCGGACAGGCCGCGGCCTTCAAACTCCGCCCGCTCGAAAACTGGCTTGCCGATCTTCGCGCCGCCGACATCGCCGCCGAACCCGCCTTCCCGATGGGCGAGGTGCTCCGCCACGACGATGCCGTTGCCAACCGCTACGTCATCGAAGTCGACGACCCCGATCTCGGCCAGACGCGCCAGCCCAACACGCCCTTCCACAGCGACGCCGACCTCCCGCAGGGCCGCCCGGCCCCGCGCCTCGGCGAAGGTGGCGATACCGCTTGGCCCGCCAAAGCGGCACCGGCCTCCGGCACCGCCCCTGCCGAAGTGCTCGAAGGTGTCCGCGTCCTCGATCTCGGCATGTTCCTCGCCGGTCCGATGGGGCCGTCGATGATGGGCGACATGGGCGCCAACGTCATCAAGGTCGAAGCGCTGACCGGCGACCGCATCCGTTTCATGCACCGCTATTATCAGGCCGCGGCGCGCAGCAAGCGCAGCCTCGCGCTCGACCTGACCCGGCCCGAGGCGCAGCCAATCCTCGGACGGCTCCTGAAATGGGCCGAACTCGTCCATCACAATATGCGCTTCAAGGGCGCAGCGAAGCTCGGCCTCAGCGAAGAGGGCATCCGCCAATACAACCCCGACATCGCGTTCAATTACTCGAGCGCCTATGGCCAGCGCGGCGCGCGCGGCAATTGGCCGGGCTATGACTCGATCTTCAACGCGATCGCCGGCTGGGAGTTCGAGAACGCGGGCGAGGGCAATCGCCCCGTCTTCAATCGCCCCGGCACGATGGACGTCGCGACCGCGCAAAGCTGCCTCGTCGAGCTGATGGCCTCGCTCTACGCCAAGCGCACCACGGGGCGTGGTTACACGACGCAGACCTCGCTGCTCGGCATGGCCGCCTTCACGCAGGGCGAGCGGCTGATCGACGCCGATGGCAAACTCACCGAAACCTATCACCTGACGAGCGATCAGACCGGCTTTTCGCCCTACCACCGCATTTTCGAATGCATCGACGGTTGGGTCGCGGTCGCGGCGCTCAAATCCGGCCAGCAGGCCGCGATGCGCGAAGCGATGGGCAGCGACGAGGATGGTTTCGCCGACGCCGCCAAGGGCAACAAGGCCGACGAACTGACCGCGGCGCTCGAAGCCGCTGGCGTGCCCTGCGACGTCGTCAATTTCGAAAATGCGATGCACCGCTTCTTCGACGATCCGCTCAACCGCGAACTGAACCTGATCTCGGTCCTGCCGCAGCCGCTCTACGGCATCGTCGAACAGCCCGGCGCCTTCTGGAATTTCGGCGATACCCCGGTCGTGTTCAAACGCTGCTGCCCCGCCGTCGGCGAGCATAGCGACGAGATCCTGCGTGAAATCGGCTATTCGGCCGAAGAAGTCGCCGCCTTTCGCGAGGCAAAGATCGTCGGATGAATCCGCACGACCTCCTCCCCAACGGACTGGCCACCGCGGTCGAAAGCGCCAGCGGCGCGCGCGTGACCGCGGTCCGCCCACGCGGCGGCGGCGGCGCCTCGCGCGAGGGTGCCGAGCTCGATCTCCTATGGCCCGACGGCCGCGCCGCCAGCGCCTATATGAATTACGACGTGCACAAGGCCGGGGCGGGCGACGACGCTGCTTTCCACCGCGAAGCCGCGGTCCTCCGCGCGCTTTCGGGCCCGCTGGCCCACGCCGGAGTCCGCGTCGCGCCGTTCTACGCTTCGGTCCCCGACCAGCGCGCGCTCGTCTGCGGCATGATCTCCGGCAACGACCGCTTCGGCGGCATCGCCGACACCGCCCAGCGCGACACGCTCGCAGCCGACTTCATGAGCCAGCTCGCCGCGCTCCACCGCATCGACGTCGCGGCGAATCCCGTCGAGGGCATGGGCCCGGTCGAACCCGCCGAGACCTTGGTCCGCCGCCGCATCGCCGAGCTGCGCGCGGGCAACGGCGGCAAGGGTTGGGACCCGCTGATCCACCTGTCGCTCGACTGGCTCGAAGCCAATGTCCCCGCGAACATGCCCGCACCGGTCATCGTCCATGGCGACGCCGGCCCCGGAAATTTCCTCTACGACGACGACCGCGTCACCGCGCTGCTCGACTGGGAGCTCGTCCATTATGGCGACCCGATGGCCGATCTTGCGATGCTCGCGATCCGCATGCTCTTCCAGGGTTTCGTGCCGCTGCCGCAGGCCTTTGCCGCCTATGAGGCTGCGGGCGGGCACAAGGTCGACCTGCCGCGCCTCATCTACTGGCGCCTGCTCTTCCAGACGAGCTTCGCGCGCCGCTCGCGCTACGACGATCCCGACACGCCGCCGCCGCCCAATCTCGGCATGAACCTCGTCTATTCGACGATCCATCGCCGCGTCCTCTCGCACGCGCTCGCCGACGCCGCGGGCATCGCCTTGCCGCCCGTCGCGCTGCCCGACGCCCCGCTCGGCGCGCACGATCGTAGCTTCGCGATCGCGCTCGACGATATCCGCGACACCATCGTCCCGCGCCTGTCGGATCAACAAGCGGCCGTGAAGGCCAAGGGCATGGCGCGCCTCATCAAATGGTGGAGGGCGATCGAGCGCTTCGAACCCGGCTTCTACGCCGCCGAAAAAGCCGAGATCGAAACCGCGCTCGCGCTGGAGTTCGCCGACTATCGCACCGCCTGGACCGCCTTCCGCGACGCCGTCGCCGGCGGCCGCATCGCCACCGATGCCGCGATCATCCTCTGCAACGCGCACGAAACGCGCGAGGCGGCGCTGATGGCCGATGCGATGGGCGGCCTCGCCGACACCAAATTCGCACCATTACAATAAGATCAGGAAGGGTAGAGGACCATGTCGAAGGATATTCTAAGCTATAAGGGCAAGCGCGTCGTCGTCATGGGCTGCTTCTCGGGCACCGGCGAGGCCTGCGCCCGCGCGCTCGTCGACCTCGGCGCCGAAGTGCACGGCGCCGACATCAAGCCCTCGCCGGTGAACCTTGCGAGCTTTACCGAGGTCGATCTCAAAAACCCCGACGCCATCGCCGCGGGCATCGCCAGCATCGGCGGCAAGATCGACGCCGTGTTCAACGTCTCCGGCCTGCCGCAGACCTTCCCCGGCGAGGATGTCGTCACGGTCAACTTCCTCGGCATTCGCGCCTGGACCGAAGGCTGGGTCCCGCATCTCAACCCCGGCGCCGCGATCGTCTCGGTCTCGTCGCTCGGCGGCATGAAATGGCTCACGCGCCAGCCGCTGCTCCGCGAGTTCATCGCGATCGAGGATTTCGCTGAGGCGCGCCAATGGTATCTGGATCGCGCGGGCGAGGTCGGCGATCCCTACAGTCTCGCCAAGGAAGCCATCAACACCTGGACCCAGGTCCGCGCGCCCGACCTGATCGGCCGCGACATCCGCATCAACTGCACCATGCCCAGCCCGATCGACACCCCGATGCTCGGCGAGTTCCGCAAGGTGGCGGGTGACGCGGTGCTTGGTGCCTTCGCCAAGGCCAAAGGCCGCTATTCGACCGCCGAGGAGCAGGCGCTGCCGCTGATCCTGCTCAACAGCGACGCCGCGAGCTTCATCAGCGGCGTGTGCCTTCCGGTCGACGCCGGCCTCGCGGGCGGCCTCGCGACGGGCGTACTCGACATCCAGAAGATGATCGCCGAGGCGACGGGGGCGTGATGTTTCCTCCCCCTGGATGGGGGAGGCAGCGAGACTTGGCAGCTTGCTGCCTAGTCGCAGCGGTGGGGGTGTGGTTTCGGCCTGACACGACGATGCCATGACGCACCATCACCCTCATCCAACTTCGCCTAGCGCCAAAGGCGCAAGGCTCCGTATCCTTCTCCCATCAAGGGAGAAGGATAACGGACTACCCCCGCGCCCCCAGCATCATCGCGATACTATGCGCCGCCGCCGCCTTGAGGTCCGCGTAACCGACGCCGTCGCTGTGACTGCTCATCGGTCCGATCGCCGACAGGCGCTCGAGGATCATCAGCACGGTGCCCGCGCACGACCGCGGCGACAGATGCGCCGGGGTGCGCCCCGCGGCCTGTGCGCGCTCGACCTGCCGGCTGATCGCATCCATCATCGGCCGCGCCTGCGTCATCCGCGCCTCGTAGAAGCGCGTGTCGCCTTCCTCGGCGGCGAGGTTACGCACGACGAAGATCGTCCGGTTGCGATTCCAGATGCCGGTATATTCCTCGACGAACGCCGCCGCGGCCGCGTCGGCCCCCGGCGCCAGCCAGTCGCGCGCGACGATTGCTTCGAGCTCGGGAGTGGTCTGGCTCGCATGCTCAAGCGCCGCCAGCACCACCTCGGGCACCCCCTTGAAATAGACATAGAAGGTCGCGGGCGAGGTCTGCGCCGCGCGCGCGACGTCGACCACCGACACGTCGCGCAGCCCGTGCGTCTCGAGCAGGTCGACCGTCGCGTCGATCAATTGCTGCCGCGTGCGTTGCCCCTTCGCGCCCAGCTTGCGCTCGGGCGGCGCTTCTGCCGCGATGATGGACTGTGCCTGCGCCAAATAGGTGATCCTGCCCCGATATTCGCCCGCTATCCTAACAGCGGGGTTGCGATATGGCAAAAAATTGACGTATCGTCAAAAATGAAACCTAAAACACGAAAATCAGGGGACATGGGATGGAGAGGCTAGCCGGCAAGGTCGCCGTCGTGACCGGCGCATCGAAGGGCATGGGGCGGCATTTCGTCGCCGCGCTCGTCGCATCGGGAGTGAAGGTCGCGTGCCTCGCGCGCCCTTCCGATGAGTTCGATACGCTCGCCGCCGAATTTGGCGATGCCGTGCTCCCGGTGGCCTGCGACGTCGCCTCATCGGACGCGGTGAACGCCGCCGTCGCGCAGACCGCGGCGCATTTCGGCCGCATCGACGTCGTCGTCGCCAACGCCGCGGTCTATCATCCCTTCGCTTTCGAGACCGGCAGCGACGCGATGATCCGCAACCATGTCGACATCAACATCCTCGGCGTCTCGTGGCTGGTCCGCGCCGCGATCCCGCATCTGCGCGCCAGCAAGGGCCAGATCATCGCGATCAGCAGCGAATCGGTGAACATGCCCTTCCCGATGCTCGCGCTCTACGCCGCGACCAAGGCGGCGGTCGAAACGCTCTGCCACGGCCTGCGCGACGAACTGCGCAGCGACGACATCCGCGTCACCGTCCTTCGCTCGGGTTCGGTCAAGGGCGGCTCGGGCGGCAAGGCCTGGTCGCAGGAAACCGTCGCCGCCTTCTACAAGAAGATCGTCGAGACCGGCCACGCGTCGATGACCGGCGAGGGGGCGACCCCCGAATCGATGGCCAAGGCGTTGCTCTCGGTCATCGGCCTGCCCGCCGACATCGGCGTCGATCTGATCGAGGTCCGCGCCGCGCAGGTCGGCCTGCCCGAAGGGGCGAAGGCCGTCGCGAGCTAGCGTGACCGACCGCCGCAACCTTCCCCTCATCATCGGCGCGCTCTGGATCGCCGAGGTCACCGGCTCGTTCGAAACCGCGATGATCCTCGCGGCGCTCAAGAAGCTGATCGAGGATTTCGGCAACCCCGCGATGGTCGGCTGGCTGATCACGGGTTACCTCATCGTCGGCGCCGCGATCGCTGCGATCGTCGGCCGCCTCGGCGACCTGTTCGGGCGGCGGCAGGTGCTCGTCGCCGTGCTGATCGTCGGCGCGGTCGGGTCGCTGATCAGCGCGCTGTCGACCAACTTCCCCGTGCTGCTCGCGGGCCGCCTGATGCAGGGCGTCACCGGGGCGATCCTGCCGCTCTGCATCGGGCTCGTGCACGAGAACGCGGGCAAGGAACGCGCCCCGATGGCGATCGGGCTGATGATCTCGGGCGCGTCGATCGGTACCGCGGCGGGGCTCGTCGCCGGCGGCATGATCGTCGATAATTTCAGCTGGCACGGGGTGTTCTTCGCCAGTGCGGGCCTGTGCGCGGTCTCGGCGGCCGCGATCGGTGGCCTGCTTCCGCGCTCGCCGCGCCAGCCCGCCTCCGAACCCGTCGACTGGCTCTCGGGGCTCGCCTTCGCGCCCGGCGTCGCGCTGGTGCTCGTCTATTTCACGATGGGCAAGGACTGGGGCTGGGCCGCGCCGCTGCCGCTCGCCGCGCTGGGCGCAGGGCTGCTGCTCACCCTCTGGTGGTGGCGCGCCAGCCTCGCGAGCCCGAACCCGCTGATCGCGGTGCGCAGCTTCTCCGACCGCACCATCGCGATCGGCAGCGCGGTGACCGCGCTCGTCGCGATGAGCGCGCTCCAGATCACCGTCTTCTTCTCGCTGCTGATGCAGGCGCCGCTGTGGACGCTCGCCGGCCTCGGCTTCACCGCGACGCTCGCGGGCATCGCCAAGCTGCCCTCGAACCTCAGCTCGGTCTTCGCCGGCCCGCTCGGCGGCTGGCTCGCGGCGCGCGGCGGTGGGCGTTTCGCGTTGATCGCGGGCGGTTTCGTCACCGTCGCCGGCTGGTTGCTGTGGTTCGTGATGGACGTCGACAGCTTTCCCAAGGTCGTAGTGCAGCTCATCATCATCAGCTTCGGCACCACGATGCTCTTCTCGGTCGCGCCGACGATCATCGCGCAGGCCTCGCCGCCCGAGCGGATCAGCGAAATCTCGGGGCTGCTCACCGTCATCCGTCAGCTCTTCATGGGCATCGGCGCACAGATGGTGACGACGTTGCTGGCGGCCGACATCGTCCGCCGCGGCGAGGAAAGCTACCCATCGCCGTTTGCCTACGACATCACCGTCGCCGTGATCGCCGCGCTGTGCACCGCCGCGGTGCTGACCGCGCTCGCGTTGCCAAAGGCACCCGCACCGGCAAAGGAGCAAGACCATGGTGTCGGATGACTTGACCGGCAAGATCGCTGTCGTCACCGGCGGCGGGCGCGGCTTCGGCAAGGCCTTCGGCCATGCACTTGCAGCGCGCGGTGCGCAACTGGTCCAACTCGATCTCGACGAAGATGCGGCAAAGGCGGCGGCCGCGGAGATCGGCCATGGCGCCGAAGCGATCTGCCTCGATGTCGCCGACGAACCCGAAGTCGAGCGCGTCATGGCCGACATCGCCGCGCGCCACGGCGGCATCGACATATTGATCAACAACGCCGGCATCCACTCGGCTGAAGCCAACGAGTTTATCGGCACGCTCGGCACCGCGCGCACGCGGCGCATGTTCGACGTCAACATCTGGGGCGTCATCTATTGCACGCTGTCGGCGCGGCCCTTCATGGCGGCGCGCGCGGGGGCGTCGATCGTCAACATCTCCTCGATGGCCGCCTATGGCGCGCAAAAGGCCTATGGCGTGTCCAAGCTCGCGGTGCGCGGCCTGACAGTCTCTTTCGCGAATGAGCTCGCGCCCGATGGCATCCGGGTCAACGCCATCGCACCCGGACTGATCTTCACCGACACGGTCCGCGCGGAACTGCCGCAGCCGGTGGTCGATCATGTGATGGCGATGCAGATCCTCCAGCGCGAAGGCGAGGAACGCGACATCGTCGAGGCGATGCTGTGGCTCGTCTCAACATCGGCCAGCTTTATCACCGGTGAAACGATCCGCGTCAGCGGCGGCGCCACGCTCCAGATATGATTGCGAGACTATGAGACCGCTCCCCGAACTCACCCCCGAGAATACCGCCTTCTGGACCGGCGGCGCTAAGAACAAGCTGTTGATCGCCTTCTGCGGTGACTGCCAGCACGCGATCCACCCGCCGCAGCTCGTCTGCCCGAAATGCTGGTCCGAAGCGGTCGAGTTCAAACCCGTTCCCGGCACCGGAACGGTCTACACTTTCACCGTCAACCATCAGCCCTGGATGCCCGATATGCCGGTGCCCTTCGCGCTCGCGGTGGTCGACATCGATGGCGCGTCCGGCGTCCGCGTCACCGCCGAGGTGGTGAATGCCGATCCCGAAAGCATCGCCATCGGCCAGAAGTTGAAGGTCGGCTTCTTCAACATCGACGACGTCTGGTTCCCGCAGTGGGAGCCTGCGCAATGACCCTCGCAGCCGCCATCACCGGCGTCGGCATGTCCGACATCGGTCGCAAGACGAACCGTCCAGCGATGATCCACCTTGCCGAGGCCGCGCGGCGCGCGCTCGACTGTGCGGGGCTGACCAAGGGCGATATCGACGGCATTTCGACCTATCCGGGCAAGGCCGACAATTCGCCGGGCATGTCGCCGCTCGGCACCGGCGAGGTGCGCAATGCGCTCGGCCTCAAGACGCGCTGGCACAGCGCGGTCCCCGACGGCCCGTCGCAGATGGCGCCCATCCAGGTGGCTGCCATGGCGGTCGCGACGGGGCAGGCGCGGCATGTCCTGTGCTTTCGTGCGCTCACCGAAAGCTCGTCGCAGACCGCGACGCAGCGCGCGAGCATCCCCGGCGCGGGCCGCGCGCGGCTCGGCGGATGGTACAGCTACCTTGTCCCCGCCAAGGCGATGTCGGCGTCGAACTGGGCCGGCTGGATGGCGCAGCGCTATTTCCACGAGTTCGGTATGACACGCGAACATCTCGGCTTGGTCGCGACCGGCCAGCGCGCGTTTGCGCAGCAAAATCCATCGGCGGTGATGCGTACCCCGCTGACTATGGAGGATTATCTTGGCGCCCGCACGATCTCGTCGCCGCTCGGGCTGTTCGACTGCGACGTGCCGATCGACGGCGCCTGCGTGGTGATCGTTTCCGCCGCCGACGCCGCGAAGGATTGCGCCCAGGCGCCGCTGACGATCGCGGCGATGGGCGCCGCGCTCGGCTCGCAGGAGAGCTGGGACCAGCGCCCCGACCTCACCACGATGGGCGCGCACGACGCGGCCGCCGACATGTGGACGCGCACCGACCTGAAGCCCGCCGACGTCGATGTTCTCGGCCTCTACGACGGTTTCAGCATCTTCGTGCCCTATTGGCTCGAAGCCATGGGCTTCTGCGGCCATGGCGAGGCGAAGGACTTTATCGCCGAGGGCAATATCGGCCCCGGCGGACGCTTCCCGGTGAACACGGGCGGCGGGCAATTGTCGGGCGGGCGGTTGCATGGTTTCGGTCTGTTGCATGAAGTTTGCACCCAGCTCTGGGGGCAGGCCGGCGGGCGTCAGGTCGATGGGGCCAAGGTCGGTGCGTGCGGCATGGGCGGCGGCTTTATCGCGGGTTCGATGCTGCTGCGGCGGGATTGATCATCGCTATCGATACAAATTTCCGTTCGTGCTGAGCTTGTCGAAGCACCGTTCTTCCTTCTTCCGACGTCGAAAAGAAAGAACGGCCCTTCGACAAGCTCAGGGCGAATGGGTTTGTACGTTTGCCGCGGGGATATCGACCCACCGCCGCTCGTCGCTCGCCAGCACCGCCGCCTCTACGACCTCATGAACATGCAGAGCTTGCGCAAAATCCGGCGCCGCTATTCCCACGCCACCGATCGCATCGCGCGTCTTGGCAAAGATCGACGCCAGCGCCAGCAGCCCCGTCTCGGGCCGATCGGCGACCGCATGGCACCCCGGCACCGACAGATACTCGGGCCCGATCGCGATCGCCTCGATCGCCGCGCTCCCCAGCGCCTCATCCCTCGTCCCGAACAGCCGCGTATCGTGCGCCATCGGAAACACCGGCGCGCGCGCTTCGAGCCGTCCCTTCGATCCCCACACCGAAAAGCGGAACCCGTCGCCGCCGATCTTGCACCAATTCGCCTCCAGCCGCGTCGGCAGGCCCGAGGCGTGGCGCAGCAACATCGACGCCCGGTCGGGCACCCCTGGACGGATGATTTCGCCGTCCAAAGGCCACGCCTTCAGCGCCAACGACTGGTCCGCCGTCACCGCCGCCACCGGCCCGAAAAAATGCACCAGCAGGTGCAGCATATGGCTCCCCAGATTGCGTCCCGCGCTCGCGCCGTTCGCGGGATCGGCGAACCAGACATAGCCGGGGACATTGGTCTGCGCGGCGCTGAACAAAGGCACCTCGAACGCGACATCGGCGCCGAAGACCTCGCCGAGCCAGCCGGTATCGATCATCGCCTTCATCTGCACCATCGCGGGCACGGCCTGCATGAAGGCGTCGACCACCGCGACCGTCCCGGCCGCGCGCCAGGCATCGGTCATCGCCCGCGCGTCGTTCAGATCCTTGGCAAAGGGAATGCCGTTATAGACATGCTTGCTCGCGCCAAGCGCCGCCATCACCATGGCGAAACGCAGCGGCGGCCGCGTGCCGCAATCGACGATGTCGATCTCGGGATCGGCGGCCATCGCGCGGAAGTCGTGGAAGGCCCGCGCCACCTGGAAATCCTCCGCCGCCTTCGCCGCCGTCGCGGGCCGTGAGGTGCAGATCGCGGTCACCTCGATTCCGTCGAGGCTGCGCCACGCGGGCAGATGCGCCTTCGCGCCCCAAGCGGCGCTGATGATGCCGACGCGAAGGGGAGGGGCCATCGCCGCCGCTCTCAGGCGATCGCCTTCTTGTTTTTGAGATCCTCGATCCGGTCCCATTCGAGCCCCAGTTCCATCAGGAACAATTCGGTATGCTCCGACGCCTCGGGCGCGCGCGTGTTCTCGACCCCCGCATGGTTGAACTGCACCGGGTTCGCGACCAGCCGGATCGGCGCCCCGCCGTCCGCAGACTCGACCTCGAAGATCAGGTCGTTCGCCAGCACCTGCTCGTCGCTCGCAACATCGTGCACCGACTGATAGGCGGCCCATTGCCCCTTCATCGTCTTGAGATGCTCGATCCAATAGGCATAGGGCTGCGCCGCGATCGCAGCCTTGACCAAAGGATAGGCCTCCGCCGCATTCGCCATGATCGCCTCGGCAGTCGAGAAACGTTCGTCCTGCGCCGCCTCGGCGATGCCGAGATGCCCGAACACATCGTCGATATAGGGGCCGGGTGACAGCACGGTCAGGTTGATGAACTTGCCGTCCGCCGTCTTGAACACGCCCATAAAGGGGTTGGTGCCCACCGATTGCCCGCCACCGGGCATCAGATTCTCGAACGGATCCTTGCCCAATTCCATCGCGACGTCGACCGAACAGGCGGTCGCCCAGATGCCCGACGACAGCAGCGACACATCGACCTCGGTCGCCTCGCCGGTACGTTCGCGGTGGAACAGCGCCGCGGCGATGCCGCCCGCGATATTCATCCCCCCGATCGTGTCGCCATAGGCCGGGCCAGGCTGCGTCAGCGGCCCATCGAGCTCCTTCGGCGTCACCAGCACCGCCGACCCGCCGCGCGCCCAGTATGCCGTGCTGTCGAACCCGCCCTTGTCGCGCTCGGGCCCCTTGTCGCCGAACGCACTGCCGCGAACATAGATGATGTCGGGGTTTGCCGCGCGGATATGCTCGATGTCGATCTTTAGTTTCTGCCGCGCCGAGGGCAGGTAGTTGGTCAGGAAGACGTCGGCCGTCTTCGCGATCTCATAGAGTAGCTCGCGCCCTTCCTCGGTCGAGATGTCGATCCCGACGCTGCGTTTCCCCCGGTTCGGATGCTGCATCAGCGACGAGCGCTGCGGATTCACCGCGAGCCGCTGTAGCATCTGGATACCGCGCTGCGCGTCGCCGCGCACCGGATGCTCGATCTTGATCACATCGGCGCCCCAGTCGGTCATCACCCCGCCCGCCGCGGGAACGAAGGTGAATTGCGCGACTTCGAGGACGCGAATGCCCTCCATGACCTTTGTCATCGCCGTCTCTCCCTATTCGGCGTGGAAACTGATCACCTTTTGATAGGTGAATTCGTTGAGGCCATCCTCGCCATATTCGCGGCCATAGCCCGAGCGCTTGATGCCGCCGAAGGGCGCGTCCGACTGCATCGTGCCCGCACCGCCGTTTATCGACACCCCGCCGGTGCGGATCTTGAGCGCCATGCGATAGGCTTCGCCCGCATCGGCCGAGTATATGGCGCCCGACAGGCCGAAATCGCTGTCGTTCGCCATCGCGATGGCCTCGGCATCGTCGTCGAAGCCGATGACCGCGCCGATCGGCCCGAACACCTCTTCCTGCGCGATGCGGCTGTCGTTCCTGACATTGTCGAACAGGGTCGGCTCGTAATAATAGCCCTTGTCGAGCCCCGCGGGCCGCTTGCCGCCCGCCACGAGCGTCGCGCCCTCGTCCTGCGCGATCGCGACATAATCCTCGGTGCGTTTGCGCGCGACTTCGCGGATCAGCGGGCCATAATTGACACTGGGGTCAATAGGATTGCCGATCTTCAGATGCCCGAGCATCGCCTTCATCGCCTCGACGAACTGCGGGCGGACGCTGTTGTGGACGAGGTGGCGCGTGGTGAGCGCGCAGCCCTGGCCGCCGTGCGTCGTAAAGCCCATGATCCCCGCCGCCGCGGCCTTCGCGATATCGGCGTCGGCGCGCACGATCAGCGCCGACTTGCCGCCGAGTTCCATCACGATACGCTTCAGCGTCGGTGCGGCCTGCGCCTGGATCATCGATCCGACCTTGTCCGACCCGGTGAAGTGGACCAAGTCGACGCGGGGGTCGGTGGTGAGCAGCTTTCCCGTCTCGATATCACCGGTGACGATGCTCAGCACGCCCTTGGGCAGCCCGACCTCGTCGGCGATCTCGCCGAGGATCAGCGCCTGCATCGGCGTATAGGGCGAGGGCTTGAGCACCACGGTGCAGCCGACCGCCAGCGCCGGGATCACCTTGCCGATGTTGAGGAAGAAGGGGAAGTTGTACGGCGAGATCGCCGCGACGACCCCGACCGGTTCGCGGCTCACCACTCCGGTGCCCAGCGTCGTGCGGCCCAGCGCATTGGGAGTCAGCTCGACCGGCAGCGACGAGACCGCGGGGCGCGAGGCGACCTCGACCGTCCGCCGCGCATGCTTCATCGGGATGCCGTACTGCAGGAATTCGGCGAGCATCCGCGTCGCGCCCGCCTCGGCGACGATCATGTCGACGATCTCGCCCTTGCGCGCGTCTAGCGCGTTCAGGAAGCGCGTCAGCACGGCCTGCCGCTCGGCGACGGGCAGGTGCGGCCAGTCGCCCTTGTCGAACGCGGTGCGCGCCGCGCCGATCGCCGCGTCCACTTGCGCCGCGCTGCCGACCGGGGCCTCGATCAGCAGGCTCTCGTCGGCGGGGTTGATCACCGCCTCGCGCTGGTCGGTCTTCTCCCATTCGCCGCCGACATAAATGGCGTCGTCATATTTCAAGAAAGCCATATTTTTGTCCTTATGAAACGGCTTTTGCGTCCCAGACGATCGGCAGGTTGCGGATCGACAGCAGGCCCGGGATCACGGTGGTATCGGCGCCTTCCTTGATCGTGAAGGGCGGCACGCGCGACAGGAATTCCTGCAGCAGCACGCGCAGCTCGCGCCGCGCCAGATGCGCGCCGAGGCAGATATGGACCCCGCCGATCAGCGTAAAATGGCGGTTGTTCTTGCGCTCGGGGTCGAAGTCGCGCGGGCAAGCGAACTGCTTCTCGTCGAAATTGCCCGAACTGTTGATGCAGGCGATCCAGTCGCCTTCCTTCAGCTCGACGCCGTGCCAGGTGAAATCCTTCTTGATCCGCCGCCCGCTGTTGACCAGCGGCTGGACGCGCAAGAATTCCTCGACCGCGCTGTTGATGATTTCCGGATTGGCGCGGATGCGCGCCTGGAGTTCGGTGTCGAGCGCCATGCGTCGGAACATCTGGCTGATCGTCGAGGCGACGGTGTCGAGCCCGCCGAGCCACAGGAACCAGGTCATGCCGATCGTCTCGTCGGCGGTCAGCGGCTGGCCGTCCATCTGGCCATTGGCGATATAGCTGCCAAGCGTCTCGTCGGGGTTCGCCTGCTTCTCGGCGATGAAACCGCGCAAGTACGCGAGAATGCCCTTCACCGCCTCGGCCTTGGCGCCGATGTCGGGGTTGTGCAGGATCGCATATTCCCATTCGAGAAACTGGTCGAACATGCTGAAAGGAAAACCCATCAGGTTCAGGAACACCCGGACCGGATAGATGCGCCCGAAGTCATAGGCGATGTCGACCTCGCCATCCTTGACCACCGCGTCGATCATCTCGGTAACGATCGCGCGGATATTGGGCTCCATCGCGTTCATCGCCACGGGCGTGAACCAGGGGTTCAGGAAACGGCGATAGCGGCCATGGTCGGGCGGATCGATGCCGAGCGGGATCGACGGGAAGGTCTCGCCCGCCAGCGCCTGAAACTGCGCCGCGCCCTCGGTCGAGAAGAGGTCGTTGTCCTCGTAAACGCGGCGGATGTCCTCATAATGCGACACCGTCCAAGCGCCATGCTGGCGACCGCTCGTCGGCCAGGGATAGTAGAGGATGCGCGGCACTTCGGGATCGCGCATCACGTCGGCGGGCAGATAGGGATCGGGCAGGTCGTTTGCGATCATGCCCTGTGCAAAGCGCGTATCGAGCACCCGGTCGGCCGGCACATGCGCGGGCACCGGCGGAGCATCCGCCGGGGCATGCGCGATCGGACAGCGAGAGAGCGTCGTCTCGGTCATAGGTCCTCCGTTCAGGCCGAGGCGAACATGCGTTCGATGTCGCCCGAGGTCACCGGACGCCGCGCCTGACCGATCGCGTCCATACTGTCGGTCTTGAGCCCGCCCAGATTGTGCCGCGGGCTGACGTCGACATCCTTGCCCAGCTTGCGCAGGTGGCCGACGGTGCAATTCTCGCGCCCGCCGTTCAGCGCGAAGGCATCGAAGCTATATTCGCGCATGACGTTGAGATGGGTGATCTTGTCGATGATGGCCTTGTCGAGCCCGTTGACCGATGCCCACAGATATTCCGGAACATTGGGCCACACCGTGTCCGAATGCGGATAATCGCATTCATAGGCGACCATGTCGGTGTTCATATAGTCGAGATTCTTCACCCCAAACTGGTCGTCGATGAAGCAGCAGATGATGTGCCGCTTGAACAGGTCCGACGGGCGTTCGCCGTTGAAGTCGGTGAAGGTCCATTCGTGATGATGCTCGTGCGTGAAATCGGCGCGCTCGAGGAAATAGGGGATCCAGCCGATGCCGCCTTCGCTCAATGCCATGCGGAGGTCGGGATAGCGCTGCCAGAATTTCGCGAAGGTCCAGTCGGCCGCCGAATTGGCGATCGAGATCGGCATCGCGGTGATCCACGCGTCGATTGGGCTTTCGGGCGAGGGGTGCATCGCCCGCGCGCCAGTGCCGATATGGCAGTTGATCACCATCTTGTAATCTGAACAGGCTTTCCAGAAGGGCTCCCAATATTCATTATGGATGCTCGGCAGGCCGATGTTCGACGGGTTGTCGGAGAAGCTGACGGCATGGACGCCAAGGTCGCTCATCCGCTTCAGTTCGGCCAGCGTGTCGTCCATGTTCCACATCGGGATCAGGCACATCGGGATGAAGCGTCCCGGCGCGGTCGCGCACCATTCCTGCACATGCCAGTCGTTCCACGCGCGGCACGCGAGCAACGCCTCCTCGGGGTCCTTCTGCGCCATCGACACGAAGGTGCCGCCGGCAAAGCTCGGCATTGTCGGAAAGTTGAGCGAGGCGAGCACGCCATTGGCGTTCATGTCGTCGACGCGCAGCTTGGGGTCATAGGTGCCGGGGCGGAGCTGCGCGAAGGCGCTCGGCTCCATCCCATATTCGCTGCGCGGACGGCCGACCACGGCGTTCAGGCCGATGGTCGGGAAACGCTGGCCGTTCCACGACCAGATGTCCTTGCCATTCTCGTTGACGATGCGCGGGGCGCGGTCCTTCTTCCCCTCGGGATAATGACGGATGAAGGCCTCGGGCGGTTCGACCGCATGATCGTCGACGCTGATGATCACCATGTCGTCCATCTGCATGGCGACTCTCCTCTCAGATGGTTTGTTGTTGCCCTCATCATCGCAAAAATTGACGATGTGTCAACTCTTGGTTTATGACATAGTTAAATAAGTGGGAGAGAGAGATGGTCGCCCGAACATTGCCCGCGATCGACCGCGACAACGAAGCCTATTGGACCTGGGGCCGCGAGGGCAAGCTCGCGATCCACCGCTGCGCCGCTTGCGAATATTTCGTCCATCCGCCGGTGCCCTTCTGCCCGCGCTGCGAGAGCCGCGACGTCGCGCCGCGGGCGGTGTCGGGGCGGGGCAGGGTGGTGACCTTCACCATCAACCACAAGGCGTGGGTGCCTGAACTTTCCGAGCCTTACGTCCTGGCGCTCGTCGCGATCGCGGAGCAGGACGATGTCCGCATTCCCTGCAACATCGTCGGATGCGACGCCGACAAGGTCGATTTCAACATGGAGGTCGAAGTGGTCTTCGAACAGACCGAAGACCTCTGGGTCCCGCTCTTTCGCCCAGTGACCGCATGACGCGCTTCGCCGAAAAGGACACCGCGATTACCGGCGTCGGCCTATCCGACGTTTCGCGCGGCGCCACCAAGTCTGCTCTCGCGCTGACCGTCGACGCCGCGCTCGAAGCCATCGCCGACGCCGGCCTGACCCGCGCCGACATCGACGGCATCGCGACCTGGCCCGGCGAGCGCGCCGACGGCTCGGGCTTCTCGCCGGTCGGCTGCGCGGCCTTGCAGGACGCGCTGCGGCTCGAGGTCGGCTGGTACGGCGGCGGCGGCGAGGCACCCGGTCAATATGGCGCGGTGTTCAACGCGATCGGCGCCATCGCCGCGGGCCTCTGCCGCAACGTCCTCATCTTCCGCACCATGTGCGAGGCAACTGCGCGCAAGACGGCCTATGCCAACAGCTTGCTTCGCGAGGGCCAGCGACAGGCGGGCCCCTTTTCCGGGTACGCCCCCTATTACACCTATGCCGCCGCGCTCCAGCAGGCGCTTTTCTTCAACCTCTATGTCCACAAGAGCGGCATTCGCCCCGACCAGGTGGGCCAGGTCGCGGTCAACCAGCGCCGGAACGCCGCGCTCAATCCCAAGGCGATCTACAAGACCCCGATCAGCATCGACGATTATCTCGCCTCGCCGCTGATCGCGACCCCGCTGCGCCTCTACGACTGCGACGTCCCCATCGACGGTGCCGCGGCGATCATCGTCTCGCGCATGGACGTCGCGCGCACCCTCAAAAATCCGCCGATCCGCATCGAGGCGATCGGATCGTCGATGCGCTACCGCAACAGCTGGACCCAGCTTGCCGAACTCGACACCCAGGCACAGCCCAAGGTGGCCAAAATGATGTGGAGCCGCACCGACCTCAAGCCCGCCGACGTCGATATCGCCCAGCTCTACGACGGCTTCAGCTTCCACACGATCAACTGGCTCGAAAATTTCGGCTTCTGCGAGCGCTATGGCGCCAAGGACTTCATCGACGGCGGCCACCGCATCGCATTGGACGGCGAACTCCCAGTCAACACGGGCGGCGGCGCGATGTCGGGCGGCCGCCTCCACGCCTATGGCGCCGTCCACGAAGCCTGCACCCAGCTCTGGGGCCGGGCGGGGGCGCGGCAGGTCAAGGGCGACCCGCAAATCTGCGCCACCTCGACCTCGGGTGGCCCGCTGGCAGGGGCGATGTTGCTGGTGCGGGATTGAAGAAAGCCTATCGGGAGACGGAGCGGCAACCAGCATGTCGAGGAAAGTGCCAAAGCGGGGTAGGGCGCTAACTTATCATTCTCGTCATGCTGAACTTGTTTCAGCATCCATGGCCTGAGTTAGAATTGTACGCTGCGCAGAAGGATGCGGCAGACCATGGATCCTGAAACAAGTTCAGGATGACGATGCTATATGGGTCGTGTTTGCCGCTTCCGTATTTTCTATTGCGCCCACCAATCCTAGCCCTGTCAAACGATCTCGCCGCCGATCAGTGTCAATGCCACCGCACCTAGCGCCCCAGCGTCCTCGGGCCAGTCGTACAGGATGAGGTCCGCCGGCCCCCCGACCGCTAGCGGCCCCTGATACAGTGCCAGCGCCTCCGACCGCCCGACCGCTTCGCCGCCGCCGATCACATCGCCGCCCCGCGTCCGGCGGTCGGTCGCCGCGCGCAGCGCCACCCACGGATTCGCATCGCCATAGGGCGCATCCGATCCCCCGAGCACTCGCACCCCGCCGCGCATCAGCGAGCCGAGCCTATACAGGTCGTCCAATGCATCGGCGTCCATCTGCGCGCGATAGCGATCGCCGCGATCGTGGATGAAATTCGGCTGCGTCACCACCGTCAGCCCGGTCGCCGCGATATCGCCGATCAGGCTCGCCGTGATCACCCCGCCATGTTCGATCCGGTCGCTAGGCTTGGCGCCGCCCGCGACCGCCAGCGCTTCCAGATAGAAGACCAGCTCGCCGAGCGTCACGCAATGCGCCGCGACATTGCGACCCCGCGCGCGTGCCGCCGCGATCCGCTCCGCCACCGCCTCGACCGGCGGCAGATCATTCTCGTCGAGCAGCAGCTTCACCGGCCCCAGCGCATAACCATCGCCGGCCGGCAAAGCCTCGGTCCCCATCATCACCAGCCGCTGCGGCATCGCCCGCGCCAGCAGCGCCGCCTCGGCCGCGCCGTTCGAGGCGCCGGCATCGGTAACCGCGGTTACGCCCCACTCGGCGAATTTCGTGCCCAGCGCCGCGAGCGAGGGCGGCCCCCCGCCGATCCGCTCGCGCAGCCAGGCGTCGCCGCGCCAGATACGTCCATTCGGCCGCCCCTCGGGGCCAAGCTCGACACAGGCGGGGAAGGGGCCTTTGCCGAGCTGCGCCAGCCCCGCGCTGTTGAGCAGCCAATAGCCTCCCGTCCGGTCCTGCACCCGCAGGGGCCGGTCGGGCAGCCAGTCGTCGAGCTTCGCGCGGTCGGGCAATCCCGCGACGCGCTCATCATAACCGATCGCGCGCACCCATGCTCCCGGCGCAGCGGCACGCAGCTTGGCGATCACGGCATCGACGCGCCTGCAATCGCTCAGGTCGACCGACTCCATCCGCGCCGCCGTCGCCAGGAGATGCAGATGATGATCGTGCAGCCCGCCGCCGAGCGTCAGCCCGCGCGCATCGAATTCGGGTCCATGCCCCACCACTGCTGCGCCCATCGCCGCAATGCGCCCGTCGCGCACGCCGACCGCCAGCGGCTTGCCATCGGCCCCGCGCGCATCGCGGATAATCAGGTCGAAACCGTCGCTCACGCCATCGCTTGTGCGAAAGTCGCCGCCGTCCGTGCAAGCGAAACGTCGATCACCCCGCCTTGCTGTCCCGCCAGCGCCTCAAGCGCCAGCGTCGCCGCCGTCAGCCCGGTCAGCGGGTCGGCGAGCGCATCGCCCACAAACTGCGGTCGATCCTCCTCCCACCGGACCAGTCCGCCAGCCGCCGCGCAATCGTCGCCGAACCCGACGCGCATCCCGGCGTCGCCGGTCCAGCCGTGCGCGGTGATCGCGACCCACAACAGGTCGGGATTGATGCTGAACAGCCGGTCTTCATCGAGCCCCAGCCGCGCCAGCGCATACGGCCGCGCGGAGGTGATCAGAACCCGCGCCTCCTCGATCATTGCCAGCATTTCGGCCCCGTCGATATCGACCGTAACCTGCCTTTTGCCGCCATTCAGCCGCGCATCCAATTGGGGTGTATGCAGCCGCGTCGGGTCGGGCCGCTCGTCGCTTTCGACCTTGACCACCGCATGCCCCGCCTCGGCGAGCAGCGCACCGCAATAGGGACCAGCCCACAGCGCCGACAGGTCGATCACGATCCCGTCGCACGGCGCGCATGCGGAAAGCTCCGACACCGCCAGCGGCTCTGCCTCACCGAAGCGCGCCACCGGCAGATGCAGCTCCGCCGCGGCCGTCACCATCTCCTCCGCCGACCGCGCCTCGGCACTGCCCAGGATCGCCGGCCACGGCTCTTCATCTAGCGCTGCGCCGGTCCATGCCGGAACCAGTTCGAAATCCTCTGGGCGCGCCATCGAGACCGCCATCCACCCATCGCGGCACTTCACCATCCGGCAATGGCGGTTCGGCGACCACTCGCCCGGTTCGGCGAGCGTCAGATCGTCGTTCCGCGATAGCGCGCGGCGCGGGTCGAAGGCGATGCGCCCGCCCGACGCCGCGACCAGCCGCTCGCCCGCCGCTGCCACCGCCTCAAGCAGCGCCGTCACGCGCTGCCCTCGATGCTGTGCACCAGCCCCCAATCGAGCGCCTGCTTTGCGCCGATCCGCTTGCCCCACAGCAGCATCCACAAGGTGCGATGCCGCCCGATAGCGCGCGCGACGGTCGCGGTCCCACCCGCGCCGGGGATCAGCCCCATGCCGAGTTCGGGCAGCTGGAACCAGGCATCGGGCGCCGCGATGCGGTGGTGCGCCGCCGCCGCGACCTCGATTCCCGATCCGACGCAGGCGCCGTGCAGCCGCACCGTCGCCCGTTCGCCCAACGCATCGAGCGCGCGCGCGCAGCTGTGCAGCGTCCGCACTAGATGCGCCTCGGCAAGATCGTGCGCACTGCCGAATTCGGGCAGGTCGCCGCCGGTCGAGAAACATTTTCCCGCACCGCGCAGCAGCACGTCGGGCCGGCTCGGATCGTCGAGCGCGTTGGCCAGCGCCTCGTACAGCGCGTCGCGCATCAACGCGGTCATCGCATTGTGATTGGCGGGATCGTCGAGCGTCAGCGTCAGCCGGTCGCCGTCGCGCGCGATCGCCACCAGATCATCGGGCGCCTGCGGACCATCGTCGATCCTCGCCGCCTCCAGCCAGCGCGCAAATTCCGCCCCACCGAGCAGCGACGAATAAGCAAAGGATTCGGCGGTCAACGCATCGGCGAGCGGCATCCTCGCGGCCAGCCGCAGCAATTGCGCGGCGATCGTCGCTGCGTTGGGGTTTGCCCGCACCGCATCGGCCAGTGCCTCGACCTGCTCGAAACTGCCGAGCGAGACCCACGGCCGCGGCGCGCCGATCGCGGCCGTTACCAACAGGTCGAAATCGTCGATCAGGACCGCCGGCAGCACGCCTTCGCGATCGACCCCGATCACCACCGCCTGGATCGCCACCTTCGGTCGCACCCAGCGCGCCGCATCGACCACCAGCACCGGCTCGCCGCCCGGCGCGGACAGGCGGTCAGCTCCCAGATGGTCGGACGTCGTCATCGCGCCGTCCTACCCGGCGCAAACCTCTTCCGCCAGTTCGGCCTTGAGGACACGGCGCAGCAGCTTTCCGGTCTCGTTGTAAGGAAGCTCATCGCGCACAAACCATTGTTCCGGGGTCTTTGTCGAACGCAGCTTCGCCTTGATCGTTGCCGCCATCGCTGCGGTATCGGGCGCGCCCGATCGCGACACGATCACCGCGACGACCTTCTCGCCCCATTTTTCGCAGGGGATGCCCAGCACCGCGCAGTCGGCGATATCATCGAAGCTGCGCAGCAAATCCTCGATCTCGCCAGGCGAAATATTCTCGCCCCCGCGCACGATCACATCGTCGAGCCGCCCCTCGACGAACAGATAGCCGCCCGCGTCGAGCCACCCCGCATCGTTGGTCGCGAACCAGCCGTCGTCGGCGATCGCCTTCTTGTGCAGATATTCGCCCGACACCTGCTCGCCGCGGACATGGATCTCGCCATGCTCGCCGACGTCGCAGCAACTGCCGTCGTCGCGCCGTATCTCGAGCTCGAGGCTCGGCAGCGGTTGCCCCACCGACGCGATGCGCCGCCGCACGACGGGATCGTCGGAGGCAAAGGCCGCGCGATGGTCCTCGGCCCCGAGCAGCGCGATCGTCGAGCTCGTCTCGGTCAGCCCATAGGCGTTGACGAAGGCGACGTGCGGCAACATGCCCAGCGCGCGCGCGATTACCGGCTCGGGCATCTTGCCGCCGCCATAGGAGAGCGCGCGCAGGGCAGGGAGGGTTTCTCCCGTCGCCGCCATCGCGTCGAGGATGCGGCCCAGCATCGTGGGCACGACCATCGCATGGGTGATCCCCTCGCGCGCCGCGGTCGCGACCCAATCCTCGGCGGTGAAGGCGGGCAGATAGACGAGCCGCCGCCCGCCATAGGCCGCGGTCAAAATCGCCGAAATCCCCGCGATATGGTAACTCGGCACGCTCACCAGCGCCGCCTCGTCCTCGTCGGCGCCGAGGAACTCGACCGTCGACATCACATAGGAGGTGAGGTTGCCATGCCGCAGCACCGCCGCCTTGGGCTCGCCCGTCGTGCCGCTGGTGAACAGCAGCACGGCGATGTCATTCTCGGCCTCGTCGAGCAGCACCGGCTCGGGCACCTCTCCGCGCAGGAATTTGGCCTCGAAGGCGCTGCGCGCGACCAGCTCGACGCCGTCGATCGGCGCGATGCGCGCGAGCATTTCGTCGTCGGCAATCAGCACCGTCGGCGCGGTGCGTGCGACGAGCTTGTTCAGCTCGGCGTCGGCCAGCCGATAGTTGAGCGGCACAAAAGGCGTGCCCGCCATCCCGCTCGCGAACAGCAGCACGGGCAGGGCGTCGCCGTTCATGCCCAGGAAGGCGGTGTTCGCCCTGCCCTTGCCCGCCAGCCACGCCGCCACCCGGCTGGCGCGCGCGCGATAGGCGGCGAAATCGAGGCCGTCCGCGCGCCCGCCGACCGCCATGCGGTCGAAACAGGCGTCGGCGGCAATGTCGAGGAGCAGCGGCGTGCGCATGTCCGTCAGTCCGAGGCGGGAAGCGGCTTCGCGCCCTTGATCGTCATCGGGGTGCCGTTGAACGCGAGCGATCCCTTGCCCGCCTTGGCGCCGAGCACCTCGATCCCGCTCGCCTCGTCGGTGTAGCGCTTGCCGATCATCACGCCCTCGGCGAAATCGGCGCTGACGTCGCCGCTCGGCGCGGCCGCATCGTCGATCGGCAGCACCGGCGCCCCGCCGCACTGCAATTCGCCGGCGACGCTCGGCGGCCGCACGACCACAAGCTGCGCGTCGCATACCGCGGATTTCCAGCGCGAACCCGGCTTAAGTTCCATGTCCCTCGATCCTTTCCCGTGGCGCCCGTCTGTCGCCTTTGCTCCGCCAATATGTCAATCGACATAGAAAGTAAACGTAGTTATATAACTTGAAAGAGCAAAGGGAGAGCCATGCACCCACGGCATTTTGCGGCGGCGACGCCCGGCCGCCCGGCGATCGTCATGGCGGCCGATGGCGCGGCGACAAGTTACGTCGAACTCGAAGCCGTCGCAAATCGCGGCGCGCAATTGTTCCGCGCGCTCGGCATCGAGCGTGGCGATACGGTCGCGGTCTGGCTGAAGAATGTCCGCGAATATTTCGAGATCTATTGGGCCGCGCAGCGCGCCGGCCTCTATCTCTGCCCGATCTCGAGCCAGCTGACGCCTGACGAAGCCGCCTATATCCTGAACGACAGCGGCTCGAAACTGCTCGTCACCCACGCCGATGTCCCCGCCGCGGCGGCATTGGTCGCGGCCCGCGCCGACCTGATCCCCGACATCGCGCATATCTTCGACCTCGGCACCGGTCTCGCGCCCTCCTGGCAGGCCGCCCTGACGAATCATCCCGCGGCGCGGATCGCCGACGAATCGGCGGGCTATCACCTCGTCTATTCCTCGGGCACCACCGGGCGCCCGAAGGGCATCCGCCTGCCGCTCTCGGGCGAGCCCGCCGACGCCCCGCATATGCTCGCCGAGCGCATGGCGGCGCGCTACGGCATCGGCTCGGACAGTGTCCTTCTGTCGCCCGCGCCGCTCTACCACACCGCGCCGCTCGCTTACGGCATGTCGGCGCATCGCCTCGGCGCGACCGTGGTCATCATGGAGAAGTTCGACGCCGAGGAGGTGCTGCGCCTGATCGAGAAGCACCGCGTCACCTTCATGCAGATGGTGCCGACGATGTTCATCCGCCTGCTCGCGCTCCCCGACGAGGTCCGCGCACGCTACGACATTTCGTCGCTTCAAAAGATCGTCCACGCCGCCGCTCCATGCCCGGTCGAGGTCAAGCGCCGGATGATCGAATGGCTCGGGCCGATCGTCTATGAATATTATGGCGGATCGGAAGGCAATGGCTCGACCTTCATCACCCCCGAGGAGTGGCTCGCACACCCCGGTTCGGTCGGCCGCGCCGACTGGGGGACGCTCCATATCTGCGGCGAGGATGGCGAAGAAGTCGGCCCGAACGTCGACGGGCTCGTTTATTTCGAGGGCGGCTGGGATTTTCAGTATCTCAACGACCCCGCCAAGACCCGCGACGCGCGCCACCCGCGGCATCCCGGCTGGAGCACGCTTGGCGACATCGGCCATGTCGATGCCGACGGCTATCTCTACCTGACCGACCGCAAGAGCTTCATGATCATCTCGGGCGGGGTGAACATCTATCCGCAGGAGGCCGAGAACCTCCTCATCCAGCATCCCGAGGTCGTCGACGTCGCGGTGATCGGCGTCCCGCACGCCGAGATGGGCGAGGAGGTCAAGGCGGTGGTCCAGCCGAACGACTGGAACGCCGCCGGCCCCGACCTCGCGGCGCGGTTGATCGCCCATTGCCGCGAACATCTCAGCCCGATCAAATGCCCACGTTCGGTCGACTTCGACCCCGCACTGCCGCGCCATGATACGGGCAAGCTGTACAAGCAGGCCGTGCGCAAACGCTATTGGCCCTAATTTCTTCCGGGTCCCCACAGGATCAGCGCCGCGCCGCCGAGGCAGATCAGCCCGCCGAGCAGGTCCCAGCGGTCGGGTGATACGCCCTCGACCATCTTCAGCCACAACAGCGAGGCAATGATATAGACCCCGCCATAGGCCGCGAAGGCGCGCCCCGCCGCCTCGGCCTCGACCCGCGTCAGCGCATAGGCGAAAAAGGCGAGCGCGAGCGCGCCCGGCACCAGCCACCAGGGCGATTTGTCGAGCCGCAGCACAGCCCAGAAGGCGAAGCAGCCCGCGATTTCGCCCAGCGCCGCGAGGATATACCAGCCGATCGTCGCCAGCGGCGCACTCATGCGTGGGTGCCTTCGCACAGATGATGGTCGCCCAGCGCCTCGATCACGCGGCAGTCGCCCGCCAGCCCACCGCGGCAACGCCCGACGATCCGCGCCAGTTCGTCGCGCAAAGCTTCGAGCTGTGAGATCTTCGCCTCGACCTGCTCCAGATGCCCCGTCGCGATCCGGTCGGCCTCGCCGCAATCGCGCTCGGGATGGTCCGACAGGTCGAGCAACGAGCGGATTTCCTCGATCGTGAAGCCCAGGTCGCGCGAATGGCGCACGAAGGCCAGCCGTGAGCGATGCGCCTCGCCATAGCTGCGGTAATTGGCCGCGGTACGATGCGGCTCGGGCAGCAGCCCGATGCGCTCATAATAGCGGATCGTCTCGATATTGGCGCCGGTCGCCCGCGCGAGTTCGCCGATTTTCATGCCTTGACCCTGTAGTTGCTACAGGGTGCATATAGGCGGTCGACTCGAAACCCCAAGGAGATTCGGCACATGGCCGACCAATGCTGCGCCGGTAAGAGCGGCAAGACCGCGCTCAATGATCCCAGATGGAGGCGCGTCCTCTGGATCGCGCTCATCGTCAACGCGGGCATGTTCGCGGTCGAGATCGCCGCAGGTGTTGCCGCTGACTCGCGTGCGTTGCAAGCCGACGCGCTCGACTTCCTCGGCGACGCGGCCAATTATGCGATCAGCCTCGGCGTCGCGGGCATGGCGCTGGCGTGGCGCGCTCGCGCCGCCTTGTTCAAGGCCGCGACGATGCTCGCCTTCGGGCTTGGCGTGCTCGGCGCGACGCTCTGGGGTTTCATGAACGGCACCGCGCCGCATGCCGAGACGATGGGCGTCGTCGGCGCCGCGGCACTCGCCGCCAATGTCGCGGTCGCGGTCATGCTCTATCGGTGGCGCACCGGCGACGCGAACATGCGCTCGGTGTGGATCTGCTCGCGCAACGACGCGATCGGCAACCTGGCCGTGCTCGCCGCGGCACTCGGCGTGTTCGGCACGGGGCGCGGCTGGCCCGACCTTGTCGTCGCAGGCATCATGGCGGGGCTCGCCATTTGGGGCAGCCTCGAGGTCTTCCGACAAGCGCGCGCCGAACTCTCCACCGCCTGATGGGCGTAAAACCCTTGCGGTTTCGAGTTCAGGCTATAATGGTTAGTATTCTAACTATTGTACGAAGGCGGCAAAGAGTTGCGGGATCAGGACGCGAGCGGACGACCGCGCACGCTCTACGACAGGATCTGGGACGCACATGTCGTCGCCGACGACGATGGCGAATCGATCCTCTACATCGACCTGCACCTGCTGCACGAGGTCACCTCGCCGCAGGCCTTCGCGGGGATTGCGGCGGCGGGGCGAACGGTACGCCGTCCCGAACGCGCGCTCGCGCTCTCCGACCATAATGTCCCGACCCAGGGGCAGGCGGCGGGCGTCGCGGCGGTCGCCGATCCCGAGGCGCGCGCGCAGCTTGCGGCGCTCGAAGCCAATGCCGACCGCTTCGGCATCGCGCGCTTCGCGATGGGCGATGCCCGAAACGGCATCGTCCATGTCGTCGGCCCCGAGCAGGGGCGCTCGCTGCCGGGGATGACGATCGTCTGCGGCGACAGCCATACCTCTACCCACGGCGCCTTCGGCGCGCTCGCTTTCGGGATCGGCACCAGCGAGGTCGAGCATGTGCTCGCGACGCAGACGATCCGCCAGCGCAAGTCGCGCAACATGCGGGTCATCGTCGACAGCGCGCTGGCGCCGCACGTCTCGGCCAAGGATCTCGCGCTACACCTGCTGCGGCGCGTCGGCGTCGATGGCGCGACCGGCCATGTCATCGAATATGCCGGATCCGCGGTGCGTGCGCTGTCGATGGAGGCGCGGATGACGCTCTGCAACCTCAGCATCGAGATGGGCGCGCGCGCCGGGCTTGTCGCGCCCGACGAAACGACTTTTGCCTATCTGGAAGGACGCCCGTCGGCGCCGCGGGGGGATGCATGGGGCAGGGCGGTCGCCCGCTGGCAGAGGCTCGCCAGCGACGCCGACGCCGCCTTCGACCGCGACCTTCACATCGATGCGACCGATGTCGGTCCGATGGTCAGCTGGGGCACCAACCCGTCGCAGGTCGTCGGTATCGGCGAGCTTGTCCCCGACCCTGCGGCGCTGGACGATCCCGATGCGCGCGAAAGCGCCTATCGCGCGCTCGCCTATATGGACCTCAGCCCAGGCGAGCCCATCGCCGGCGTACGTCTCGACCGCGTCTTCATCGGCAGCTGCACCAACAGCCGGATCGAAGATCTGCGCATTGCGGCGACCGTCGCGCGCGGGCGCAAAGTCGCGCCGCATGTCCGCGCGATGGTCGTGCCGGGCTCGGGGCTCGTCAAGCAGCAGGCCGAGGCCGAGGGGCTCGATACGATCTTCCGCGCGGCAGGCTTCGACTGGCGCGAACCCGGCTGCTCGCTCTGCGTCGGCATGAACCCCGACCGGCTCGCCCCGGGCGAGCGCTGCGCCTCGACCTCGAACCGCAATTTCGAGAACCGCCAGGGCCGCGGCGGCCGTACGCATCTGATGAGCCCCGCGCTAGCCGCCGCCAGCGCCGTTGCGGGCGCAATCGCTGCGCCCGAGATGCTGGGCTAGGCCGCCCTCTCGAACCGCGCGATCGCGTCCGCATGCCGCAGCGTCCGCCCGATATCGTCGAGCCCCTCCATCAGCACCCGCCGGTCGCCCGCGTCGATCGCGAACGCCACTACCTCGCCCGATGCCAGCCGGATTTCCTGCGCTTCCAGGTCGATCTCGACCGGCGCATGCTGCGCCAGCTCGATCTCGCGCGCCAGGCTTGTGCAAAGCTCGTCGGGCAAGCGGATCAGCAGCAGTCCGTTCTTGCGCGCATTGCCCGCGAAGATGTCGCCGAAGCTCGGCGCGATCACGCAGCGGATGCCGAAATCGGCGAGCGCCCACACCGCATGTTCGCGCGACGAGCCGCAGCCGAAATTGCGGTCGGCGATCAATATCTGCGCCGCGCGTCCCGCTGGCCGGTTCAGCACGAAATCGGCGCGCTCGCTGCCATCGGGCGCGCGGCGCAGTTCCTCGAACAGATGCCGACCGAGCCCTTCGCGGGTCAGCGCCTTCATGAAGCGCGCGGGGATGATCATGTCGGTATCGACATTGGCCAGCGGCAGCGATACCGCGACCCCGGGCACCCGTTCGAACTTCCGCACCCGATCCTCCTTGCTTTAACTTAGTAATCTAAGTAATGATGCAAAGTCATTTTGTCCACTCAATCGAACGGCTCCGGCCGCCGCGGCGACGATAGTGGTTGCCGCCCGAATCCGGGGCCTCTAAGAATTGAGGACACAAGGCCGCCCAATCGGCCACAGGGGAGCAGTGCATTGGCCAAGACCAAAGAGAGCTTTCGGCATCCCGCCGAATATTACACCGATCCCGAAAACAGTATCGGCTATCTCGCGCGCGTGGTCTTCCGTTCCTTTTCGCGGCTGCTCGAACGCCGCACGCTGACGCACGATGTCTCGGCGGGCCCGTGGCGCTTTCTGCGCCAGTTGTGGCGCGAGGACGGCATCACCCAGCGCGAGCTCAGCGAACGCGTGGGCATGCGCGAACCCACCACGGTGGTGGCGCTCAAGGGCCTCGAAAAGGCGGGCTTCATCACGCGCAAGAAGACCAGCGACGACCGCCGCAAGACCTTCATCTTCCTCACCCCGCACGCGAAGAAGCTCGAGCTCGTCCTGGCGCCGATGAATGCCGAGATTCACGAGATCGCGACGCGCGGGATGAGCGACGAGGAGGTCGAGTTGCTGCAGGGGCTGATGCGCCGCGTGATCGGTAATCTCGCCGATGAGACGCGCAATCTTTCGGTACTCTCCGACGTCAAGGCTTGATCGTTCCGGCGTATCGGTTAGCATTCTAACCATTCGCTTCGGGAGGGATCATGACGAAGATTGCGGTAATCGTCGGCAGCACGCGCGACGGGTCGTTCAACCGGGCGCTGGGCGCGCTCGCGGCGGCGCGACTGGAAGCGCATGGCGCCGAGGTGACGCTCGTCGACCTCGCCACGCTCGACCTGCCGATCTACACCGCCGCGCTCGAAGCGAACGCCTTTCCCGCCGACGCGCTGAAGCTCAAGGCGACGCTCGTCGCGCAGGACGGGCTGCTTTTGGTGTCGCCCGAATATAATGGCTCGATCCCGGCGCTGCTCAAGAACGCCATCGACTGGGCCTCGCGCCCCACCGGCGACGAGGGGCTCGTCGCGCTCAGCGCCTTTCGCGGCAAGGCGGCGGCGATCATGGGCGCGTCGATCAGCCCCTTCGGCGGCATCCGCGGCCTCGCGCACCTCCGCCAGATCCTCGGCACCGTGCAGATGCTCGTGATCCCCGACCAGGTGCTCGTACCCAGCGCGCATGCGGCGTTCGACGAGGACGGCCAGCTCAAGGACGCGCTCCCCGCCTCGCTCGTCGACATGACCGCCGCGCGGCTGGTCGCGGTGGCAAAGGCGCTGACGGCCTAGGCCGACTTCTTCTTCGCCGGCGGCGCCGCGCGCTCGATATTGTCGCCCCAGTCGGCTTCGAGCGCGGCGAGCAAGGCGTCGAACTTGTCCTGCCCCAGCACCGCGGCGATCTGCGCGGTCAGCGCGTCCATCGCGCGCTGCGCATCCTTGCGCATCCGCGCGCCCGTTTTGGTCAGCGACACGATCATGTGCCGCCGGTCGCTGGGGTCGGTCTCCAGCTGGACGATGCCCAGCGCGACCATCTGGTTGATCGTGCTGTGGATGGCTTGCCGCGACACGCCGAGGTTGCGCGCGATGTCCGACGGGCGCACCACGCCGCTGACGATATTGGTCATCACCATCGATTGCGGGCGGTTGACGTCGGGCCAGCCGCGGTCGTGCAGCCGCGCCTGCAGCCCCTCGTCGAGCCAGCAGAAGCGTTGGAAAAGCGCGATGATCAACTGGTTGGTGCGCATGATATGCAGCTGGAAATTCCCTGTTTTGCCCGATCCGACGCTAGAAGAAGGGCAGGGGCGGCGCAAGGCGAAGCGGCATTGCAATGCCAAAATGCTTAGTATACTATCTTTCTGGCAAGCTGGGACGGAGGATCGCGGGACCATGATGGGATTGATGCAGGATGTGCCGCTGACGGTCGATCGCATCCTCGATCATGCCGCAAACTGGCACGGCGGCCGCGAAATCGTGTCGCGCGATGCCAAGGGCCGCGTCACCCGCTCGACCTATGCCGCCATCCACGCCGATGCCAAGCGCGTCTCGAACGCGCTCGCCGCCGAAGGCGTCCAGCCGGGCGACCGCGTCGCGACGATGGGCTGGAACAGCGCGCGCCACCTGTCGGCCTGGTATGGCGCCGCGGGCATGGGCGCCGTGCTCCACACGCTCAACCCGCGACTCTTTCTCGAACAGATCGCCTATATCGCGAAACACGCCAGCGACCGCTTGCTGATAGCCGACCCCGCGACCGCCGAACTCGTCGAAGAATTGCTGCCGCAGGTGCCGAGCATAGAGAAGGTGATCTTCTTCTGCGACGCCGCCTCGCTGCCGAAAACCAGCTTTCCTGCCATCGCCTTCGACGACTGGATCGCCGGCCAGCCCGCCGACTATGTCTGGGGTGGTTTCGACGAAAATGCCGCCTGCGGCCTCTGCTACACCAGCGGCACCACCGGCAATCCCAAGGGCGTGCTCTATTCGCACCGCTCCAACTATATCCACGCGCTGATGACGCTCCAGCGCGACGCGCTCGGCCTCTCGGCGCGCGATACCGTGCTGCTCGTCGTCCCGATGTACCACGCCAATGCGTGGGGCGTCGTCTATTCGGCGCCCACGGTCGGTGCGAAGCTGGTGCTGCCGGGGCAGCGGATGGACGGCGAATCGATTTACAACCTGATCGAGCAGGAGGGCGTCACTTACTCCGCCGCCGTCCCGACCGTGTGGCAGATGCTGCTCCAATATATGCAGGAAAATGGCAAACGCTTCACCACGCTCGAACGCGTCACCATCGGCGGTTCGGCCTGCCCCGAATCGATCATCCGCACCTTCCGCGACGATTATGGCGTCGACGTCATCCAAGGCTGGGGCATGACCGAAACCTCGCCGCTCGGCACCGTGTCGGTTCCTAACGCGTCGGTCGCGGCAAAGTCTAAGTCCGAGCAGATGGCGTATAAGCTCAAGCAGGGCCGCCTGCTCTGCGGGCTTGAGATGAAGCTCGTCGATGACGCCGGCAACCGGCTGCCGCACGACGGCAAGACTCCCGGCCGGCTGATGATCAAGGGCCCGACGATTGCCGGCGCTTATTTCGGCGGAGAGGGAGGCGATGTGCTCGATGCCGAGGGCTTTTTCGACACCGGCGACGTCAGCACGATCGACGGCGAGGGCTATATGCAGATCACCGACCGCGCCAAGGATGTCGTCAAGTCGGGCGGCGAATGGATCAGCTCGATCGAGATCGAGAATATCGCCATGGGGCACGAAGCGGTCGCCAACGCCGCGGTCGTCGGCGTGTCGCACCCCAAATGGGACGAGCGCCCGATCCTGCTCTGCCAATTGAAGCCCGGCGCGAGCGCGGACGCCGGCGACCTGACCGCCTATCTCGACGGCAAGATCGCCAAATGGTGGATGCCCGACGACGTGCTCTTCGTCGACGACATCCCGCTCGGCCCGACCGGCAAGATCGACAAAAAGGCGATCCGCGCAGGGCTGGAGGGCTATAAATTGCCCTTCGAGGTCACCCGCTAGTACAACCCTAAAACAGGAGAGATCAATGGACCCCAACGGCATCGAGGGCCTCGACGCGACCTTCATCGGCCGCGCACCGCCGACCGCGCCGCGCATCCAGGCGGGCGGCCACCCGTGCCAGGGCATCTATTGGACCGAGGCGGGCAAGCGGCCGAAGGTCGCGATCATCGCCACCCACTACAACGTCGATTTCTCCGAACATTATATCGCCCCTTACTTTGCGCGGCAGGGCTTCGGCTTCCTCGGCTGGAACACGCGCTATCGCGGCTTCGAGGACCAGTTCCTGCTCGAACATGCGGTGCTCGACATCGGTGTCGGCATGAAATGGCTGAAGGAAGAGGCCGGGGTCGAAGCGATCGTCATCCTCGGCAATTCGGGCGGCGGTTCGCTGATGGGCGCCTATCAGGCCGAAGCCATCGCGCCGACGCTCACCGACCGGCTGCCCTCGGTGGGGCAGGACGCGCTCGCACAGCTCATCAAGGGCGACCTTTACATCAGCTTCAACGCGCATCAGGGCCGCCCGGAAGTCCTCACCGACTGGATGGACGCCTCGGTGATCGACGAGAATGACCCGACGCTCACCGACCCCGAACTCGACCCCTTCAACCCCGACAACGGCCCGCCCTATTCGGACGCCTTCATCGCCAGATATCGCGCCGGCCAGCGCGCCCGCAACCAGCGCATCACCGACTGGGCCAAGGCCGAGCTCGTACGGCTCAACGCGGCGGGCATTCCCGACCGCATCTTCCCGCTGTTCCGCTGCTGGGGCGACATCCGCTGCGTCGATCCCGCGATCGACCCGTCGGAGCGCAAGCCCAACTGGTGCTATCGCGGCGACCCCGCGATCGCCAACCGCACCCCCAGCATCGGCCGCGCCAACACGCTCAAGACCTGGCTCAACATGTGGAGCCTCGAAACCTCGCCGTGCCAGGGCCGGCCGCACCTTGCGAAGCACGACACCCCGGCGCTGGTGGTGCAGGGCCTTGCCGACACCGGCGTGTTCCCCAGCGACGCGCGCAAGATCTTCGATTTCCTTGGCTCGACCGACAAAAAGATCGAACTGATCCCCGGCGCGCATTATTTCGAGGATTCGATCAAGGAACGGCAGGACGCCGCCGACCTCGTCGGTGCATGGATCCGGGAGAAGCTGTGACGTGACGGCCGACGCCGACATCATCGACGCGCTGCGCGGCGCCGGGCTGGCGGGGGAGGACGAGGTTGTCCTTCAGCCGCTGACCGGCGGCGTGTCGTGCGACGTGTGGAAGGTCGACGGCCCGGCCGGCCCGATCGTCGTCAAGCGCCCGCTACCGCAACTGCGCGTCGCCGCCGAATGGCTTGCCCCCGTCGAGCGCGGGACCAGCGAGGTGCGCTGGCTGCGCCGCGCCCGCGGCGTCGATCCCCACATCGCGCCCGAGGTGCTCGCCGAGCTGCCGGGCCATTCCTTTGCGATGCGCTTCCTCCCCGGTTGCCCGGTGTGGAAGGACGAGTTGATGGCGGGCCGCGTCGACGCCGGTTTTGCTGCGCAGGTGGGGAAGGGCATCGCCGCGGTCCACGCCGCCACCGCCTATAACGACGGCGACCGCGCCGACTTCCCCAACGACGACATGTTCCGCGCGCTGCGCGTCGATCCCTTCCTGCTTTATGTTGCGCAGCATGACGTCGAACTCGCGCCCGCTCTCACCGCGCTCGCCGAGGATTTGTCGGGGCGCAAGATCGCGCTCGTCCACGGCGACGTCAGCCCCAAGAATATCCTCATCAGCGCCGACGGCCCGGTCTTCCTCGACGCCGAATGCGCGGTTTATGGCGATCCCGCGTTCGACCTGGCCTTCTGCACCACGCATCTTTTGCTCAAGGTGGTCTGGTCGGGCGATGCGCGGATGAATGAAGCCGCTGCGGCGCTGGTCGCCGCTTACCGCGCGGGCATCGATTGGGAGGATGCCGAAGCCCTGCTGCTCCGCGCGGGCAAGCTCACCGCCGCGCTGCTCCTCGCGCGCGTCGAGGGCAAGTCGCCCGCGCCCTATCTCACCGACCCCGAACACAAGAATATCGTCCGCGATCAGGCTCGCGCGCTGATCCGCGCGCCGCGCGCCATCGAAGCGCTCGTCGCCAGCTGGAAAAGGACCTAGAATGCCATCGCCCATCGCCTCCGTCACCGGCCGCCAGCTCTGGGATTCGCGCGGCCGCCCCACGGTCGAGGCCGAAGTCACGCTGGCCTCGGGCGCCGCCGGCCGCGCCATCGCCCCCGCGGGCGCCTCGCGCGGCGCGCATGAGGCGATCGACCTGCGCGATGGCGGCACCGCCTTCGGCGGCTATGGCGTCAACCGCGCCGTCGCGGGAATCGGGTCCGAAATCGCGTCGGCGATCACCGGCATGGACGCGCGGGATCAGGCTGCGGTCGACGCCGCACTCTGCGCGCTCGACAACACTCCCAACAAGGCACGCCTCGGCGCAAACGCCGTCGTCGCGGTTTCGATGGCGGTGCTTCACGCCGCCGCCGCCGATGCGCGGCTGCCCTTGTGGCGCTATCTCGCAGGCGACAAGAAAGTCCGCATCCCGCTCCCCGAAATCCAGATTTTCGGCGGCGGCGCGCACGCCGGGCGGCGCACCGACGTGCAGGACTTCATGATCATGTGCCCCATCGCGGGAAGCTTCCGCCGCGCGCTCGAGATCACCGACGATGTCTACCGCGCCGCCGGCAAGCTCATGGAAGCGAAAGGGCCGTTGTCGGGCGTCGCCGACGAGGGCGGCTGGTGGCCCAATTTCGCGTCGAACGAGGATGCCCTCGACACGCTGACCAAGGCGATCGAGGCGAGCGGCCATCGCGCCGGCGAGGATGTCTTCATCTCGCTCGATATCGCCGCCAACGAACTCGGCGACGCCTCGGGCTACAGCCTCGCGCTCGACGACGGCCGGCTGACGAGCGAAGCGATGGCCGCGCGCATCATCGAATGGGCGGGTCGCTATCCGATCCTGTCGATCGAGGACCCCGCCGGGCAGGACGACTGGACCGCGATGGCTGCGGTCACCGCCGCGATCGGCGACCGCGTCCAGATCATCGGCGACGATGTGCTCGTCACCAATGCCGATCGCGTCGCCCGTGCCGACGACGCGGGGGTGTGCAACGCCGCGCTGATCAAGGTCAACCAGGTCGGCACTGTCACCGAGGCCAAGGCCGCGCTCGACGCCGCCGTCGCACGCGGCTGGGGCGCGATCGTCTCGGCGCGCTCGGGTGAGAGCGAGGACGTCACCATCGCGCATCTCGCGACCGGCTGGAACGCCGGCCAACTCAAGGTCGGCAGCTTCACCCGTTCCGAGCGCATGGCGAAATGGAACGAGATGCTGCGCATCGAGGAAGCGATGGGCCCCGACGCGGTGTTCGCCGGCTTCTCGGCCTTTGCTGGCAGCATCGGCGCGGTCGCGGCATGATCGTCCTTCACGCACGCCCCAGCCCTGGCTTTCGCGAGGCGGTCGATACGATCTTCGGACCGGGCGTCGTGACGCATGTCGACGAAGCCGCGCCGCTCGACGCGGTCGCGCCCGACATCACCGCATTGCTCCATGTCCTGACCCCGGTCACCCCCGAGTTCATCGCCTCCGCACCCAATTTGAAGCTGATCCAGAAGCTCGGCGTCGGGGTGAACACCATCGCGCTCGACGCCGCCCGCGATCACGGCGTTGCGGTGTGCAACATGCCCGGCACCAACAGCCAGGCGGTCGCCGAAATGGCGCTGTCGCTGATGATGGCGGTGCTCCGCCGCACCTGCTTTTTCGACGCGCGCACCCGCGCCGGGCAGGGCTGGACCGCCGACCCCTCCGAACTCGATCAGGTCGGCGAGATCGGCGGGCGCACCATCGGCCTCGTCGGCTTCGGCAATTCGGCGCTGCTGCTTGCCCCCGCGCTGGCGGCGCTCGGCGCGAAGATCGTCTACACCGCGCGCAGCAAGCGCAACGTGCCCTATGAATATCTGCCGCTCGGCGACCTGCTCGCAACCAGCGACATCGTCTCGCTGCACATCCCGCTCACCGACGAGACGCGCGCCAGCGTCGATCCCTTCGCGATGAAGAAGGGCGCGGTGCTGGTGAACACCGCGCGCGGCGAACTGGTCGACGAGGCCAGGCTGGTCGAAGCGCTGACCATCGGCCATCTCCGCGGCGCCGGCCTCGATGTCTTTGCAGAAGAACCTCTGCCGCGCGGCAATCCGCTGCTGGGCCTGCCCAACGCCGTGCTCGCCCCACACATCGCCTGGCTCACCCCCGAAACGCTTGTGCGCAGCCTGACCGTCGCGCACGAAAACTGCCGCCGCCTCGACGCCGGCGAACCGCTCCTGCATCAGGTGATCTAATGTCGCTTCCCATCGTACTCATCACCGGCCAGCTCCTCACTGATGCCGTCTGGCAGCCGCTGCTCGACGCCTGGCCCGACCGCGACATCATCGTCGCCGATAACCAGAGCGACGACACGATCGAAGGCTTCGCCCAGCGCCTCCTCGACAACGCTCCATCCAAATTCGCCCTAGTCGCCCACGCCATGGGCGGCTTCATCGCGTTCGAGGTCATGCGCCGCGCGCCCGAGCGCGTCGCGAAACTCGCGCTGATCTCGACGCTCGCCTCCGCCGACGGCCCCGCGCAGACCGCGCGGCGGCAGGGCTATATCGACCTCGTCGAGAGCGGCAATTTCGATCAGGTCGTCGAGGAGCGCATCCCGATCCTCTTCCCCGAGGAAAAGCGGAACGACGAACGCCTGCTCGGTATCGCGCGCCGGATGGCCGCCGAAACCGGCGCCGAGACCTTCCTCGCCCAGCAGCGCGCGATCATGGCGCGCATCGACAGCCGCCCCCGAATCGGCGAGATTACGGTTCCGACGCTGCTGATCTGGGGCGAAAAGGACGGCATCACCAGCCGCGCGCATCATGACGAGATTTTGGACGCGATCCCCGGCGCGAGGCTCGAAGTCATCGCGGGGGTCGGGCATCTCCCGACCATCGAGGCGCCGGAGGTTGTGGTGCCGTTGCTGACCAGTTTTGTCGACGCCTGATGCTTTGTGTTCCCCGGCGATAGCCGGGGGCCATGCAAGCGTCGACTGGACCCCGGCTTTCGCCGGGAACATCATTGTCGCCTACTTCAGCTCCCCCCGCATCAGCGCCGCGCCATCGACCATCGCCTTCAGCTTGGCCTGGCTATGCTCGCGGCTGTGGTACTTCATTCCGCAATCGGGCGCGATCCACAGCCGTTCGGCGTCGACATAACGCAGCGCTTCGCGGATGCGTCCCGCGACCACCTCGGGCGTCTCCACCTCGGGGATCGACAGGTCGAGCACGCCGTACATGATCGTCTTGGTCGGCAGCTCGGCGAGGATCGACGGGTCGAGCCCAGGCTGCGCCGCCTCGACCGAGATCACGTCGATCGCCGATGCCTCGAGCTCGGCCAGGAAGTCATAGGCCTTGGGCTTCGGCCCGGTCGCGCCCGCGCCATGGTGCACCATCGCATAGCCGAAGCAGATATGCAGCGCGGTCGTCCCGCCGACGCCGTCGAGCGCGCGGTTGATCGACTCGATCGCATAGGCATTGGCCTCGGCGGCGCGCGCCTGCAGATAGGGTTCGTCGAGCTGGACGACATCGACCCCCGCCGCGAACAGATCCTTCACCTCGGCATTGACCGCGTCGGCATAATCCATCGCGAGCGACCGCGCGTCGGGATAATAGCCATTCTCGGCCTGCTGCGTCATCGTGAAGGGGCCGGGCAACGTGAGCTTCACCGGCCTGGTCGAATGGCGCCGCAGGAAGGCGGCATCCTGCGCCTCAATCGGCGCCACCCGCCGGATCGGACCCGACACGAGCGGCACCGGATTGGCGTTGCCGGTGCGGTCGATCGCGGTGCCATGCTTCTCGGTATCGATCCCCGACAGCGCGGTCGCCAGCCGGTTCGAATAGCTTTCGCGGCGCATCTCGCCGTCGCCGACGATGTCGATGCCCAGCTCTTCCTGGTCGCGGATCGCCATCAGCGTCGCGGCCTCCTGCGCGTCGGCCAGCCAGGGTTCGGGGATGCGCCACAAGGTCTCGGCGCGCACCCGCGGCGGCAGGCTCGCCTTCAACCGTTCGCGGTCGATCAGCCAGTCGGGCTGGGGGTAGCTTCCGACGATCGTTGTCGGCAATATGGGGTGGTCAAACAAGGCCAATCCTCTCGATTTTTGGGCTGGCCAGTATTTGCTTAGTATTCTATCTAATTCAAGAAAAATGAACCGAGGGAGAGCGAAATGATCGATCTGGATGCCATCCGGACCCTGGCCCATATCCCGGGCGCGCAGGCCCGCGCCCGCGGCGATGCGATCGCGGTCAAATATGGCGAGCGCGAAACGAGTTTTGCCGATCTCGACCGCCGGTCGAACCGCGTCGCCAACGCCCTGATCGCAGCAGGCATCCAGCCCGGCGACCGCGTCTCGGCGCTCACCAAGAACCACGACGCCTGGTACCCGCTCTTCTTCGGCACCGCGCTCGCACGCGCCTGCTTCGCGCCGATCAACAACCGCCTTGTGCCTGCCGAGGTCGGCTTCATTGTCGGCGATGCGGCGCCCAAATATCTCTTCGTCGGCGAGGATTTCTTCGACTGCGCGCTCGCCGCGGTCGCCGGCCTCGCCAACCCGCCGCGCCTCGTCGCGCTCTATGGCGCACATCCGCAGTTCACCCCCTTCGACGAATGGCTCGGCACCGCCTCCGACGCCGCGCTGCCCGGCCCCGACCTCGCCGACGATGTGCTGCAGCTCTACACGAGCGGCACGACCGGCCTTCCCAAGGGCGTCGTGCTGACGCATCGCAACTACCGCAGCTTCCTCGAGGCCGCGACCGAGGTCGACGGCTTCGCCTATGGCGAGGACGAGACGGTGATCATCGTCATGCCGCTCTTCCACGTCGCGGGCACCAACGTCAGCTTCTCGGGGCTAGCGCAGGGCGGCCGCCTGCTGCTCGTCAAGGATTTCACGCCCAACGACGCGATCCAGCTGCTCCGCCACGAGCGTGTCGCCCACGCCTTCCTCGCCCCCGCGATGATCCAGATGATGCTGATGCAGTCCTCGGCGACCGCCGGCCGCTATCCCGCGCTGAAGTCGATCGCCTATGGCGCCTCGCCGATCGCCGAGGACGTGCTGCGCCGCGCGCGCAGCGCCTTCGGCTGCGACTTCGTCCAATTCTACGGCATGACCGAATCCGCGGGCGGCGGCTCCTATCTCTCGCCCAGCGCGCACGATATTCCCGGCAAGCTCACCTCGTGCGGCAAGCCCTGGCCAAACGTCGACCTCGCGATCCTCGACGGCGATGGTAACGAACTCGGCGACGGCGAGATCGGCGAGATCGCGATCCGCGGCGGCATCGTGATGAAGGGTTATTGGAACCGCGGCCCCGCGACCGAAGAAACGCTCGCGGGCGGCTGGCTCCACACCGGCGACGTCGGCTATCGCGACGCCGACGGTTTCTATTTCGTCCACGACCGGATCAAGGACATGATCGTGTCGGGCGGCGAGAATGTCTATCCGGCCGAGGTCGAGAGTGCGATCATGGGCTGCCCCGGCGTCGCCGACGTCGCGGTGATCGGCGTGCCCGACGACAAATGGGGCGAGTCGGTGAAGGCGCTGATCGTCGCCGGCGCCGACGGCGCACCCGATCCCGCCGCGGTCATCGCCTGGGCGCGCGAACGCATCGCCGCCTACAAGGCGCCCAAGAGCATCGACTTCATCGACGCATTGCCGCGCAACCCCTCGGGCAAGGTCCTCCGCCGCGAACTGCGCGCGCCCTATTGGGAGGGCAAGGGCAGGGCGGTCGGTTAGGGAGCCCGACCGTGTGGAGATCGGTGCCGCTCGCGTTGGTGGTCGTCTTTTTGGGCGGCTGCGCCGAAGGTTGCGGTAACGAGGTCGTCAGCCGCGTGGATGCGCCCGACGGTTCGCGTAGTGCGGTGATGTTTCAGCGCGATTGCGGCGCGACGACCGGATTCTCGACTCAGATTTCGATCGTCGATGCCGGCGAACAGCCGTCCGGCGGCGGCAATGCCTTTCGCGCCGACGACGATCATGGCGCGGCGGCCTTGGGTGATTGGGGCGGTCCATGGGCCGAGATGAAATGGGTGGCGCCCGACCAGTTGCATGTCCGCTACGCCGCGAAATCGCGCATCTTCGACCAGGACGAAACCGTCTTGGGGGTGCGGATCAGCTACGAGGCCGTTGCCCGCTGAAAAAAAACGGCCCGGCGCTCGCACGCCGGGCCAAGAGGAGTTCCTTGAGGAGGAGCTGTTATTCCGCCGGCACCGGCGTCCGACCGGTGATCAGGCCTTCCGCCTTGGTGCCGTCTGCGCGGATCGGATCGTGCGCCACGTCGCTGTTGTCGAACACCTTGGTCCACGCCGCGAATTCCAGGCACACGCCGTCGGGGTCGAAGAAATAGACCGAGCGCACGAACACCCCGGGGTGCAATTCGTCGGTCGACTGCATCGGGCTGTCGTCGTGGTTCAGGATTTTCGAGACCGCGATGCCCTTCTCGACCAGCCGGTTGTAATAATCGTCGAACTTGTCGGCGCGTACGTTGATCGCGATGTGGTTCATCGATCCGTGCGCCGACACGAAGCTGCCCTGCGTCGGCAGGTGCGCCGGCGCCGAAATGCCGGGCACCGCCTCGGGCGCCTCTGGGAACCAGAAAAAGGCCAGGCTGTCGCCATTGCCGATGTCGAAGAAGAAATGCTGGCCGCGCCCACCGGGCAGGTCGATCGTCTTGGTCAGCGGCATGCCCAATATGTCGCGATAAAATTCGACCGTCTTGGCCATGTCCTTGCACACCAGCGCTAGGTGGTTGACCCCCAGAAATTCGAACTCGCTATTCGCTGCAGCCATGATCCGTCTCCTTATGGTTTCCATTCAGTTCGTCGGACGCGCCTTCATCCGCTCGTACCAGGCGATGACATTGGTCGCGGCGGGATCGATCGGCTGGCCGACTGAAATGCCGAAATCGAGGAAGGCGAAGAGCATCAGGTCGGCGAGCGTCAGTCGCTCGCCCGCGACGAACTCGCGCCCCGCGATCAGCGGATCAAGCCAGCGCACGCCGTCCTGCGCGGTCGCCTTGAGCCCCGCCGCCGCCTCGGGCAAACAACGCAGCCGCGGCTCGAACAGCGGCAGCCCCTCGGCAAAGCGGAAACCGTTGGTCAGCGGTTCGCAGATCTTGAGGTCGATGCGCCGCGTCCACATCCGCGTCGCCGCGCGCTCCTCGGCGGTGGTGCCGATCAGCGGCGTCGCGGGGAATTTCTCGTCCAGATATTCGCAGATCGCGGTGATCTCGGTGAGGACCGACCCGTCGTCGAGTTCGAGCGCCGGCGTCTGTCCGGCGGGATTGACCTCGACATTATAGGGCGCCCGCCGGTTCTCGCCGCCGCGCAGGTCGACGTCGACCTCGGGGAGCTCGATACCCTTTTCGGCCATGAACAGCTTCACGACGCGCGGGTTCGGACCGACGCTGTTATAGAATTTCATATTGTCCTCTCTCTTCCGCATAGCCGATTTCGCGATAATCGTCAAGTAGATTGACGATTATCGCGCCGGCGCTCATCCACCCGCGGGCCGCGGCGCGCTCAGGAAGTCGGCCGCCGTGAAGCCTTCGGGTGCCGCGATCTCGACGATCGGGTCCTCGCGCGCATCATATTCCATGCGCAGCGCGCGCGTGATCACCGCGTGCATGTCGTACAGGCAGGTGATGTAGGTGAATTCGAAGATCTGCTCGTCGTTCCAGAAGGTCCTCAATTTGTCGAAGACCTCGAGCGGCACGCGCCCGCCCGCCTGCGCCAGGCAATCGGCATAGGCAAGCACCGCTCGCTCCTGCTCGTCGTAACAATCGGCGACCTGCCAGTGCGCGATCGATGCGATTTTCTCCTCGCTGGCGCCGAGACCGCGGAGCGACTTGCAGTGCTGTGAAAAGACGAACTGGCTGCCCTTGACCCATCCCGCGCGCGTCTGGCCGAGCTCGCGCAGGATCGGGTCGATCGTCCGCGCGGGATTGCGGTACACCGCGAAGCCCTTGACCGCATGTTCGAAGATGTCGGGCGACAGCGCGAACACCGTCCACCAGTCGCCGGGGGTGCCGGTCGCGGTGCCCGGTTCGGCGACGGGATCGCGGTCGCCGAACAGGCGGTTGTAGTAGGTGAGCACGGTCTCGTCGGTGACTTCGGACCGGGGAACCTGGCGCAAAACGGGCATAAATACTCCTCAGGCGTTGGCGAATTTGCGGAACTCGGCGACATGCTCGCTGTCGAAATATTCGTCGAGGCGCGTGATCCTGCCGCCTTCGACCTTGCAGACGATCGCGCAGGGCAGGCGCACCGCGCCGCCGTCGTGGGTGCGGACGCCTTTCAGGACATGTTGCTGCACGAAACCGCCCGGAAAGACCGTCAGCCGGCGGTCGGCATATTCGCGCGCGCCGATCCGCGCGACCATGCCGGTCAGCGTCGCCGCGGTCTGGTCGCGCGTCACGATCAGCTCGTCGGTGTTGTGCCAGATCTCGGCACCGGGGGCGAAGCTGTCCCGCATCGTCTCGATGTCGCCCGCCTCGATCGCGTCGAAGAAGCGCGTCGCCATCGCGCGGATTTCGTCCAGCTCGCTCATATTGATCTCCCTTTTCAGGCCGCGAAATCTTTCTCCAGGTGGCGCATCATCGCCAGCTGTACCGCGCATGCCGCGAGCGCAAAGGGCATCAGCGCCATCAATCCCCAGCGCAGGCTGTCGATACCATAGTCGGGCTTCAGCGCATCGCTCACGAAACCGACGAACAGCGGTCCGAAACCCAGCCCGATGATGTTGAACATCAGCATCAGGATCGAGGTCGCGGTGGCGCGCGCGCGCGGCGGGGTCAGATTCTGGACGAGCGCCAGCGACGGCGCGATATAGAAGGTGCAGGCGGTCAGCGGCACGACCATCAGCGCCAGCACCGCGGGCCAGCCGTCGATCGTCAGCGCGGCGATCAGCGACGGAATCAGGATCGCGGTTGCGATCGCCGGGACCAGCCCATAGGCGCGCGGCGATTTGCGCGCCATCCGCGCCACCAGCCAGCCGCCGCCCAGCGTACCCGCGGCGAAGGTAATCCCCGCGACGGGGGCGAACCACGTCCCCATCGCGGCGAGCGGCATGCCCTGCACGCGCATCAGATAGGCGGGGATCCAGTTGAGCATGCCATAGCTCACGAAGGCGGCAAAGGCGGTCGCGGGCAGGACCAGCATCAGCGAACGCCTCTCGCCGAACAGCGCCAGCGCGCGGCTGAAAGGCACGGCCTCGTCGCTTGCGCCCTTGTCCATCTGCCCGCGCGCGGGCTCGCGCACCAGCCATATCAGCAGCGGCCCGACGACGATGCCGACCGCGCCGATCAACAGGAAGGCATTGCGCCAGCCGATCGTCGACGCTGCCCAGGCGCCGAAAGCGGCGCCGACGAACACCCCGAACGGCCCGTTGCAGGTGAACAGTGCCATCACGATCGGGCGCCGCTCGGGCGGATAATAGTCGGCGAGCACCGACACCGACGGCGCGGTGCCGCCGGCTTCGCCCGCGCCGACGCCGAAGCGCATCAAGGCGAGCTGCCAGAAATTGGACACCATCCCGCAAGCGGCGGTGAAGCCGCTCCACACGATGCACGCGATACCGACCAGCTTCACGCGGTTCCAGCGGTCGGCGAGGATCGCGACGGGTACGCCCATGCCCGCATAGAAGAGCGCGAAGGCGAGGCCGGTGAGTAGCCCGAACTGGGTGTCGCTGAGCGCGATATCGGCGCGGATCGGCTCGATCAGCATCGAGAGCAGCTGGCGGTCGATGAAATTGATCGTGCCGACCACGAACAGCATCGCCAGCGCGACGTTGCGGCGCAGCGTCAGCCCCGTATCGGGCGCCGCGGCGCCTTGGAGGGTGGTGGCCTCGGTCATGTCTCTCCCCGGACGCATGAGTCTTCTCGGTGGAAAAATACTTAGATATTTAAGTTTATCTGTCAACGCGCTTTACGGTGGCGGGATAGCGGTACGTGTGCACTCCCCTCCCTGCAAGGGAGGGGCTGGGGGTGGGTGGCCGCCGAAGGCGGCGCTCTGCCTCTTGCTCGCTGTGCTCGCGACCCACCCCTAACCCCTCCCTTTTAGGGAGGGGGATATACTCCAAACAAAAGCCCCCTGCCGATCGGGGCAGGGGGCTGTCGTCCGTGGGACTCGGACGCCTAAGTCGCGCGCCGCGCGTCCTTCGGTTCAGAAGCTCGCGCCGAGCGTCAGGCCGAAAGTCCGCGGCGCGTTGTAGAAGCGCTGGGTGAAGAAGTTCGCGGTCGGGGTCAGCGCGGCGACATAGGTCTTGTCGGTCAGATTCTTGCCCCACAGCATCACGCGGAAGCGTTCGTCCTCGCTCTGCCAGCTGATCGATCCGTCGACCAGCGTGAAGTCGCCGGTCTTGCCCGCCAGATCGTTGGCGACGCTCGAGAAATAGGTGCTGCGATAGGTCATCGCCGCGCGCAGGTTGATCGTCCCGGCGCTGCCCAGCGGGATGCTGTAGTCGGCCGAGAGATTGGTCTGCCACTTGGGCGCGCGGACCAGCTTCTTGCCCGTATGGTCGATATCGACCAGATAGGTGCCGTTCGGCAGCAAGGTCACGTCGCCACAGGTCGAGGTCGGCGGGGTCGCGAAGGCCGACGGGCCGTCGATGTCGGCGCAGAAGTCGGTATATTTCGCGTCGAGATAGCCGACGTTCGCCGACAGGCGGAAATCCTGCGTCGGCTTCAGCGTCGCTTCGAACTCCAGCCCCTTGGTGGTCGCCGCGCCGATGTTGAGCTGCGCGGTTTCCTGCCCCGAAGCGACATTGGGGTTGGGGAAGAAGACGCCGAATTCGAGCTGCTTGAACTTGGTTACGAAGCCCGTGACGTTCAGCCGCAGCAGATTGTCGAAGAAGTCGCCCTTGAAGCCCAACTCGTAGAGGTCGGCGGTATTATCCTCGGTCGGCCCCGCGGTCGTCGTCGTCGCGGAGCGTGCGCCAAAGCCGCCGCCCTTATAGCCCTGGCTGAACCCGGCATAGACCATTAGATCGTCGGTCAGGCGATAGTCGATCCCGGCCTTGAAGGTCGTGCGGTCGCGGTCGTAGCCGAGCTTGAACGCCTTGCCCGCAGCGAAATTGGCGTTGGCGATCGCCTCCATCTCGGCGAGCGAGCGCACCGCCGACCGCGACGAGAAGCGCGAGGGGCTTATCAGCACGCCGGTCGGATCGCGGAAATAATCCTTCGATTCCCAGCTCTGCCGCACGCCCAGCGTGATGTTGAGGCGATCGGTGATGCCATAGATTGCCTGCGCGAAGAGCGCTTTTGCCGTGTTGTCCTGCGTGACGAAATCCTGGCTGCCGAAATTGAGCGCGGGCGCCAGCAGCACGGGCAGCGTCGGGAAGGCCTGCGCCAGCTCGAAGCTCTGCTTCAGGAAATAGCCGCCGAAGACCAGGTTCAGCCGCGACAGCGCATCGGTGCGGTCGGAGAAATCGGACTGCAGGCGCAGTTCCTGGCTGAACTGGCGGTGCGACTGCAGGCGGAAGGTCGGGAAGAAGAAGATCTCCGACTGGTCGAAGTCGCTGTCGTTGAAATCGTCGGTCTCGATATAGCCGGTGACCGACTTCATCTCCCACGACCCCATGTCGAGCCCGATGTTGCTGATCAGCCCCAGCTGGTCGGTGTCGTGATCGGCAGGGAAATCGCGGCCGATCGTATAGGCGCCGTCGTTCGGCTCTTCGAAGCGGAAGACCTGCCACAAGAGCTGATTGCGGTTCGGCGCGGCGTCGCCGCCGGGCGCGCTCGACCGGTCGCGGACGAGGAAGGCCTTCAGGTTGATGTCCAGATTGTCGGTCGGGGTGAACACCACCGTGCCGCGCAGCGTCAGCCGGTCCTGCCCGCCGATCTTCTTGCCGTTCACGCGGTTGGTGAAATAGCCGTCATAAGTTTCCTTGTTCAGCACCAGCCGCACCGCCAGCGTATCCTGGATCAGCGGCATATCGACCGCGGCGCGCGCGTCCATGCGCCCGAAATTGCCGACGGTGACCTCGGCCTGCACACCCCAGTCGCGGCCCGGGTTCTTGGTATAGGCGGCGATACCGCCCGCCAGCGAGTTCTTGCCGAACGACGTGCCCTGCGGGCCGCGCAGCACTTCGATGCGGTCGAGGTCGAAGGTGTCGAGCATCGTCGCGACCGGGCGCGTCACATAGACGCCGTCGATCGACACGCCGACCGGGCTTTCCTCGGTCGATTCGATGCCCTGCGCACCGAGCCCGCGGATGAAGATCGCCGCCGAGTTCGAGAAGGTCGCGACCGGCTGGATGCTGATGTTGGGGGTCGAGGGCGCGAGGTCGGTGATGTCGCGCGCTGCGATGTTGGTCAGCTGCTCCTCGCCGAAGGCCGAGATCGCCTGCGGCACGTCCTGCAGCGTTTCGTTGCGGAAACGTGCGGTGACGATGATCTCGTCGGTGCCCGCATCGTCGGCGGTTTCGCCGGTGTCGGCGGGGGCGGCGCTATCCTGCGCCATCGCCGGCGCGGCGAGCCCCAGCATCGCGATCGACGCGGCGCCCGACAGTAGAATATGGTTGCGAATATTCATCATGACCCTCCCATTGGTATGTTGCCGACGGTGCCGGAAATGCACTCCGGTCCGTCAATCTGATTGACCCTTAGTATACTAATTGTTTTATGCTTGTCCAGAGCCTCACAAGCAGGAGTCGAAAGCGTGGGACGGGAAAATGCATCGGGCGCCGCGGCGCCATTGGCGAGCCGTCATCTGTGCACGGTGGAGTTCGAGGTCGGGGGCGGCATCTTCGGCATCGGCGCTTCGCCCTTCGGCGACCAGCGCGTCGGCTATGTGACCGGCGGACGATTTTTCGGACCGCGAATCAACGGCATCGTTCTTCCCGGCGGCGGCAACTGGTCGCGCGCCGGGCGGCTCGTGTCGGGCGAGGCGGTCGGCACCTTCGACGCGCGCGCCGTGTGGCAGACCGACGACGGCGCGCTCATCTACCTGACCTACAATGGCCGCAGCGTCGTCTCCGACGCGGTGCGCGCATCCTTCGCCGACCCCGCCGCGCCGCCGGTGGATCCGTCACTTTACTATCTGCGAATCGCCCCGGTGTTCGAAACCGCGAGCGAGAAATATGGCTGGCTGAACGGCCTGCTCGCGGTCGGCGTCGGCGAGCGCACCGATTTCGGCGTCCGCCACCAGATCCACGAGATTCTCTGATGATCGACCTCCATTATTCGGCGACGCCGAACGGGCAGAAGATCGCGATCATGCTCGAAGAGATCGGCGCCGCCTATCGCGTCATCCCCTATGATATTTTCGAGGGTGACCAGCTCACCCCCGAATTCGGCCGCATCAATCCCGACCACAAGCTGCCCGCGATCGTCGATCATGCGCCGGCCTGGGGCGGCGATCCGGTGGCCGTCTTCGAATCGGGAGCGATCCTGCAATATCTTGCCGAAAAGAGCGGGCGTTTCCTTGCGCCCTCGGGCGCGGCGCGCGCATCGGCGCTGTCGTGGCTGACCTGGCAGGTCGCCGGGCTTGGCCCGATGGGCGGGCAGGCGAGCCATTTCCTCCGCTACGCCCCCGCGGGACAGGATTATGCGACCGCGCGCTACGCCAACGAATTAAATCGCCTGCTCGCCGTCCTCGAGAATCGGCTCGAAAAAGCGCCCTATGTCGCGGGCGACGAGTATAGCATCGCCGACATGGCGATCTGGCCCGGCCGCGCCTCGGCCTTCGTCATGGGCATGGGGCTCGACGACTGGCCCGCGATGCACGGCTGGTTCGAACGCATCCGCACGCGCCCCGCGGTCGCCCGAGCAATGGCACGCGACGATCTGAAGCCGCCCGCCAAATATATCGGCCGCCACCAGAAGCTCGACGACAGGGAATGGTCGAACATGTTCGGCGACGCCAACCGCGCGGCAGTGAAGCGGCATTAGGCTCGCGCGAGGCGGGTCGGCGCCCCGCTAGGCTTGCCCGGCGAAATCTGGAAAGAGGGTGACGATGATCGCCTTCTTCACCCACCATAAATGCGCGTCGAGCGCGCTCGTCGCCTTCCTTGCCGAGCTCAGCAAGCGAAGCGCGCTCGGCTTCTTCACCTCGCACCTCGGCTCGGCGCGGCCGCCCGCGGCGGGTTACGACCTCTGCTGCCTGACCAATGCGCAATATGCTGCGGTGCGGGGGCAGGGTACAGGCCCGGCGCTGCATCTGATCCGCAATCCGCTCAGCGTCGTCCTGTCGGCCTATCATTCGCACCGGACCAGCCACAGCATCGACGGCTGGCCGCTGCTCGCCGCGCAGCGCGCGCGGCTGCTGGCCGCCGATCGCGAAACGGGCATGCTGCTGACCGCTCAATTCTGCAATTCTGAGGAATTCTACCCGGAAACCCCCGGTCCGCTCCATGCGATGCGCCACTGGGATTATGACGACCCCGCGATCGACACGCTGCGGATCGAGGAAGGTCTCGACCGGCTGACCGATTTCTTACGCGCCGCGCTGGGCCCTGCGGGCGACGCGCTGGTCTGGCCCGACCAGGCCGACTTCGCCTTCGAAAAGCTCGCCGGACGCCGCGCGGGCGAAACCGACGACGCCTCGCATTATCGGACGGGCGACGCCGACGCGTGGAAGAGCGAACTGCCGCGCGAGGTCATCGGCTATGTCGTCGGCGAGTGCGGGGGGGTGCTGGAGCGCTTCTATCCGGAGAGCCTCGACTGGGCAGGGCGGGTTTAGGTCCGCGGCGGGTCTGGGGTGGTAGCGGTCAAGCCAACATATAGATCCCGTTTGTGTCGAGCGAAGTCGAGACACCCTTGGGGAGCGCGTGCCTTCGCATGTCTCGACTACGCTCGACACAAACGGAAATGGAGGACGGTCTCAAATCCACCCCAAACCCGTCACTCTCACCCCTCGCGACCGAGCCACCGTTTCAGCACCTCGGCGCCATCCTGCCCGACGACCAGCGGGGCAGGGCGCCTTACGCTCCCCGGCGTTTCCGACAGCTTGGGAAATACCCCCTGCATCGTGACTTCGCCCAGCTCGGCATCCGCCACCGTCACCAGCGCCTCGCGCGCCGCGAAATGCGGGTCGGCGAGCATGTCCTCGGCGTCGTAGACGCGCCCCGCGGGCACCGCGGCCTCCAGCATTTTGGCTTCCAGCTCCGCGATCGTCAGCGTCTTCGTCCATTCGCCGATCAGCGCGTCGAGTTCCTCCTGCCGCGCCCCGCGCGCGCGGTGCGTCGCATAGCGTTCGTCGTTCGCCAGCTCGGGCCGCCCCATCGCCGCCGCCAGCCGCGCGAAGACGCCGTCCTGGTTCGCGCCGATCAGATATTCGCCGTCCTCGCACGGATAGACGTTCGACGGTGCGATCGCGGGCAGCGTCGATCCGGTGCGCCGGCGCTTCACCCCGCTCGCCGAATAGTCCGACACCGTCGATTCCATCACCTGCAGCACCGCCTCGTACAGCGCCGAATCGACGATCTGGCCTTCGCCGGTCTTGCTGCGATGGTGCAGCGCAGCGAGCGCGCCCAGACAGCCGTATGTCGCGGCGAGCGTGTCTCCGATCGACACTCCCATGCGCGCGGGCGGCCGCTCGGGATAACCGACGATGCCGCGCCACCCGCCCATCGCCTCTCCGATCCCGCCGAACCCCGCGCGCGACGAATAGGGGCCGGTCTGGCCATAGCCCGACACGCGTACGACGATCAGCCCGGGGTTGGTCTTGCGCAATTCCTTGGGATCGAGGTTCCATTTCTCGAGCGTGCCCGGCCGGAAATTCTCGATGAGTATGTCGGCCTTGGCGATCAGTTCGCGCGCCAGCGCCTGGCCCTCTTCGCTGCGCAGGTTGACCGCGACCGAATATTTGTTGCGCGCGATCACGCGCCACCAGCTGGGCTTGTCGCCCTGGCCCCAGTGGCGCATCTGGTCGCCGCCGCCCGGCGGCTCGAGCTTGACGATCTCGGCGCCCATGTCGCCGAGCAGCTGGCCGCAAAAGGGGCCCGCGATCAGCTGCCCCATCTCGACGACCTTCAACCCCTCCAGCGCGCCCGCGCTGTTCGCTTCCGTCATATCATTCCCTTCGGGCCCATAGTTCGCCTAGGAAGGGACCGCCCGCGGTCCTCCTCATCCCTGTGGCCATGATATACTTAGAATGCTATGTAATTGGCAACTCCAATCTCGGACGCGGGTCAAGATAGGCAATATCGTGAAGCAGAGCAGCATCGAAATCGTCGAAGTCGGCCCGCGCGACGGCTTGCAGAATGAAGCGCTTGCGGTCTCGACCGTCGACAAGCTCGCGCTGGTCGAGCGCGCGATCGACTATGGGGCGCGCCGCATCGAGGTGACCAGCTTCGTCAATCCCAAGAAGGTCCCGCAACTCGCCGACGCCGAGCAATTGGTGGTCCAGCTACCGGTTCGCGGCGATGTGACCTATATCGGCCTCGTCCTCAACCGCCGCGGCGCCGAACGCGCGCTCGCGACCGGCCGCATCGACGAACTCGGCGCGGTGTGCGTCACCAGCGACACCTTTGGCATCCGCAACCAGGGTCAGAGCTCGGACGAATCGCTCGCCGCCGCGATCGAGATCGTCGGCCTCGCGAAGGAAGCGGGCCGCAGCGGCCAGATCACCATCGCCACCGCCTTCGGCTGCCCCTTCGAGGGCAAGGTCGCGATCGACCGAGTCGTCGAGATGGCGAAGCGCGCCGCGGCCGCACAGCCGCGCGAGATCGCGCTCGCCGACACCATCGGCGTCGGCGTGCCCTCGCAGGTATCCGAAATGGTCGGCCGCGTGCGCGAAGCCGTCGCCGGCCTCCCGGTCCGCGTCCATTTCCACAACACGCGGGGCAGCGGCCTCGCCAATGTCTGGGCCGCGGTCGCCGAGGGCGCGGCCACGGTCGACGCCTCGCTCGGCGGCCTCGGCGGCTGCCCTTTTGCCCCCGGCGCCGCGGGCAATGTCCCGACCGAGGATGTGGTCTATATGCTCGAACGCGGCGGGGTCTCGACCGGGCTCGACCTGCCCGCGATCGTCGAGGCCGCGAGCTGGTTCACCGGCGTGATGGGGCGGCCCTTGCCCGCGATGGTAAGCCGCGCGCCGGCTTTCCCGTAGCGAAGGTCACAGCCCAAGATAATTTGGGCGAGGCCGTCGTTGTATGCTCGCGCCATACAGTTTACCAAGCCACCATGGGTCGACGCTTGATTATCCACCGCTTTCCCGCGTTCGCGGCGCCGCTCGCACTGCTGCTTGCCGGCTGCCAGGGCGTCGACAGGGCCGATGCCATGGCCGCGGCCGCACAGGCGCAGACCCCGGCGAGCGCCGCCGCGCTATGCCCGCCCGACGGCAAGCGCGCCGCCGGCGGCAAGGCGCAGCCCGATGCCCGCTTCGACTGCTACGCCGATGCGGGCAAGGCGTGCGCCGGCGGCGGCGACTGCGCGGGCGACTGCCTCGTCCCCAACGACCGGGCGTCGCGCATCCTGCAACCGGGGCAGAAGGTCGCCGGCGTCTGCCAGGCGACGGCCAGCCCCTTCGGCTGCCGCGCCACCGTCGAGGACGGCCGCGTTGCCATGCCGCGCATCTGCCGCGACTGACATGACCGGCGACCCACTCACGTCCCTGACCGACAACTTCTTCCTGATTGCCGGCCCCTGCGTCGTCGAGGAAGCGGCGATCATGGACGAGATCGCCGACACGCTCGCCGCGATCCGCGACCGCTTCGGCATCGCGACGATCTTCAAGGCCTCGGCGCTCAAGGCCAATCGCAGCTCGGGCGAATCCTACCGCGGGCCGGGGTGGACGAACGGGCTCGCGCAGTTGGCGGCGATCCGCGCGCGCACCGGCTTGTCCGTGCTCACCGACATCCACGAAACGCCCGACGCCGCCGAGGCCGCGGCGGCGGTCGATATCCTCCAGATCCCCGCCTTGCTTTCGCGCCAGACCGCGCTGATCGAGGCCGCGGCGGTCACCGGCAAGCCGCTGCTCGTCAAGAAGGGGCAGTTCATGGCGGGCGCCGACATGGCGCAGGTCGTCGCCAAGATCGAGCGCGCGCGGGCCCGCGCCGGGCTGGCTCCGGTGCCGACGATCGCCTGCGAGCGCGGCAATATCTTCGGCTACCAGAATATCGTCGCCGACATGCGCAACCTCGCGATCATGCGCGCGCCCGGCGTCGCGGTGGCGTTCGATGCGGCGCACACGGTCCAGCTGCCCTCGTCGCAGGGCGCCATGTCGGGCGGTCAGCCGCAATTTTCGCCGCTGCTCGCGCGCGCCGCGGTCGCGGCAGGCTGCGACGGGCTGTTCATCGAGGTGCACCCCGATCCCGCATCGGCGTCGTCGGATCCCGCGACCTCGATGCCGCTTCACCATCTGCCGGCGCTCGTCGAACAATGCGTCGCGCTGCACCGTCTGGTACGCGAGGGCCAAATGCTTGACCTCGATGCCCGCCTAATCTAGCGCCGATTTAAGGGGTTTTACTTTGGCTGGGCTTCGGCGGCTGTTCTCTTTTCGGAATATTTCGGGTCTGCCATGCTCCAGATGAGCCAATATGCCGATGCCTCCCTGACCGCGACCGGAACCTGGTCGCAGCGGCATTTCCTGTTCCTGCAGGGGCTGCCCGGACCCTTTTTCCGCATGCTGGCCATGGCGCTCCGCGCCGAGGGGCATCGCACCTCGCGGATCAATTTCAACGGAGGCGACGTGTGGGACTGGCGCGGTCCGGGCGCCACCGGCTTTCGGGGCGATCTCGCGGCCTTTCCGGCCTGGTTCGACGCCTGGCTAGCGACGCGCGACGTCACCGACGTCATCCTGTTCGGCGATAACCGCCCGCTCCACCGCCACGCGATCGTGCTCTGCCGCGCGCGCGGCATCCGCGTGTTCGTTGTCGAGGAAGGCATGCTCCGCCCCGACTTCGTCTCGTTCGAGGAAGGCGGGACCAACTATTGGTCGGCGCTGCCGCGCGATATCGAGCAGCTCCGCCAGATAGCCGCGACGCACGAGGATGCGCCGGTCGAACCCGTCCCCGGCAACGTTCGCCGCCGCGTCGTCGAGGCGGTGAGCTACTATGTCGCACAAACGCTGACGATCCCCTTCTACCCGCGCTATCGCTCGCATCGTCGCAACACGCCGGTCAGCGAGATGTGGGCGTGGATCCGGCGCCGGCTGCGGCGCGGCCGCGAAAATGCGGCGGGCCATGCCGCCGTGGCCGCGCTCGCCGACCGCCGCTTCTTTCTCTTCCCGATGCAGCTCGACGGCGATCATCAGATCGACTCGCATTCGGACTTCCCAGACATGGCGAGCGCGATCGACTGCGTCTTCCACAGCTTCGCCGTGCACGCGCCGCAAGACAGCGCGCTGCTCGTCAAGATGCACCCCTTCGACCCCGATCTCGACGGCTGGGGCGGGTGGGTCGTGCGGCGCGCGGCGCGCTACGGGCTCGCGGGCCGCGTTCAGTTCGTCGAGCGCTACGATCTCGCGCCATTGCTACGGCGCGCCGCGGGCGTGGTGACGATCAACAGCACCGTTGGACCGCTCGCACTCGCCGAGGGCTGCCCGGTCTTCTGCCTCGGCCGCGCGGTCTACGATATCCCCGGCGTCACCGCCGGTTGCGGCCTCGACCGTTTCTGGACCCAGCCGCCGCCCGTCGATCCCGGCAATTTCGAGACGATGTGCCGCGCGATGCGCGCGACCGCGCTCGTCAACGGCGGTTTCCACCACCCGCGCGCGCTCGAGATGCTCGTCGCGGGGGCGGTCCGCCGGCTGCTCGGCGCCGCCCCGCGCGCCGGCGCCTGATTCGCGCGTGCGGCTTGTTTTCGACGTCACCCGGCTCGTCCGGCGCGGCCATCTGCCCGCGCCGACCGGCATCGACAGGGTCGAGCATGAATATCTGGCCTTCCTGCTCGCGCAGGACGACCTCGACCTGACGTTCGAGGCCTATGTGGCGCCCGCGGGCTGGGTGTCGCTGTCGCGCCCCGCGGTGACCGGCCTGATGAACGCGCAGCAGCGCCGCTGGAGCGGGCGCGCGGGCGCAGCGTCGGCGCTCGGCGTGCTGCGCCATCTTCGCCCCGTACCCTCACGGCGCAGGGCCGGCGCGCGCTTCCTGACCGTCTCGCACCCCGGTGCGCGCGCCATCGCGCAGTGGCGCCGCCGCGCCGACGCTTGCGACGGCAAGATCGTCTATTTCGTCCACGACCTGATCCCGGTCGAATATCCCGAATATGCGCTCGCCAAACATAGCTCCGCCAACCGCGCGCGCATCGCCGCAGCGACCACGATGGCCGACGGCCTGCTGGTCAATTCGGACTGCACCGCGGGCGCCGTCGCGCGCTTCTGCGGCGACGCGCCGGTGCCGCCGATCGTCAAGCTGCCCTTCGGCTCGACGCTGCGCGACGGCGGGGCCGCAGCGCCCGCCGCCGCCGCCGACCATCCCTATTTCCTCGTCGTCGGCACGATCGAGCCGCGCAAGAACCATCTGCTTTTGCTCAAGATGTGGCGCGACATGGCGCGGCACGCGGGTGCCGCGGCGCCGCATCTGGTCATTGCGGGGCGGCGTGGCTGGGAGAACGGCCATATCCTCGCGATGATCGACCGCTCGCCCGCGCTCCGCGACGTGCTCGTCGAGCTCGAGACCCCCAGCGACGCCGCGCTCCACGCGCTGATGCGCGGCGCCCGCGCGCTGCTCGCGCCCTCCTTCGCCGAGGGTTTCGACCTTCCCGTAGCCGAGGCGCTGGGGCTCGGCTGCCCGGTAATCGCCAGCGACATCCCCGCGCACCGCGAGGTCGGCGGCGACGCGCCGCTGTTTCTCCACCCGCTCGACGCCAAGGGATGGAGCGCTGCGGTTCGGGATTTTGCCGCGCCCGATTCCCCGCTAAGGGAGCATCATGTCCGGGCGGCGCGCGCCTGGCGCCCGGCCAGCTGGGACGATCATTTTTCGCGGCTCACCGACTTTCTGGACCAGCTTTGACCCGAACTGCCGACACCGACGCCTTGCTCCAGCGCCTCGACACGCGGCGGCGGGTGATCGGCGCGCTCGTGATCCGCGAGCTCCACACGCGCTTCGGGCGCGAGAACCTCGGCTTTCTCTGGATCTTCATGGAGCCGGTGCTGCTCGCGGTCGCCGTCGCCGCGCTCCACGGCAACTATACGCTGCCGATCAGCGGCAATGTCCAGCCGGTGCCCTTCGCGCTCGGCGGCTATATCTTGTTCATCATGTTCCGCTCGGTGCTGTCGCGCGCCGAGACCTTGCTCGAGGCGAACCGGCCCTTGCTCTACCATCGCCCGGTCACCTTGTTTGACATGCTGCTCGCGCGCTCGCTGCTCGAAATGGTGAGCACCGGGGCGGTGCTCTTCTTCCTGCTTTTTGCCGCGCAATATCTGGGGCTCGCCGAACCGATCCACGATCCCTTGCTCGTCATCTTCGCGCTCATCCTGATGAGCTGGTTCTGCTTCGGGCTCGCGATGATCATCATGGCGGCCTCGCACGAAAGCTCGTTCGTCGGGCGGCTGATCCATCCCTTGCTCTATCTGACGCTCCCCATTTCGGGCGCCTTCTACTTGCTCGCCTGGCTGCCCGAAAATGTGCAGCGCGTCGCCGTCTGGGTGCCCACCGTCCATATCTTCGAGTTGCTGCGGGAGGGCCAGTTCCGCGACTTCGCCTCCGACCGTCTCGACATCGCCTATCCCATCGTCTGCTCGGCGCTATTGATGTTGGTGGGTTATGCCGCCATCAGATTCGTCCGGCCCAGGATCGAATTGCAATGACCAGTACCAGCATGACCACCGAAACGGCCGGCGAGGCGGAGGACGCGCGCGCGCCGCGGAGACGCGACTGGCCGCGCCGCATCGTCCGCAGCGCCTTGTTCTGGATCGTCGTCGTGCCCGTGCTCGTCTCGGCGATCTACCTCTTCCTGATCGCGGCGCCGCAATATCGCTCCGAGGCGCAGTTCGTCATCCGCGGCCTCGACGCCCCGCGCACCGAAACCAACGGTTTCGGCCAGCTCCTCGGCGTCGCGCCGGTGCTCGATCCGAGCGCCAAGGCGAGCTATATCCTGATCGAATATCTCCGCTCGCCCGAGGCGATCCGCGCGCTCAAGTCCGAAAAGATCGACCTCGCCGCGGTGTTCCGCCGGCCCGAGGCCGATTTCGTCGCGCGGCTGTCGCCGTCGGACACGACGATGGAGGAACTGGTCGAATATTATCGCGACAAGGTGCAGATCAGTCTCGACAGCGACACCGGCATCACCCGTGTGACCGTCACCGCCTTTCGCCCCGACGATGCACGCACCATCGGCAATGCGGTGATCAAGCTGGGCGAGGCGCGGATCAACGAGCTCAACCGCCGCCTGTTCGACAATACGATCACCATCGCGCGCGACGAATTCGGCCAGGCGGCCGGCGAACTGGAGGGCGCGCAGGCCGCGATGTCGCAGTTCCGCAACCGCAGCGGCGACATCGACCCGAAGAGCAGCGGCAAGGGCGCGCAGGAACAGGGTTTCGCGCAGCAGGCCGAACTCGACCGCCAGCGTGCGCGCCTCGCCGACATGCGCCGCTACCTCAGCCCGTCGAGCCCGCAGGTCGTGGCGATGCAGGGCTATGTCAGCAGCCTCGAAGCCGCCGCCGCGCGCAACCGCGGCCGCCTGACCGGCGCCCCCGGCGCGGTGTCGCAGCGGCTCGGCGAATATGAGGAACTCGGGCTGAAGCAGGAACTCGCCGCCAAGCGCTACGAAGCGTCGCGCCTCGCGTTGCAGGCGGCGAACGAACGCGTCGAGAAAGAGCAATTGTTCGTGCTCCCCGTGGTCCGCCCGACCGCGCCCGAAAAGCCCGTCTATCCCAAGCCTTTCCGTACCCTGGCGACGATCCTGCTCGGCGCGCTCCTGCTCTATGCCTTTTTCATGATCGTCACCGCGGGCGTCCGCGAGCACCGCGCCTAGGCCAAGATGCGTCAGGCGTGTGCGAAATGGCTCGCGATCGCCTCTTCGACGGTGTCGAACTGCAAGACCTGGCCGCCCTGGACTGCCATGCCGCGGTCGCAATATTCGCGCAGCGTCGCGGGGTCGTGCGACACCATGAACAGGCTGCGCTCCTGTTTGCGCTGGAGCAGCGCCTCGCGGCAGCGGTCCTGAAAACGCTCGTCGCCGACCGCGGTGATCTCGTCGATCAGATAGCAGTCGAACGAGATGGCGAGCGACACCGCGAACGCCAGCCGCGCCATCATCCCCGCCGAATAGGTGCGCAGCGGCATGCGCAGATAATTGCCGAGCTCGGCAAAATCCTCGACGAAATCGAGCACTTCCTCGACCGGACGTCCATAGACGCGCGCGACGAAGCGCGCATTGTCGGCGCCGCTCAGACTGCTCTGGAAACTGCTCGAGAGACCGAGCGGCCACGACACCGACATGTCGCGCCGGATCGTGCCGTTGCTCGGCTGTTCGACCCCCGCGATCAGGCGCAGCAGCGTCGACTTGCCCGCGCCATTATGCCCGCACACCCCGACCGATTGGCCTTTTTCGATCGTGAAACTGACGTTATCGAGGACGTGATGGCGCCCGTTTCGGGTCGCATAGGATTTGGAAACCCGGTTGAAGACGATCATCGATACAGGCTCATATGATGGGCCGGCGGCCCGCGTTCGGCCCTAGATGACGCCTCGCGTCGCCCTTGACAAGCGCAGCGTCGGCTGGGGGCAGGGGACCGGCATCCGCCGCTACCGCGATGCGCTGCGCCGATGCATCGAGAGCAGCCCCGACCTGTTCGCGCCGCCGGAGTTGCTGACGGACAGCGCCGAGCCGGGCGCGGCGGTCACGCGGGTCGGGCCGCGCCGCTTTGCCGATGCGCAGAAATGGTTCACGCTGACCGGGCGACAGCGCAGCGTCGCGCTGAGCCACCCCGCCGACATTTTCCACTGGTCGCACCCGATGCCGCTGTGGGCCGGGGATTCGCTCAACGTCGTGACGATCCACGACCTGATCCCGATCGACCAGCCCCAATATTCGGCGATCCCGCGGCGCCGCTTCCGCCGTCTGCTCGCCGCGCTCGCCGCGAAGGGCGCCTGCTTCACCTGCGTGTCGGAGGTCACGCGCGACGCGCTGATCGCCGCCACCGGCATCGATCCGCGGCGCGCGGTCTGCACCTGGCAGCCGGTCGTGCGACCGGCGGGCGAGGGACCCTTGCCCGCGGGGCTGGAGCCCGGACGCTATGTCCTCCTGCTCGGCACCGTCGAACCGCGCAAGAATGTCCTGCGCGCGGTCGAAGCCTGGCGCGGTTCCGATACCGGGCTGGCTCTTGTCGTCGCGGGCCCCGAAGGCCATTGGCCGGACCGCGCCGAGCGCGCTGCCTTCGCGCGCGAACTCGCGCACCCCAATATTATTCGGCTGCCCTGGCTCGAGGACGCCGCCCTGGCGCCGCTCATCGCCAACAGCCGCGCGCTGCTGATGCCCTCGCTCGCCGAAGGCTTCGGCCTGCCGCCGGTCGAGGCGCTGCTCGCGGGCGTCCCCGCCATCGCCTCCAATTCGTCGGTATCGCGCGAGATTCTGGGCGATGCCGCGCTGCTCGTCGACCCGTTCGATGTCGGCGCCATCGCCGATGCGATCCGCCGAACCGCCGATGCGCCCGCCACGCCGAAACGCGACCTTCCATCCCGCTTCCACCGCTACGGCGACGCCGCTTTCGCGCGGCGCTTGCGCCTTGCCTACGACCAGTTTCTCCAGCTAGGTGGTCTCGATTAAAGCGGAATTTCGAATCGACGATCCACTCCGCCGAATGAAGCCGGAGGAAAAATGCGGGTCGGAATCGATGGTTTTAATCTGGCGCTGCCGTTCGGCACCGGCGTCGCGACCTATTCGATGTCGCTGGCGCATGCGATCCAGAATGCGGGGCATCAGCTCGACGGCCTCTACGGTCTGCGAACGCCGTTCCGCAGAGTATTGCGTAACGTCAATTTTTTCGAAGCGCTCGGCGCCGAATATCAGTCGAAGGCGCCGCGCTCGTGGAGTTTCGGCTGGGGCCGCGAGCTCAGCTGGACCGTCAAGGCGCGCAAGGCGCGGCTCGTCGACCTGCACGGAAAACAGGAAACGCGCCCCTTCGCGCACCGCCTGCCCGATTTCGACCGGCTGTTCACCGTGTCCGACCTGTTCGACCAGGCGATGCGCAATTTTCGCCGTTTCGGGACCTTCACGACTGTCGCCTTGCCCGAGCGGCCCGATGTCATGCACTGGACCTATCCCTGGCCGATCAAGGTCGCCGGCGCGCAAAACATCTATACGATGCACGATCTGGTGCCGCTGAAGCTGCCCTACGCCAGCCTCGACAACAAGAAGATCTACCACAAGCTGATGCGCGCCTGCATCCGCAAGGGCGATCATATCGTCACCGTGTCGGAAGCCAGCCGCGCCGATATCGTCGACTTCTTCCCCGAGGCCGAGGGCAAGATCACCAACACCTATCAGGCGATCAAGCCGTCGGCGCAGAGCCTGAGCCTCGCGAGCGGCGACGAGGCCGATATCGCGCAGGCGGTGAGGAGCATCTTCCGCCTCGATTTCCAGGATTATTTCCTCTTCTTCGGCGCGATCGAGCCCAAGAAGAATGTCGGCCGCCTGATCGAGGCCTATCTCGCCTCGGGGGTGAAGGCGCCGCTCGTCATCCTCGGCCGCCGCGCGTGGGGCGCCGATGTCGAACTGTCGCTGATCCAGCGCGACGAGACGCGGCCGATGAAGACGATCTTCAAGAATATCCGCCGTATCGACTATCTGCCGCGGCGCCTCCTCATGCTGCTCGTGCGCGGCGCGAAGGGCGTGGCTTTCCCTTCTCTCTACGAAGGTTTCGGGCTACCGATCCTCGAAGCCATGACCTTGGGGACGCCCGTGATCACCGCGAACACCAGTTCGATGCCCGAAGTCGCCGGCTCGGCGGCGCTGCTCGTCGACCCCTATGACGTGCAGCAGATCGCCGCGGCGCTGCGCCGGATCGAAAACGAACCCGAGCTGCGCGCCGACCTGTTCGGCCGCGGCATCGCGCAGGCGGCGAATTTCTCGATGGCGACCTATCAGGACCGGCTGACGACCCTCTACGACAGCCTGCTCGCGGGGCGCCGCCGGTGACGCGGATGCGGTCGGCTGCGATCGGTGCGCTGCTCGCGGCGACGCTCGGCGGCTGTTCGATGCTGCCCTCGGCCTCGCCGACGATCGGGCAGGTGACCAAACCCGCCGCGCTCGCCGACGGCCGCGCGCTCGACCTCGTCGATCTCAACGAAAGCGGCTGGAGCGAGGAGGATACGCCGATCGCGCCGTCCGCCGCCTGGTCCTTCACCGACGGCACGACGAGCAGCGAACAGATATTGGTCGGCGACAATCTCGAGATCGTGGTGTTCGAGGTCGGTTACAGGCTGTTCGGCGCGATCGACGGCGGCGATGCGAAGGATCCCGCGGTGTCGGCCGCGGGCGCCGCGCTGCCGACGATCAGCGTCCCCGCCGACGGCTATGTCGCCATTCCCTATGTCGGCCCGATCGACGTCCTCGGCCGCACGCCGCAGGGGGTCGCGACCGAAATCCGCGAGCGCCTGCGCGGCCTGTCGCAGCGCGCCGACGTGCTCGTCCGCGTCGCGTCGGGACCGATGCGCTCGATCACCGTCGGGGGCGAGGTCAAGGCGCCGGGCCGCATCGCGATCACCGCGGCGGGTGAGCGCGTGCTCGACGTCGTCGCCGCGGCAGGCGGCCCGTCGGAGCAGCAATCGAACCTGATCGTGCGGCTGGCGCGCGCGGGCGACAGCCAGGAAATGCCGCTCGACCAGATCCGCGCCGGCGACGCCGCCAACGTCCGGCTGATGCCGGGCGACGTCGTCCAGCTCCTCAAACGCCAGCAGAGCTTCTCGGTCATTGGCGCCGCGCGCGACGTGGCCGAGGTGCCGCTCGCCGACACGCCGGTTTCGCTGGTCGAGGGCCTCGCCCGCGCCGGGGGGCCGATCGACAACCAGGCCGACGCGACCGGGGTCTTCGTCTTCCGCTATGTCGACAAGGATGTCGGCGGCACGATGACCGCGGTTCCGACCATCTACCGGCTCAACCTGCTCGATCCGCGCAGCTATTTCATCGCCAGCCGCTTCCGCATGCAGGACGACGACGTCGTGCTGATCGCCAACGCCCGCTCGGCGCAATTCGCCAAGCTGGTGCAGATGCTCAACCAGCTGACTTCCCCGATAGTGACCGTCGACGTGCTCACGCGCTGACCGGCGAGCGATGTCCGCGCCATCCTTCCTGCCGATCCCGCTGCATCGCTTTCACAAGGGACTGCTGCGGCAAGAGGCGCCCGGCCGTCCGATGCCCTCCGCCGAGGAAGTCGACGCTGCCATCGCGGCGATCGTCGAAGGACGCATCGGCGGCTATTTCTGGCAGCCGCTGCCGCCGGATATTCGGGCATGGCTGGAGAAGCACGACGATCCGCTGGTCGCCGTAGCCTGCACCGATGCCGCGCGGCTGCCGCGCCTGATGGAAGCAGCCAGGGGAGGGGCTCCGATCCTGCTCGTCGGCCCCCAACCATCGGATGCCGCGGCGATCCGCTTCGATGGCCGGGCCGATCCCTGGCCGCTGCTCGATCGCGCGACCCGCGTCTATTGCGACGACACCGGCGACCCCTTCGCCACGCTCGCGGCGCTCGGCGGAAAGCCGCTGGTCCAGGTCGAAGCCGACGGATCGCAGCAACCGGTAGAGGGGTACGCGCAGCGGGTGATCACCGCTCTCTGCCGCGACTACCACGCCCGTTCGCCCTATGACGGCAGCCCATGGCCGCTCGGCCACCTGCTCGCCTATCTCACGCTCTGGCGAACCACGGTCGAGCGGACGCGCGGCATCGACGCGCTGTTCGGCATGTCGCGCTGGAAACGCCGCCGCATTCGCCAGTTCCTGACCGGATCGCCCGACGCCGCCTTCCGGTCGCGCCCGACTGAGGGCGCCGGAGCCGTCGCCGCCTGGCCCTCGCGCGCCGATCTTCCCGCGCTGGAGGCGGCTTATGGCCCCGAATGCGTGTCCCGCATCGAGGATGGCTTCATTCGCTCGGCGGGGCTCGGCGCCGCGCTCGTCCAGCCCTGCTCGATCATAGTCGACCGGCGCGGCATCTATTACGACCCCGACCGCCCGAGCGATCTCGAGCATCTGCTGCAGCACGCCGATTTCGACGACCGGCTGCTCGAGCGCGCCGCCGCCCTGATCACCACGATCCGCGCGCGCGGCGCCACCAAATATAATCTGCGGGGCGCGCCGGTCAGGCTCCCGGATGGTCAGCCCAGGATATTGATCGCCGGGCAGGTCGCCGACGATCTCTCGATCACCGCGGGCGGCGGACCGATGGACTTCGCCGCGATCGCCGCGATGGTCCGCTCCGAAAACCCCCGCGCCGCGATCGTCTACAAGCCGCACCCGGACGTCGTCGCCGGGCTTCGCCGCGGCGAGTGGCGCGAGCCGGGCATCGCCGCAAACGTCGACATGATCGTGACCGACGGCGACACCAGCGACCTGCTCGAACAGGTCGATATCGTCCATGTCCGCTCGTCCTTGCTCGGTTTCGAGGCGCTGCTCCGCGGCAAGCAGGTCTTCGTCCACGGCCGCCCCTTCTACGCCGGCTGGGGCCTCACACTCGACAGCCTGCGCTTCGAGCGGCGTGCGCGGCAGCTGACGCTCGCGCAGCTGGTCGCCGCGACGCTGATCCTCTATCCGCTCTATGTCGATCCGCACCGCGGACTGCCCTGTTCGCCCGAACATCTGCTCGATGCGCTCGCCGACGCTCCGCCGCGCTCGGCGCTGCGAAGCATGCTCGCACGGCTCGTCGCAATGCCACGAAACTGGAACAATTCGCACTAGTATCAACAGTTATTACTCGATAAAGATCGAGATAAGAGGGGTTTATGGTCGCGGCCGAATATTATGACATCTGGCGGCTGCTGAGCTACCCGCGTTCCGACAACGAAGCCGATATTCGCGGGCTCTGCCGCTCGCACTATCTGGGCGACCATGATGCGCTGTGCCGCGTGCTCGGGCGCTACAAGATGTTCGTCGATACGCGCGACATCGGCATCGCCAGCCATCTGATGATGGACGGCTTCTGGGAAATGTGGGTGACCGAGGCGATGCTGCGCAGCGTAAGGCGCGGCTCGGTCGTGCTCGATGTCGGCGCAAACCTCGGCTATTTCACATTGCTCCTCGCCGACCTCACCGGGCCCGAGGGGCGCGTCCTGTCGTTCGAGCCCAATCCGCGGCTGGCGGGGCTGCTCGACAAGAGCCTGCAGGTGAACGGCTTCGCGGGCTTCACCGATCTCCACCGCCTCGCGCTCGGCGCGGGCGAGTCCGAACTGCGGCTCGAGGTGCAGGACAGCTCGCCCGGCGGCGGCCGCATCCTGCTGCCGGGAGCCGGACGGTCGGGCAACACGACCTCCGAAACCGTGGTGCCGGTGCGCCGCCTCGACACGATCGAGCATGCGCTCGCCGCCGAGTTCATCAAGATCGACGTCGAGGGTTTCGAGCAGCAGGTCTGGCACGGCATGACCGGCATCCTGAAGCAGAAGCGCCCGCTGACGATCTTCATGGAATTCACCGTCCAGCGCTACGACGACCCGCGCGGTTTCCTCGACGAGGTCCTCGCCTACGGCTTCTCGCTCGAGATCGTGCACCCGATCGACGGCATCCGCCCGATCGGCCGCGAGGACATTTTCGCGATGCCGCACAATATCGATCACATGCTGGTGTTCCGGCGGTGATCGCCGACGACTGCTTTTGAGGTAAATTACTGATGGCGACGACGCGCTACTCCGAAAGACTGACGCTTAAGAACCCGTTCACGGTCGCGGCGGGCGACGAGTTGATCGTCGCGCAAATCTATGTCGACAGCGGCCAGGCCCGGACCGGCGAGATCGAGGGCAAGGCGCCCATCGTCAATTTCGGCACCATCCGTCACGCCGAGGACAATCCGCGCCTCGACTGGCTGATCCGCATCGGCGACATGTCGAGCTTCACCAATTTCGGAACGGTCGAGGGTCTTCGCACCGCGGCGACGAACGAGTTCGGTTACGCCATCGCATCGCAAGGGCGCATCTACAACGAGGGCACCATCCGGTACCGCGATAGCTCGATGACCGAAAATGTCTCGATCGGCGTGACGGGCTATTCGGTCGAAAACCATGGCTTGATCGAGGTCATCGCGGACGCTGGCGAAGCCTATGGCATTCGCGATTCGGGCTATATCTGGAACACCGGCACCATTCGGGCGATTGGCAACCTCACCGTCGATTCCTTTCCGCTCGGTGCCGCAGCTATCTATCAGTCGGCATTTGCCGGTGCTTCGGTAATCGGGGCATCGACGATCGTGAACGACGGCCTGATCGAGGCCTCCAGCGGCGGGCCGATCGCCTCGATCGGGCTGGCGCTCCGCCCGAACTCCGACAATATCAACTGGTTCGGGACGGTGATCAACAACGGCCGGATCGTCGCCGACGACGCGATCCGGATGTTTAACGGCTATTCGTCGGCGCTGCACGTCGAAAACAATGGAACGATCGAGGGGCGTCTCTACTTCGAGGCCGGCTACAACCGCGTGGAAACCAGCGCGTCGAGCCGCTGGGACGGCGCGTGGGAACTGAGCATCTGGGACGATGTGATCCGCGACAATGGAACCCACGTCGGTGACGTCCTGCTCAACAACGGCTTCAACACCTATGTCGGAACGGCGGGGACCCACACGGGATCGGTGACGGGCGGGGACCAGGCCGACATCATCCTCGCCGGCCGCGGCAACCAGCTTGTGCAGGGCGGAGCCGGCAACGACGTCATCGCGGGCGGCGCGGGGGCCGACACGCTGCGCGGCGGGGGCGGCGCGGATACATTCCTGTACCTGGATTTTGCTGATTCGACCGCGGGATCGAGCGACGTCATCGAAGGGTTCGAGGTCGGCGTCGATCGCATCGACCTGCGCGCGCTCGGATCGGTGACGCTCGGCTTTTCGGTGTCGAACGGCCGCACGACGGTTCGCGCGACGTCCGGCAACAACGAGCTCGTCTTCACCGTCGATGCCGCAATCGGCGCGTCGTCGATCCTGCTGGCCGGCGCGGCCGCCGATACGGGCACCGCGGCGGACAACACGCTCGTCGGCAGCATCGGCAACGACGAACTGCGGGGCGGCGCCGGCGACGATCTGCTTTACGGCGGGGCCGGAAACGATCTGCTGGATGGCGGGACCAACGCGGTCGGCAGCACCTATTTCGGCGACCGGCTGGTCGGCGGCACGGGCGACGACGTGTACCGCGTCGACGACGAATGGGACCGCGTCGTGGAATTCGCGGACGAGGGCTATGACCGCGTCTATTCGACCGCCGATTTCCACTTTCTGCGCCCCCATATCGAGGAACTATACGTCCTGACCGGGACATATGGCTGGGGCAATGACGGCGACAATCTGATCGTCGGCAACGACGGTGCGAACGAACTCGACGGCAAAGGCGGCACCGACCGTCTCTATGGCGGCGGCGGCAACGACCGCTACATGATCGCCGACACCGCCGACATGATCTTCGAATTCACCGGCGGCGGCATCGACAGCGTCAAGTCGTGGATCAGCTATTATCTTCCCGAAGAGGTCGAAAATCTCGAGCTCATCCAGAGCTATCAGGATCTTTTCGGCGTCGGTAACGCGCTGGCCAACGTCATCACCGGAAATGCCGGCGATAATCTCCTGATCGGCGGGGGCGGCAACGACCAGCTTTTCGGCGACGAGGGCAACGACAGCCTGTTCGGCGAAGATGGCGACGATCGTATCGAAGGCGGTTATGGCGTCGACTATATCGTCGGCGGCAGCGGCAACGACTTCCTTCGCGGCGGATCGGGCGCCGACGCGGTCTATGGCGGCGACGGCGACGACGAATTGATCGCGGACCGTGAATATATTCGCGACCCGATCACCGGCGCGAATCGGCCGCTCGATCATCGCGATTTCGTCACCGACATCCTCGTCGGCGGCGCGGGCAACGACATTCTTCGCGGCAATTCGGGGCTCGGCGACTACGACCGGATGGACGGCGGCTCGGGCAACGACGCCTATTATGTCGATACCCCTGCGGACCTCACCTTCGAGGCCGCGAATGGCGGCACCGATACGGTCTATGCCAATATCGACGGCGCGGGCTATTATCTCTACGCCCACACCGAAAATCTCGTGCTGGAGGGCAATACCCCCTTCGGCGTCGGCAACGAGCTCGATAACCGCCTGACCGGCAATGCGATCGGCAATTATCTGCTCGGAGGGGCTGGCAACGATATGCTCAACGGCAAGGCGGGCAATGACGTGCTCTTCGGCGAGGGCGGGGCGGACAGCTTCGTCTTCGAGCGCGGCACCGGCGGCGACGTGATCGGCGATTTTGCGCGAGGCACCGACAAGATCGACCTGTCGGCGTTCGGCTTCGCGAATTTCGCCGCGGTCCAGGCGGGCTTCAGCCAGGTCGGCGTCAATGGCGCGATCAACCTCGGCAACGGCGACTTCGTCGTCCTCCACAATGTCACGATGAGCCAGCTGACGCAGGGCGATTTCATCCTGACGGCCTCGGCGCCGAAGATCGAGGATCTCGCGGAAGCGGCGAAATTCGCCGAGGCGTCGGCGGCCGACGCGGGAGGCCCGGCGCTCGACTGGCTGCCCGATCATTGGATGCCGCACTATCGGGCCGGCGACCATCTGGGTTTCGCCTGAGCCGGCGCGGACAGGCATTTTGAGGACAGGGCAATGCGGGCGACCGCATGGTGGGGAGCGAAGACATGGCAGCAGACGATAGCGTGGAGCTGACCCAGTTGGTGGTGAGCGGGGCCTCGGACATCGCGTTCAGCCCCGACGGTTCGGTCGTCTATGTCGCGAGCGGCAGGCGCATATACGCGTTCGACGCGGCGACCGGTAACCAGGTCCAGAACTGGTTGGTCACGGGCAGCCTGGGAGCGATGAGCGTTTCCGAGGACGGCGCATTCATACTCGTGCTCCAGGAGAATGGCACCACGGTGCACCGCGTCTCGACGGTCACCGGTGCCGTAACGAATTTCGCCGTGCCCGGCGGGGCGCCGGCCTTCGATATCGAGACGACCGACGGGACGCACGCGATCGTGACGGTGGGGCAAAGGTCCGCTTCAGGAGACGCCGGCGCCTATTCGCTCGATTTCGCGACCGGGACCTTCACGTCGTTGCCGCTACCTCTCTCTGGCGGCGGCTCATATCTTACCGAATCCGGACGCTATGTCCTCGCCGCCGCCGGGGGGACCAGCGATGGTCCGCTGGCCGTTTACGATAGCGTGGCGAACCGGTTCGTGGCGTGGGATGACAATTATCAGTTCGACGCAATACGCGAGGGCTTCAACAACGGCATTCAGGCGATCAGCGAGGCTCGCGGGCTGATTGCGCAGCCCAATTCATATCGCATGATCAATATTTTCGATCTAACGGTCGATGGATTGCGCATGGTCAGTGTAGCCGGCGAGATCGATGCGCTCGCTTTCGATCCCAGCGGCGCAATCCTCTACTATCACTCCATGGCGACCGGCGAAATCGTTGCGCTGGAAACGACCAACTTTACCGAAATCGACCGATTCCAGGTTGATATGACCGACTGGAACTTCGGGATCGGAACGCGCGGGGCACAACTGCACATCAGCCCCGATGGCAAGCATATGGTCTATCGCGATCCCCAATCGGGACAGGTAACCTTGGTCGACCTCAGCGTGCGCGACAATATCGTGAACGGCACCACGGGCGCCGATGCGCTCGACGGGGGCAAGGGCGACGATGTCTATCTGGTCGACCATCTCGGCGACACGGTGACCGAGCGCGCCTTCCAGGGCAACGACCGCGTCAACGCTACGGTCGATTTCCACCTGGGCGCCGGTTCGGCGGTCGAAACCATCGCCGCCGCCGACCTTGCCGCGACCACGCCGCTCGCGCTGTCGGGCAACGAGCTCGCGAACCTCATCCTCGGCAACGCCGGGAACAACCGGCTCGCCGGCGGCGGGGGCGATGACCGGATCGAGGGCGGGGCGGGCAACGACCGGCTCGATGGCGGCGCCGGCATCGACGTGATGATCGGCGGCAGCGGCGACGACGTCTATATCGTCGACCGCGAGGGCGACCAGGTGATCGATAGCGCGGGCTTCGATACCGTCGAGGCCAGCATCACCTACACCCTCGGTGCAGGGATCGAGAATCTGGTGCTGATCGGTAACAGCAGGCTCGACGGCATCGGGAACGAACTGGCGAATATCATAAGCGGCAACAACGCCGGCGGCATGCTGTCGGGCGGGCTCGGCAACGATCGTCTGATGGGCGGCATCGGCAACGACTTTCTCGATGGCGGCGACGGCGACGACACGCTGTTGGGCCGGGGCGGGCACGACACGCTCGTGGGCGGTGCAGGTGCCGATACGCTGACCTCGACCGGCACCAGCGCGCTCATGGCGTCGCATCTCTACAACGGCTTCGAGAATCTCGACACGCTGGCCGAGGCCGATACGCTGATCGGCGGCCCCGGGGCCGAGCTGTTCTGGGCCGGTTTCAATGACAGCGTCGACGGCGGCGCCGGCGGCGAAAACACGCTCAGCCTCAATCTCCAGGGCTCCGCGTCAGGCGTGCGCATCGATTTCCGACCGCTGACGACGGGTGGGACGGTCGCCAATGGCACCGGCACGCTCCGCTCGATCACCGGGCTCAGCACGATCATCGGCAGCCAGGGCAACGACCAGATCACGGGCATTTCAAGCGCCGTGATCTCCCCCTTCTCCGGGCTCACCCTCGACGGCCGCGACGGCAACGACCTGCTCGTCGGCGGAGACGGGGGCGACAGGCTGCTGGGCGGGTCGGGTGCCGACACGTTGCGCGGCGGCGACGGGAGCGACTCCATCTTCGCCGCGGGCGAGGATTATGACCCCGCGATCACCGATACCTTCCGCGATGCGCTGTACGGCGAGGGCGGCGACGACGTGCTGTCGGCGGGGCGCGGCGACACCGTCGACGGCGGCGAGGGGATCGACAGCCTGTTCCTCAACCTCGCCAATGCCACCGCGGGCGTCACCCTCGACATCGCCGACCTCGCGACCGCGACCGGCGTGACGCTGTTCACCGGCACCATCCGCAATATCGAGGTCATCACCGGCCTGATCCTCCCCAATGCGGGCAATATGGTCAATCTGGCCGGCCAGGCCGGCGAATCGAGCCTGCCCATCTTCGGCGGCACGGCGCGCGACGTCCTGATCGGCTCGGGTTTCCGCGACCAGTTCTACGGCGGCGACGGCGACGACGAACTGCGCAGCGGTGCGGGCAACGACTATGTCGAGGGCGGGGCAGGCAACGACCTGCTCGCCGGCGGTGCCGGACGCAACAGCCTGTTCGGCGGCACCGGGATCGACACCGTCAGCTACGACGACGCCGCGAGCGCAGTCACCATCTCGCTCCTGTCGAACTACGGCACCGATTTCGCGAACAATGTCGATGTCCTGAATTCGATCGAAAATGCGATCGGCAGCCGCTTCGCCGACGCGATCACCGGCGACAATGTCTCCAACGATCTCTACGGCGGCGAAGGCGACGACATCATCGACGGCCGCGGCGGGTCGGACAACATCGTCGGCGACGCGGGCAACGACATCCTCACCGGCGGGCTCGGCAGCGATGCGATCGACGGCGGCATCGGCGCCGACCGCATGTACGGCGGGCAGAACAACGACAGCTACCGCGTCGACGACAGTGCCGACCTGATCTTCGAAAATGCCGACGAGGGCGTCGACAGCGTCATCGCGTCGGCGAGCCATTATCTGTTCGCGAATGTCGAGCATCTCGAACTCGCGGCGGGCGCCGGCGACCTGTTCGGCGTCGGCAACGCGCTCGGCAACATGATCGACGGCAACGAGGGATCGAACCTGCTGCTCGGCGGCGGGGGCGAGGATGTGCTGCGCGGCGGCGGCGGGGTCGACAGCCTGTTCGGCGAAAGCGGCGCCGATCATCTGTTCGGCGACGCGGGGATCGATTATCTGGTCGGCGGGATCGGCAACGACATCCTCGACGGCGGCGCCGATGCCGACTCGCTCTATGGTGAGGATGGCGACGATACGCTGATCGGCGGTGCCGGCTTCGTCACCGACATTCTCGTCGGCGGCGCCGGCAGCGACATCTTGCGCGGCAATTCGGGTCTCGGCGACTATGATTTGATGGACGGCGGCGCCGGCGACGACCATTATTATGTCGACACGCCCGACGATCTGACCTTCGAGGCGGTCGGCGGCGGAACCGACACCGTCTATGCCAATATCGCCGGCGCCGGCTATTATCTTTACGCCAACACCGAAAATCTGGTGCTCGAGGGCAATACCCCCTTCGGCGTCGGCAATGCGCTCGACAACCGGATCACGGGCAATGCCGCGAACAATTATCTGCTCGGCGGCGGCGGCAACGACACGCTCAGCGGCATGGGCGGAAACGATGTGCTGTTCGGCGAGGCCGGTGCCGACATCTTTGTTTTCGGACGCAACAACGGCGCCGACGTCATCGGGGACTTCCAGCGCGGCTCGGACCGGATCGACCTGTCGGCCTATGCTGCCTCGAACAACCCCGGCGCCACGGCGATCTTCGAATCCTTGCGGATGAACTTCCGCCAAGTGGGGGCCGACGGTGCGATCGATCTCGGCGGCGGAAACCTGATCGTCCTCCATAACGTGACGATGAGCGAGTTGACGGTCGACGACTTCATCCTGACCCCGATCCCGCCTGCAGTGCCGAAACTCGCGGCAATGCAGGATCATGATTTCGTCTCGCCGCAGAGCGGGCCGGATTTCGCAGACGGTTTCGCTTCCTCACGCGTCGGTTCGTCTTTCGACCATCTCACTTGGTTATGACGATGACTTGCGGCATACCGGCACCAATTCTTGCTTTTAGCTGACAGGATCGACCATGGTTCTTCCCTCCCGCCTCCAGACCGTCGGCGAAAGCGGCAATGTCTTCATCGACACGCTCGTCTACGGCGTCGCCTTTCGCCCCGGCACCACGGTCATTTACGCGCTGCAGGGCAATCCCGGCGATACCGGTCTGAACGGCGGTGCAGCCTGGGCCGCCAATGGCGCCGCCAGCGCCTATGCCGCAGCGCTCGCCAGCTGGTCGGCGGTCGCCAACATCCAGTTCCAGGCGGCCACGGTCGCCTATGACGGAACGGGCAGCCGTGCCGGTTACGACTTCGTCGGGCGGCTGAGCACCACCTTGCCGGACGGCGTGCTGGGCCAGCACACCCTGCCGACGACCGGCGACATGGTCGGCGAGTTCAACACGACGATTTCCTATTTCACCGCCGCCAGCAACCAGCCCGGCGGGCTCAGTTTCCTGACCTTCGTCCACGAACTCGGCCATGGCATCGGCCTCTTGCACCCGCACGCCGACGAACCGGGCGACGACAGCTTCCCGGGCCTGAACGACGCCTTCGAGACCGGTCCCTTCGGGCTCAACCAGGGCATCTTCACGACGATGACCTACAATGACGGCTATGAGGATGTCGGCCGCTCGCCATCGGCCAATTATGGCTGGCAGATGGGGCCGGGCGCCTTCGACATCGCCGCGGTGCAATATCTTTACGGCGCGAACACGACGACCGGTTCGGGCAACACGACTTACACCATGCCCACCCTCAACCAGGCCGGCACAGGCTGGGTGACGATCTGGGACGTCGGCGGTACCGACACCATCTCGGCACAGGGTAGTCAGGCCAATGCAATCATAGACCTGCGCGCAGCGACGCTGCGCAACGAAGAGGGCGGGGGCGGTTTCGTGTCGCGCAATGGCGGTGTGCTCGGCGGCTTCACCATCGCCAATGGCGCTGTGATCGAAAATGCGATCGGCGGCAGCGGCAACGACCGTATCGTCGGTAACAGCGCGAACAACAACCTGAACGGGGGCGATGGCTGGGATACGATCGTCTATTCGCATATGACGGCGGGTGTGACGGTCAATCTGCAGGCTGGGACCTCGACCGGCGACGGGACCGATACGCTGGTGTCGATCGAAAATGCGATCGGCGGCAATGGTGACGACATCCTGACGGCGATCAACGGCCGCGATATCGCGAACGGGACTCAACTCTTCGTCAAGACGGCCACCGCGATCATCTCTTCGCGCGCTACAGCCTATAGCCTCGACGGTCTTTTCCGTGGGTCGGGATCCAACTATTCGGTTTCTATCCAGGCCGAGGGCAGCGGCGGCGCCGATCACTATCGGTTCAGCGTGGCGAACGTGTCGGGTCCGTCGACCGTCACCATCGACATCGACAACAGCTTCCGGATGGATTCGATTATCGAATTGCTGGACAGCCAAGGCAATGTACTCGCCAGCAACGACGATGGCGATGGCGGCCTCGATCCGGGATCGGCAAATATCTACGACAGCTTCCTGACTTTCACGCTTCCGCAAAATCCGGCCACGCAGACCTATTATATCCGTGTTTCGACCTTTTCCGACGCCGGCCCGGCCAGCGTGTTCGCCGGAAGCTCTTATACGCTCAATGTGACGGCCAACGCCCGCACGCCCGCCAGCGGCAACATCCTGCTCGGATCGCGCCTCGATGGCGGATGGGGCAATGACCAACTGATCGGCGGTACCGGCGTCGATACGCTCATCGGCGGCAATGGCAACGATACGCTGACCGGCGGAGCCAGCGCAGACCTCCTCTATGGCGGGTCGGGTGACGACAATTATATCGTCGAACGGCAGGACGATCTGACGTTCGAACTGCTCAACAGCGGCGTCGATACGGTGACCGCCTCGGTCGGCTATTATCTCTACGCCCATATCGAGAACCTCACGCTTGCGGACGGCGCGGGCGACATTTTTGGCGTCGGCAACGATCTCAATAACGTGCTGACCGGCAATGCCGGATCGAACCTGATGATCGGCGGCTTGGGGCACGACGTCATTCGCGGCGGTGCGGGTGTCGACAATCTCTTCGGCGAAAGTGGGGTCGACCAGCTGTTCGGCGACGCCGGGATCGACTATCTGGTCGGCGGCGGCGGCGGCGACATGCTCGATGGCGGCGCCGATGCCGACGCGCTCTATGGCGAGGAAGAAGATGACACGCTGATCGGCGGCGCGGGTTTCCACACCGACATATTGGTCGGCGGGACCGGCGACGATATGCTCTACGCCAACAGCGGCCTCGGCGATTACGACCTGATCGACGGCGGGCCCGGCAACGACAGCTACTATGTCGATACCCCCGATGACCTCACCTTCGAAGCTTCGGGCGGCGGCACCGACACCGTCTACGCCAACATCAACGGCGCAGGCTATTATCTCTACGCCCACACCGAAAATCTCGTGCTCGAAGGCAATACCCCCTTCGGCGTCGGCAACGAACTCGCGAACCAGCTGACGGGCAATGCCATCGGCAATTATCTGCTCGGCGGCGCGGGCGACGACAAGCTCAACGGCAAGGCCGGAAACGACGTGCTGTTCGGCGAAGGCGGGGCCGATACTTTCGTCTTCGAGCGCGGCACCGGCGGTGACGTGATCGGCGATTTTGCGCGCGGCACCGACAAGATCGACCTGTCGGCCTTCGGCTTCGCGAATTTCGCCGCGGTGCAGGCGGGCTTCAGCCAGGTCGGCGCCAATGGCGCGATCAACCTCGGCAACGGCGACTTCATCGTGCTCCACAACGTCACGATGAGCCAGCTGGCGCAGGGCGACTTCATCCTGACGGCGACGACGCCCAAGACCGAGAGCTTCGGCGATACCGCGAAGAGCGCGGCCATCGAACTGGCCGATGCCATGCGCGACGCGCCGGGGGCGGCGCTCGACTGGAACCCCGATCACTGGATGTTCCATTATCAGACCGGCAACAATTTCGGCTTTGCCTAGTTTCTCCCTGACGATGCCGAACAATGTGGCCCTCGACGGTGCGGCCGATCCGCACGACATGCTGACGCCGGCAAAGAAGGTGCTGCGCTCGCACATCGACGCGCTCGAGCAATTACTCGCCAGCCTCGACGACGGGCTGCTCAAGCTGGCGATCCGCATCGCCGACTGCCGCGGCCGCGTGATCCTGACCGGCATCGGCAAGTCGGGCATCGCCGCGCGCAAGATCGCGGCGAGCCTCGCCGCGCGCGATGTCGCGGCGACCTTCATGCACGGCGCCGACGCGCTGCACGGCGACCTCGGCATGGTGCGCGCCGACGACATCGTCATCGCGATCACCATATCGGGCGCGTCGAGCGAATTGCTCTACGTCACGCGCCACGCGCGCTCGATCGGCGCCGCGACCGTCGCGATCACCGCAGTGCCCGACGAGGTCGTCCCCGCTTCGTGCGACCATGTCATCGCGATCCCTGCGGTCGACACCGCGTGCGACTTCGGCATCGCGCCCTTCTCCTCGACGATTTCGAGCATCGCGGTCGGCGACGCGCTGACGATGCTCGTCGCGCGCGAGATCGCCTTCAGCCGCAACCAGTTCGCGCGCCTGCACCCCGCGGGCCGCATCGGCCGCCGCTTCCGCTCGGTGCGCGAACTGATGCTGACCGGCAAGCATCTGCCGACGGTCGGACCCGACGCGCCGGTCGAACGGGTCATCGCCGAGGCGTCGCGCACCGGCGCCGGCGCCTGCGTCGTCATCGATGGTGAACAAAACCTGCTCGGCATCGTCACCGACGGCGATATCCGCCGCCATTTCCTGGGCGGCACCGAGACACGCGCGTCGGGCCTCATGACCGCCGATCCCGTCAAGGTAAGCGACGATGCCGACCAGCACGACGCCTTCGCGATCATGCGCGGCCATCGCATCGCGGTGCTCCCCGTCGTCGGCACCGACGGCCGCACCCTTGTCGGCCTACTCAACATCCAGGATATGTTGCAGGCGGGCCACCCCGACAAGTGAGCGCCGCCGCCCGCGACATAGTGATCGTCATCCCGGCGCGCTTCACCTCGGAACGCTTCCCCGGAAAATTGCTCGCGCCGCTCCGTGGCGCCGACGGCGTCGCGCGCCCGCTGATCGAGCATAGCTGGCGCGCGGCGAACGCGCTGAGCGACCTCGCCGATGTCGTGATCGCGACCGACGCCGCGGCGATCGCCGATGTCGCCGCAAGTTTCGGCGCGCGCTGCATCATGACCGCCACCACGGCACGCAACGGCACCGAACGCTGCGCCGAAGCGGTGGCCGCGCTCGACGCGCCGCCCGCGCTCGTGATCGACTGGCAGGGCGACTCCCCCGCGATCGCACGCACACATGTGGAGGCGCTGGTCGCCGCCTGGCGCAGCGGCGCGGGCGCGGTCCTTACCCCCTTCATGCGCTGCTCGCCCGCCATGCGTGCGCATCTCGTTTCCGAGATCGCCGCGGGACGCCCCTCCGGGGTGTTCACCGTCGCCGACCGCGCCACCAACGCGCTCTATTTCTCGCGCTCCCCCATTCCCTGGGGGCCGGAGACCGAGTGGCGGCTGCACGTCGGCCTCTACGCCTATGAGCCCGCGGCGCTCGGCCGTTATGCCGCATGGCCGCCCGGTCCGCTTGAGACCGCCGAAAGCCTCGAGCAACTGCGTTTCCTCGAAAACGGCCAGCCGATCGCGCTGGTGGAAGTCGAGCCGGCAGTCGGCGGCTATGGCGACGTCAACTACCCCGCCGACATCGCGAAGGTCGAGGCGTTGCTGCGCGAGCGCGGCGCGCCCTGATCGCGGCGGGTCACTGCCGGAAGGCGTGGTTGATCTGGTCGAGCAGGGGTTTCAGAAGATAGGACATCAGCGACCGGCTGCCGGTGCGCAGGAACACTTCGGCGGGCAGCCCGGCGCGCAGCTGGCGCTGGATCGGCAGCTTAACCGCCGTCGGCGACAGTTCGACGCGGATGCGGAAATAGGGCGGTCCGCCCTTGCCGTCGTCCGACGCGTCGGCGGCGAGATAGACGAGTTTGCCCGCCAGTTCGGGCGTCACATTCTGCTCCAGGGTCGGGAACATCACCCGCGCCGGCTGCCCGACCTTCAACTGGTCGATGTCCGAAGGACGCACGCTCGCTTCGACGATCAGCGCGTCCTTGTCGGGCACGACCTGCGCGATCGGCTGGCCGCCCGGCACCGCGCTGCCGATCGTCGTGAAACCCAGTTTCTCGATCACCCCCGACGCCGGCGCGCGCACCACCGACCGCGCGAAGCGGTCGTCGGCGTCGGCGATGCGGATGCGCTGGTCGGCGATCGCCGCCGCGACCTGCGCCAGTTCGGCGCCCGCTTCGGCGCGGCGCGACTGCTCGATCGTCAATTTCTGCTCGCGCACCTCGGAAATGCGCGCGTTGGTCTGCGCGATATTCGCCTCGAGCGCGCCGATCGATCCTTCCAGCTCGACCGCCTGCCGCTCGAGCTGGTTGAGCCGGTTCACGGTCACCAGCCGCTTTTCGTAGAGCGCGCGCAGCCCGGCGAGCTCGGGCTGGATGATCTCGAGCTGGCGCCGCGCCGAATCGATCTGCACGCGGTAGCTCTGATTGAGCTGGTTGAATTGCGAGATCCGCTCGTCGAGCAGGCGGCGGTTGCTCACCATCTCCGTCGCGCGGAGCTGCAGCAGCCGCCGCTCCTGCGCCAGCGCGGTCTGCGATTCGGCGTCGGCGGGCGGCGGAAAGCCCGCGGGCCAGCGCAGCTGCGAACTGCCCGACCGCTCGGCGTCGAGCCGCGCCTGCCGCGCGAGCAGCTGGCCGAGCGACTGGTTGCTGAGCTCCGAGCTCGGCCCCGACACGTCGGTCGCGAATTCCATGATCACGTCATTCTCGCGCACGCGGTCGCCGTCGCGGACCAGCAGGCGCGACAATATGCCGCCGGTCGGGTGCGAGATCGTCTTGACCCGCGACTGCACCGACAGCTGGCCGCTGCCGACCACCGCGCCGTCGATCTGGACGATGGTCGATATAGCGAGCAGCGCCGTGACGATCCCCGCCATCAGCCACAAGGCACGCCGCATGCGCGTCCGCAGCGCGGCCGCGACATCGGGCGCCGCGGCATCGGCCGTCGGCGCGGGAGCAGGTGTCCCCATGGGCTGGTCGGCGGCGTCGGTCATGACGGGCTCAGTTGACCGCCTTCAGTCCGCCGTCGCGCGGCGCCTGCTTGGCGTTCTGCGCCAGCGCGGCGAGCACCTTGTCGCGCGGTCCCCAAGCCGCGACCTTGCCGTCGCGCAGCACCAGCAGCTTGTTCGTCGAGCTCAGGATGCGCGTCTGGTGCGTGACGATCAGCGTGATCGCGCCGCGCGCCTGCGCGCGCTTGATCGCGCCCGCCAGCGCCGCTTCGCCCTCGGGGTCGAGGTTCGAATTGGGCTCGTCGAGCAGCAGCACGAACGGGTCGCCATAGAGCGCACGCGCAAGCGCGACGCGCTGGCGCTGCCCCGCCGACAGGTTGTGCCCGCCCGACCCGATCTCGGTCTCGTACCCGCCGGGCAGCGACACGATCAGCTCGTGCACCCCCGCCTGCTGCGCCGCCGCCAGGATGGCGTCCGATCCAGCAGTGGGCGAGAAGCGCCCGATGTTCGCCGCGACGCTGCCCGACAACAGCCCGACTTCCTGCGGCAAATAGCCGAGGTAGCTGCCCAGCTCGTCGGCATCCCATTGGTCGAGCGCCGCGCCGTCGAGACGGATGCCGCCACGCACCGGCGGCCACACCCCGGCAAGCCCGCGCAGCAGCGACGATTTGCCCGATCCACTCGGCCCGATGATGCCGATGACGTCGCCCGCCTGCGCCTCGAAGGCGATATCGGCGACCGCGATCCGGTCGCTGCCCGCGGGGACCAGCGTCAGCCGGTCGACCTGCATCTGCTTCGCCGGACGCGGCAGCCGCACCGGCTTCTCGTTCTTGACCGCATTATTGGCGAGCATCTCGTCGAGCCGGACCCAGCTCTGCCGCATCGCGACGAAGCCGCGCCACTGTGCGATCGCCTGGTCGATCGGCGCGAGCGCGCGGCCCGCCAGGATCGAGCTCGCAAAGATGATCCCGCCCGACGCCTTGCCGTCGATCACCAGCAGCGCGCCGACGCTGAGCACCGCCGACTGCAGGAAGATGCGGAAGATGCGTCCCGTGCCGCCCGCGCGCGCGACGATGCGGCTGATCCTATTGCTCTCGTCCTGGAACGCGCCGTCGCTCGCCCGCAGCCGCGCCGACAGCGTCCCGGTCATGCCGAGGCCCTTGAGCGCAGCGGCATTCTGGAAGCTCATTTCCTGGTCCTGCCCGCGCGCGTAACGCAGCGGTTCGAGCCGGGCCATATTCTTGGCGACCGACCGCTCGGTGTGCCATGTCAGCAGCGCGAGCACGAGGATGCCCGCCAGCGTCGCGATGCCGAGCCACGGGTGCAGCAGGAACAGCACGGCCAGGAAGAAAATCACCCACGGCAGGTCGATGAAGGCGGCGGGGCCGGTGCCCGACATGAAGCCGCGGATCTGGTCGAGGTCCTGCGTCGGGCGCGGCTTGCCCGCGGGCGGGGCGATCGCGAACTGCCACTGCAGTTGCTCGACACGCGGCGACAGCCGGTCGCCGAAGGCGCGGCCGATATCGACGAGCATCTGCGCGCGCGATACGTCGAGCACGCCGTGAAAGACGAAGGCGAGCCCGAACAGCACGAACAGCCCGAACAGAGTCGCCCCGCTGCCGCTCGGCAGCACGCGGTCATAGACCATCATCAGGAAGATCGAGCTGGCGAGCGCGAGGATGTTGATGAAAGCGCTCAGCCCGCCGACAACCAACAATGGCCCGCGGAGCGAGCGCAGCGCATCGGCCAGTTCGGAATTCCTGGGTAACCGCATCCGAACCATCGAACGAACAAACTCCACGCTTTCAGCGGCGTGATAGGGCGAAGCGCCCGAAAGCGCAATCGGAAGCGGGGGAGGGCGGTGTCCCGTTTCGCGCGAATAGTCCGCCGATATTTGCGGACGGTTCGCGCGATACAAAAATGGCGACCTCGAAAGGCCGCCAGTTTGTCTGAAAGGAGACGACTCTCCCCCGTGGGTCGTCCTGCCTGCATATTGCGCGGCGACGGGGCGTGCATTGATGCAGGTTAGTGGGTGCGATATTTGGAAGGATGAAAGGTGGTGAGCCCTGCTGGGTTCGAACCAGCGACCTACTGATTAAAAGTCAGTTGCTCTACCGACTGAGCTAAGGGCCCCGACGCGGCGCCACATGGGCCGCCGCGAAGTGAGCCGCCGCCCTAGTGCGCCGATGCGTGGCGGTCAACCGGCTTTGCCCGCACCAGCCGCGCGGCGAGCTGGCGGACCGTGAGGCCCGAGAGCGGGTGGCGCCAGCCAGGTGCGACCGCGCGTAGAGGGCCGAGCACGAAGGCGCGCTCGGTCATCGCGGGATGGGGGACGGTGAGATTGCCGTCGCTCCACGTCCCGCCCGACCAGAGTAAGATGTCGAGGTCGAGCGTGCGCGCCCCCCAGCGTTGGCCGATGCGGCTCCCGAACGAGGGTTCGATTCCCTTCAGCCGCTCCAGCATCTCGGGCGGGCTCAGCGGTGAGGCGACGAGCGCGACCGCATTCGCATAGCGCCGCCGCGAAGGACCGATGGGCTCGCTCGCGACGATCGGGCTGACATCGATGGGCTCGATATCGTCGCTTTCGAGCGCGGCGAGCGCAGCCATCAACACGCCGCGCGGATCGCCGAAACGCGCATGGCGGCGGTTCGAGCCGAGGCCGATGGCATAAAGGGGCAGGGGTGTTGCGCCAGACATGTGCCTGCGCCTAACCCAGCGCGGTGCAGATTGACAGCCCCTTGCCCGGCACCGAGCCGCGGCGCGATTGCCCGCGCTGCCCGCGGCTCGTCGCGTTTCGCGAAGCCTGCCGCGCCGAATATCCCGATTGGTGGAACGCCCCCGTCTATGCCTTCGGCGACCCCGGCGGCTGGCTCGCGCTCGCGGGACTCGCGCCGGGCAAGCATGGCGCGAACCGCACCGGGCGGCCCTTCACCGGCGACTATGCCGGCGCCCTGCTCTTCGCGACGCTGGCCGAATTCGGGCTCAGCAAGGGGCGCTATGACGCCCGCATCGACGACGGCCTGACGCTCGACGGCGCGATCATCGTCAACAGCGTCAAATGCCTGCCGCCGCAGAACAAGCCGACGCCCGCCGAGATCGTCCAGTGCCGCCCCTATTTCGAAGCGCAGATGGCCGCGCTCCCCAACGTCCGCGTGGTGATCGCACTCGGCAAGATCGCGCACGACGCCGCGGTGCGCGCCGCGGGCGGTCGCCTCGCGGCCTTTCCCTTCGCGCACGGCGCCGTGCACCGGCTGCCCGACGGCCGCCGCCTCGTCGACAGCTATCATTGCTCGCGCTACAACACGAACACCGGGAGGCTCACGCCCGATATGTTCGCCGACGTGTTCCGCGCCGCACTCGCGCTGAAGGATCAGACCAGCGGCCCGAATTCCTCGACCAGTCCGCGGTAGAGCGCGCGCTTGAACGGCACGATCAGTTTCTCGATCTCGTTCAGCTCGGCCCATTTCCAGGCGCGAAACTCCTGGTGGCTGGTGTGGATATTGACGTCGCTGTCCGCGCCCATGAAGCGCATCAGGAACCAGTGCTGGCGCTGGCCGCGATATTTGCCGCCCCACATCTTGCCGATCAGATGGTCGGGCAGGTCGTAGAAATATTCTTCCTTGCTGCGCGCGATGATCTCGACCAGCCCGCCGTGCACCCCGGTTTCCTCGCCGAGCTCGCGGATCGCCGCCATCTCGGCATCCTCGCCGGGGTCGATCCCGCCCTGCGGCATCTGCCACGCCTCGCTGGTCGTATCGAGCCGTTGGCCGACGAAGATGCGCCCATCGCGATTGGCGAGCATCACGCCCGCGCAGGGGCGATAGGGAAGTTTGCTGTGATCGATCATGCCGCGGCGGTAGCCTCTGCCACCAGCGCCTTCAACTGCGTAAGCGCCCCCCGGATATCCTCCTTCGCGCTCGGGATAGCCTGCGACAGGTTGATATAGCCGTGGATCGTGCCCGCGCCCTCGCGGTACACCGTCGTCACCCCCGCCGCGACCAGTTTCGCCGCATAGGCGCGCCCCTGGTCGCGCAGTGGGTCGAGCCCTGCGGTCACCAGCACCGTCGGCGGCAGGCCTTCCGCCGGAAAATCGAGCGGCGAGGCGCGATAGTCGGCGGGGTCGGCGGCATAATGATTGCCGAACCAGGTCATGCTGCCCTGCGTCAGCAGATGGCCTTCGCCGAAATCGCGATAACTCTGCCAGTCGTCGTGCGTGGTCACCGCGGGATAGATGGGATGGATCGCCAGCACCGGCTTCGACGCTGGCCTGTCGCGCAGCGTCAGCGCGGTCGCGATGGTGAGGTTGCCCCCCGCGCTCTCGCCCGCGAGCACCAGCCCCGTGCAGGGGATATTGTCGGCGACCCAGCGCGTCGCCGCCTCGCAATCCTCGGGCGCGGCGGGGAAGGGGTGTTCGGGCGCCAGCCGGTAATCGACCGCGACCACCGGCATGTCGAGCTGCCGCGCCGCCTCGGCGCACCAGCCGTCGTGCGTGTCGAGATCGCCGATCACCCAGCCGCCGCCATGATAGAAGACGAGCACCGGCCCGGCCTCGCGATCGGGGCGCGTGTCATAGAGCCGCACGGGAATGTCGCCCGCCGGCCCCGGGATCGTGCGATCCTCGACCTTGGCGACCTCGCCGCGCGGGCTGTCGGCCATCTGCGTCATCACCCGGAACATCTCGCGCGCGCCCTCGGGCGGCAGCTCCTCCATCTTCGGCCCTTCCTGCGCGTTCAGGAAGGTGAGGAAGCCCGCGACATCGGGGCGCGTATAATGGGTGGGGCCGTCGGTCATCTCAGTCTCTCCCTCGTCGATCTTTGGTCAAAGCTATTCGGCATCGGCGGCGCAAATTCAATCGCGAATCGAAACCGACCCCGGCCATTCGCTTTGCGGCGCACAATTTTTTCTGAATTGCGGCCCGTGCCGTAGAGGCCTAGGCCGATGTCACAGGTTCGCAAGATTCAAAGGCAGACAGAAAAAATGGCGACAGCGGTAGAGGACAAGCCCGGCGAGCGGCAGTCCCCCCTTTCCGACGCAGTGGTGGTTCGATTTGCAGGTGATAGCGGCGACGGGATGCAGCTGACCGGCGGTCAGTTCACTCTTTCGTCGGCGCTCGCGGGCAACGACTTCGCGACCTTCCCCGATTTCCCGGCCGAAATCCGCGCGCCGCAGGGCACGCTGTTCGGCGTCTCGGCCTTCCAGATCAATTTCGGTTCCTCGGCGATCGAGACCGCGGGCGACGCGCCCGACGTGCTCGTCGCGATGAACCCCGCGGCGCTCAAGACCAACGTCCCGCAGCTGAAGCAGGGCGGGCTGATCATTGCCGACGAGGGCGAGTTCAACGACCGCAACCTTGCCAAGGCGAAATATGCCGCCAACCCGCTCGACGACGGCAGCCTCGCCAAATGGCAACTCTTGAAGCTCAATATCAGCCAGCTGACCCTCGATGCCGTCAAGCCCTTCGGGCTCGGCACCAAGGACGCGCTGCGCTGCAAGAATATGTGGACGCTAGGGCTTTCGCTCTGGATGTTCGACCGCGACCGCCAGCCGCTGATCGACTGGCTTCAGGCGAAATTCGCCAAGGACCCGAACCTCGCCGCCGCCAACGTCGCCGCGCTCAACGCCGGCCACGCCTATGGCGAGACCGCCGAGCTCGCGGGCCCGCTCAAACAGCATCATGTCGATCCCGCGCCCGTCGCGCCCGGCCTCTACCGCACGCTGACCGGCGCCGAGGGCATCGCGCTCGGCCTCGTCGCGGGCGCGCAACTCGCGAAGCTGCCGATGTTCTTCGGCGGCTATCCGATCACCCCGGCGTCGGCGATCCTGCATCACCTGTCGCGGCTCAAGGAATATGACGTCACGACCTTCCAGGCCGAGGACGAGATCGCCGCCATTTGTTCCGCGATCGGCGCCAGCTACGGCGGCTCGCTCGGCGTCACCTCGTCGTCGGGCCCCGGCATCGCCTTGAAGGGCGAGGCGATGGGCCTCGCGATCATGACCGAACTGCCGCTCGTCATCGTCAATTCGCAGCGCGGCGGCCCCTCGACCGGCCTGCCCACCAAGACCGAGCAGTCGGACCTCTATCAGGCGGTCTACGGCCGCAACGGCGACGCCCCGATGCCCGTCATCTCGGCGCGCTCGCCCGGCGACGCCTTCGAATGCGCGATCGAGGCGGTGCGCATCGCGGTCCAGTACATGACCCCGGTGATTCTGCTCACCGACGGCTATATCGCCAACGCCGCCGAGCCTTGGGCCGTGCCCGACCTCGACACCTACGAAGCCTTCCCCGTCGAATTCCTCACCGAAGTCCCCGAAGATGGCTTCAAGCCCTACGGCCGCGACGAAAAGCTCAAGCGCCCGTGGGTCAAGCCCGGCACCCCCGGCCTGCTCCACCGCATCGGCGGGATCGAGAAGGAAGTCGGCACCGGCCACATCAATTACGAGGCGTCGAACCACCAGGCGATGACCGACATCCGCAAGGCCAAGGTCGACGGCGTCAAGGTCCCCGACCAGGTCGTCGAACTCGGCGCCGAGGGCGACAAGCTCGCGGTGGTCGGCTGGGGCTCGACCTTCGGCCCGATCCACCAGGCGGTGCGCCGCAAGCGTGCCGAGGGCAGGGACGTCAGCCATATCCACATCCGCCACATCTGGCCGCTGCCCGCCAATCTCGGCGACCTCTTGAAGAGCTATGACAAGGTGATCGTGCCCGAAATGAACACCGGCCAGTTGAAGACCGTGCTGCGCGACCAGTATCTGGTCGACGCGAAACCGTTGAACAAGGTGTCGGGCCAGCCCTTCACCATCGCCGAAATCGAAGCCGCCATCGAAGGAGCGCTGGGCTGACGCGGAAGCGTTGTTGCCCCGAGAGGAAACACCATGAACGAGATGACCACCATCGCGCGCCAGACGACGCTCAAGGATTGGGAAACCGATCAGGAAGTCCGCTGGTGCCCCGGCTGCGGCGACTATGCGATCCTGAAGGCGGTGCAGCGAACCATGCCCGAAATCGGCACGGCGCCCGAGAACACCGTATTTATCAGCGGTATCGGCTGCTCGTCGCGCTTCCCTTACTATATGGAAACCTATGGCTTCCACACGATTCACGGCCGCGCGCCGGCCTTCGCGACGGGGCTGAAGCTCGCCAACCCCAACCTCGACATCTGGATCGTCACCGGCGACGGCGACGGCCTGTCGATCGGCGGCAACCACAGTATGCATTTGCTCAGGCGCAATCTCGATTGCCAGATCATGCTGTTCAACAACGAGATCTACGGGCTGACCAAGGGCCAATATTCGCCGACCAGCCGCGTTGGCACCTCCAGCCCCTCGACCCCCTATGGTTCGGTCGACCGCCCCGCACAGCCTGCCGCCTTCGCGCTCGGCGCCGGCGCCCGCTTCGTCGCACGCGGCTTCGACGTGTCGAAAAAGCTGCCCGAGGTGCTGAAAGCGGCCCACGCCCACAAGGGCGCGGCGTTCATCGAGATCTTCCAGAACTGCATCGTCTACAACAAGGACGTGTTCGAGGATTTCGCCGCCCCCAAGGGCGCCGAGGACCGCCAGCTCTGGCTCGAGAACGGCGAACCCATGCTCTTCGCCAAGGGCACCAAGGGCATCGCGCTCGACAGCGAGCAATTGCACCTCAAGGTCGTCGACGTTATCGACGGCGACTGGCAGTCGGCCGGGGTGATCGTTCACGACATCACCAACCGCAGCGTCGCGCACATGCTCGTCGAAATGCGCTTCGGCGAATTCCCGATGGCCTTGGGCGTCCTCTACGACGACCCCCGCCCGACCTTCGAAGCCGACGTCTGGCGCCAGAACAAGGCGGCTTCCGAAGGCAAGAAAGCCGACCTCCAGAGCCTGCTCAAGAAAGGCCAGACTTGGACGGTAACCGAGGGCGGACCGGAGCTTTAGCGTCGCGCATAAGGCCCCGAAGCCAAAAAGGGGACCGGTTTGACGACAGATGTCGAAGAACTGGCCCGAGGGGCGCTCGACTGGTCAGGTTCTGCGAAAATGCGGCGCCTATAGCATCGTCATCCTGAACTCGTTTCAGGATCCATGGCCTGCCGATTCCTTCGGCGCAGCGTAAAATCCGAACTCGGGCCATGGATGCTGAAACGAGTTCAGCATGACGATAATTCGAGGGCGATTTTCCCTACAATAACCCCTTTGTGACTTTGTGGCTGTGTGCGAGTCATTGTCCGACAAGAGATTGAGGTACAATGGACAACCTAACCCACAGTCTCGTCGGTGCCGTGCTCGGCCAGATGGGGCTCAAGAAGAAGACCGGGCTCGCGATGCCGACGCTGGTCATCGCGGCGAACATCCCCGATATCGACGCCGCCTGCACCGTCTACGGCCAGCTCTCGCTCTCGATGCGCCGCGGCATCACCCACGGGCCGATCGCGCTCATCCTGCTCCCGATCCTGCTCTGGGCCGCGATGATCGCCTTCGACAATTGGCAGACGAAACGCGGCAAACGCCCCGAAAACCGCCTGCCCATCCACAAGGGCTGGCTGCTCGCGCTCGCCTATATCGGTTGCCTCAGCCACCCTGCGCTCGACTGGCTCAACAATTATGGCATCCGCCTGCTCGAACCGTTCAGCCATCGCTGGTTCTACGGCGACAGCATCTTCATCATCGACCTGTGGATCTGGATCGCGCTCGGCCTGTCGATCTGGCTCTCGCTGCGCCGCGAGCGCGCCAAGGTCGCCGCCTGGACACGACCCGCCTGGCTCGGCTTCACCGCGGTCTGCGCCTATATCCTCTTCAACGGCGCGATCACCGGCACCGCCGAGCGCGAGATCGCCGCGGTGCTCCGCGGGGGCGGCCACCCTGACGCGCTCGTCGTCGCCAGCCCGCCGCCGCTGCAATTCTGGAAACGCGACGTCTTCTGGCGCACCGGCGACCGCTACGGCAGCGCCAGCTTCGACCTCGGATCGGGCGGCGATGTCGACATCAGCGGCACGCCCATCGGCATAAACGACCCGCGCGTCGCGCCGATGGTGGCGACCAGCCCCGTCGCGCAGGCCTTCCTCTTCTGGTCGCGCATGCCCGTCGCCAGATTCGACCCCAAGGGCCGGCTGATCCTCTCCGACCAGCGTTTCGGGAACCCGCTCAGCCGCGGGCAGTTTGAGGTGATCGTCGAACCCAAACCGGAGTCCAAGCCCTGACCGCCCCCGCAATCGTCTGGTTCCGCCGCGACCTCCGCCTCTCGGACCAGGCGGCGCTGCTTGCCGCCGCGTCGGCGGGGCCGGTGATCCCCGTCTATATCCTCGACGACGAGACCCCAAAGCATCGCAAGATGGGCGGTGCGTCACGTTGGTGGCTCCACCACAGCCTCGCCAGCCTCGACGCCGCCTTGCGCGAAAAAGGCTCGCGCCTGATTCTACGCCGCGGCAAGTGCGATGAACAACTCGCTCAGATCGCGGAGGAAACGGGAGCAGGGCAGGTCCATTGCCTGCGCCATTACGAACCCTGGTGGCGCAACGCCGAACGCGCCGTCGCCAAGCACCTCGACCTGATCTGCCACGACGGCAATTATCTCGCCCCGCCGGGATCGGTCACCACCGGCACCGGCGGGTTATACAAAATCTACACCCCATTCTGGCGCGCGCTCAAGGAGCGCATGCCGCCCCCGCCGACGACCAACCGCCCGCGCGACATCGCGGCGCCGCCGAAGTGGCCCGCCTCGGACAAGCTGACCGACTGGAACCTGCGTCCGACCAAACCCGACTGGGCCACCGGCTTCGCCAAGGAATGGGCCCCCGGCGAGGAAGGCGCCCGCACCCGCGTCGCCGATTTCATCGACGAAGCCGGCGATTACGACCGCCGCCGCAACCTGCCATCCGAAGAAGGCAGCTCGCGCCTCTCCCCCCACCTCCACTTCGGCGAAGTGTCGCCGGCCTATATCTGGCACCGCATCGCCCAGGCTTCCGGAAACACCGACGTTTTCCTGAGCGAGGTCGCGTGGCGCGACTATGCCCAGAATGTCATCCTGCAATTCCCTGACTATGGCGCCCGCAACGCCCGCGACACTTTCGCCAACTTCGACTGGCGCGCCGGCAAATCCGCCGACGAAGACCTCAAGGCCTGGCAACAGGGCCGCACCGGCTATCCCATCGTCGATGCCGGCATGCGCCAGCTCTGGACGACCGGCTGGATGCACAACCGCGTCCGCATGATCGCCGCCAGCTTCCTGATCAAGCATCTGCTGATCGACTGGCGACAGGGCGAGCAATGGTTCTGGGACACGCTCGTCGACGCCGACTACGGCAACAATAGCGTCAACTGGCAATGGACCGCGGGCACCGGGGTCGATTCGAACATGTTTCCGCGCATCATGGCGCCGCTCACCCAGTCGGAGAAATTCGACGCGGCGGCCTATATCCGCGCGTGGGTCCCCGAACTCGCGGATTTGAGCGACGCCGCCATCCACGACCCCGACGCCCACGGCGCGCGCCCTGCCGCCTATCCCGAGAAACGCATCGGCCACCGCGAGGCACGCGAACGCGCGCTCGCGGCCTATGCCGGGATCAAGCGCTAACGCGAGGACGCCGATGACGGCATATGGCGGATTGCGCTTTAACCTCGCTTGCGCAACAAGATGCTTATGAACACGCATGTAAGGCGGAAGCGCGGGGGAGCGCTGCTTCAGGCGGACCGGGCCTTCCGGTCGGGCGGGCTGGCCGCGGCATTGATGGCGCGCGCGCCGGCGGCCTTTTTTCACCGCCGGCTCGACCAGATCGATGCCGGGCTCGACCATGGCACACTCGAGGGGCATCTGCCCGACGGCAGCATCCGTATCCTCGGCGGCCGCGGCCGCGGGCCGACTGCGGTCGTCCATCTGCACAGCTGGGCGGCGCTGGTGCGGCTCGCGCTGTCGGGCTCGGTCGGCTGGTACCGCGCGTGGGACAAGGGCGAATGGTCGTCGCCCGACCCGGTGCCGCTCTTCGACCTGTTCATGCGTAACGGCGAGACACTGGGCAACGCGGCGCGCTCGCGCGGGCCCTGGCGCTGGGTCAACCGCGCCGCGCATTTCCTCAACCGCAACAGCCGCAGCGGTGCGAAGCGCAACATCCACGCGCATTACGACCTCGGCAACGACTTCTACCGCCTGTGGCTCGACGACGGCATGAATTATTCGAGCGCGCTCTTCGCCGATCCCGCGCAGTCGCTCGAGGAGGCGCAGGTCGAAAAGCTCGACATGATCCTCGACCGCCTCGACCTCCGCTCGGGCAGCCGGATGCTCGAAATCGGCTGCGGCTGGGGTGCGCTCGCCGAACGCGCGGTCGAGCGTCACGACGTGCTCTACACCGGCATCACCCTCTCGCCCGCGCAGGCTGAGATCGCCGACGCGCGCCTCGCCGCGGTCGACCTGTCGGCGCGCAGCCGCGTCGAGCTTTGCGACTATCGCGACGCTCAGGGGCCCTATGACGCCATCGCCAGCGTCGAGATGGTCGAGGCGGTGGGGCAGGAATATTGGCCCGCCTATCTCGACGCGATCGCGCGGCTGCTCCGCCCCGGCGGCAAGGCCGCGATCCAGTATATCCTCATCGACGACGCGCTGTTCGAGCGCTACGCTGCGAGCAGCGACTTCATCCAGGCCTATATCTTCCCCGGCGGCTGCCTGATCTCCGAAAGCCGCTTTCGCGCCCTGGCTGAGGAACGCGGGCTCGTGTGGCGCAATGTCCAGCGCTTCGGGCGCGACTATGCCGAGACGCTGCGCCTGTGGCGCGAACGCTTCGACAAGGCGGTAGGCGAGGGGCGCCTGCCGCCCGGTTTCGACGAGCGTTTCGTGCGCCTCTGGCGCTATTATCTGCAATATTGCGAGGGCGGCTTTCGCGGCGGCGGCATCGACGTTGCGCAGGTCACGCTCGAAAAAACGGCCTGAAAGCAGAACAGGGGAGGACAGACATGCGAAGATTTCTGGCGGCGGCGCTGCTGTGCGCGGCGGCGGCGGGATGCTCGTCCCCCGAACCTGCAAAGACCGACACTCTGCCAAAGGATCTGAACGTGCTCTTCTGGACCCAGGACCAACGCGACGCCGCCTTCCGCACGATGGAGACGGTGCCCAAGGTCGTCGTCAACACGGTCGCGGCGGGCGGTACCGTCTATCCGCTGCCCGAGGGCAAGCCGCTCGACGTCGGGCAGGATGTCGACGCCTATATGGCGAAACAGCGCAACGCCGGGCTGATCATCGTCCAGGACGGCAAGATCCGCGTCGAAAAATATGCGCTCGGCTATGCGGCGTCGGGCCGCTGGACCAGCTTCTCGGTGGCCAAGAGCTTCACCTCGACCCTCGTCGGCGCCGCGGTCAAGGACGGCTATATCAAGAGCCTCGACGACAAGGTCACCACCTATATCCCCGGTCTCAAGGGCTCGGCTTATGACGATGTCTCGGTGAAGCAGCTGCTCACCATGACCTCGGGGGTCAAGTGGAACGAGGATTATACCGATCCCAAGTCCGACGTCGCGCTGTTCAACCTGCAAAAACCCGTCGCGGGCGAGGACATCACCGTCAGTTACATGAAGACCCTGCCGCGCGAAGCGCCCGCGGGGTCGAAATGGGTGTACAAGACCGGCGAGACCAACCTCATCGGCGTCCTCGTGTCGAGCGCGACGGGCAAGACGCTGTCGGCCTATCTGTCGGAGAAGATCTGGAAACCCTTCGGCATGGAGCAGGACGCGGTGTGGATGCTCGGCGCGACGGGGCACGAGATCAGCGGCTGCTGCGTCTCGGCCAGCCTCAAGGATTATGCGCGCTTCGGCCAGTTCATGCTGAACGGCGGCGTCGCGGGCGGTCAGAAGGTGCTGCCCGACGACTGGATCGCCGCGGCGACCGTCAAACAGGCGGGCATCGACCAGCCGGGCCGCGGCTACGGCTATCAATGGTGGACCAACGACGACGGCAGCTACGCCGCGCAGGGCATTTTCGGGCAGGGGATCTTCATCGACCCGAAGCGGAGGCTCGTCATCGCGTCGAACGGCAACTGGCCCACCGCGACCGACCCCGAAGGCGTCGGCGCCGCGCGCGAAGCCTTTTACAAGGCGGTGCAGGCGGCGGTGGACAAGGAAACGAAATAGTTTGCCCTCTCCCCTTCAGGGAGAGGATAGCACAGCTTGCTCCGGCAGGAGCTAGCGAAGCTTGGAGAGGGGGATGCATCCATGCCCCTCTCAACACAGGCTAGGCAGAAAGCTGCCAAGCCTGTGTATCTCTCCCCTGAAAGGGAGAGAGCATTGATGATGTCTCAGGCCGCCACCGGCTCCGCCATTCCCGTCGCGCGCTGCGCGATCCACGCGGCCGCGGCGGGCAGCAGCACCGCCAGCGCCATGATCCACCAGGCGTCGGCGAGGGTGATCGCGCGGTAGATCGCCGCGCCGATCACCGCGCCCGCGACGAGCCAGCCCGCGCCGTTGCCGCCCGACACGCGCATCGCGAGCCAGCTGCCCGCGAAAGTGCCGACGAACCAGCCGATGACCAGCGCGATCGTCGAGCCGAGCGGGATCAATATCTCGCCGGTTTCGAGGTCGTACTCGGCGGGCGACAGGTTGTTGCCCGCGATCTGGAACAGATAGACGAGGCCGAAGGCGACGACGATGCCGACGACCGCCGCGATGATCGACCGAACAAGACCCTGGGTCATGGAAACGCCCTTATGAAAATCCGCATTGGCGGACGTCCTAGGGCAGGAAAGCAAAGATCGCGTTAAGCGTCCGCCATCACCTTGGGCAGCGCGTGATAGGCGGTGCTGTCGAAACCCTCGACCATCAGCTTGGCGACGAAGGCGCCGACCGCTGCGGGTTCCTTGATGCTCTGCGGATCCTCGCCCGGATAGGCGCGCGCACGCATCTGGGTCCGCGTGCCGCCCGGGTCGAGAATCGCGGTGCGCACCCCCGAAATATTGCGCATTTCGGCGCCATAGCTCGTCACCAGCGTCTCGAACGCCGCCTTCGATGCGGCATAAGCGCCCCAATAGGCGCGCGGCTCGCGCGCGACGCCGGTCGACAGCGCGACCAGCCGCCCGCTTCCGGCGCGGCGCAGCAGCGGGTCGAAATTGGCGATCAGCGCCTGCTGCGCGATCAGGTTCAGCGTCAGCAGCTTGTTGAATTCCTTGCCGTCGATCGCCGCGACCGGGGTCAGCGTACCGAGCATCGCGGCGTTCAGAACCAGCATGTCGAGCTTCTGCCAGCGTTCGGCCATCGCGCTCGCCAGCCGCGCGATGCTGTCGCCGTCGGTCAGGTCGAGCGGCGCGATCGTCGCGCTGCCGCCGGCTGCGTGGATGCGGTCCTCGAGTTCCTCGAGCCCGCCCGCGGTGCGCGCGGTGATCACGACATGCGCGCCGCGCGCCGCCAGCGCCTCGGCGATCGCCTCGCCGATGCCGCGGCTCGCCCCGGTGACGAGCGCGACCTGCCCCGCCAGTTCTTCAGACTTGATAGTCATGATGTCAGACAACCCGTTCGGCAAGCAGCGAAAATTGATCTTCCAGCCCATGCTCGTCGAAATCGGTGAGCGTGGTCGGATAGTCGCCGGTAAAGCAGGCATCGCAATATTGCGGCGTGCGGTCGCTGCGTTCGGCCTCGCCCAGCGCGCGATACAGGCCGTCGATCGTCAGGAAGGCAAGGCTGTCGGCGTTGATGAAATTCGCCATCTGCCCGACCGTCATCTGCGCCGCGAGCAGCTTGGCGCGCTCGGGGGTGTCCACGCCATAGAAGCAGCTGTGCTGCGTCGGGGGGCTCGCGATGCGCATATGCACTTCGGCGGCGCCCGCATCGCGCATCATCTGCACGATCTTCAGGCTCGTCGTGCCGCGCACGATCGAATCGTCGATCAGCACGATGCGCTTGCCCGCGATCAGCGCGCGGTTGGCATTGTGCTTCAGCTTGACGCCCAGGTGGCGAACCTTGTCGCCCGGCTGGATGAAGGTGCGCCCGACATAATGCGAGCGGATGATGCCCAGCTCGAACGGAATGCCCGATTCCTGCGCATAGCCGATCGCCGCCGGGGTGCCCGAATCGGGAACCGGGATGACCAGGTCGGCCTCGACGCCGTTCTCGCGCGCCAGTTCGGCGCCGATCGCCTTGCGCACCGAATAGACGCTCGTCCCGTCGACGATCGAATCGGGGCGCGAAAAATAGACATATTCGAAGATGCACGGGCGCGCGGGGCGCTGGGCAAAAGGGTGGTGCGAGGTCAGCTGGCCGTCGCGCACGATCACCAGCTCGCCGGGCTCGACCGAGCGCACGAAATCGGCGCCGACGACGTCGAGCGCGACGGTTTCGGAGGCGAAGATATAGGCGTCGTTGAGCTTGCCGATCACCAGCGGGCGGATGCCCAGCGGGTCACGGCAGCCGATCATGCCCTCGGCGGTCAGGCAAATCAGCGAATAAGCGCCTTCGACCTGCTTCAGCGCGTCGATGAAACGGTCGAGCAGGGTGCGATAGTTCGACGTCGCGACCAAGTGGATGATCACCTCGGTATCGCTGGTCGACTGGAAGATCGAGCCGCGGCGGACGAGGATCTTCTTCAGCGCCGTGGCGTTCGAAATATTGCCGTTGTGCGCGACCGCGAAACCGCCGGTCGAGAGGTCGGCATAGAGCGGCTGGACGTTGCGCAGCGCGGTCTCGCCCGTCGTCGAATAACGCACATGGCCGACCGCCGACGCGCCCGCAAGCTGGCGCATGATGTCGTCGCGGTCGAAATTGCCCGCGACATGCCCCATCGCACGGTGTGTATGGAACTCCTTGCCGTCGAAGGCCGTGATGCCCGCCGCCTCCTGGCCGCGATGCTGGAGCGCGTGGAGGCCCAGCGCGACCACCGCGGCGGCGCTCTCGGCGCCGTGGATACCAAAGACGCCGCACTCCTCGCGGAGCTTGTCGTCGTCAAACGGGTGTGTGGTGAGCATTTTTGTCCAGCTGTGCGGGGCAGTGACTGCGGCGCATATAGTGAGGGGAATCGCAAATGTCGCCCCCCCAATTTGGACTCTTGCGTGACAGCGGCCCGTGACCTGCTCTAAAGCGCGCCCAATGACCGATATCCGCGACAGCATCGACCGCTTCGACCCGCGCTTCGACGCCGCCGGGCTGGTGACCGCGATCGTCACCGATGCCGCGACCGGCGCGCTGCTGATGGTCGCGCATATGAACGCCGACGCGATCCGCCTGACGCAGGAAACGGGGCAGGCGCATTTCTGGTCGCGTTCGCGCGGGGCCCTGTGGCGCAAGGGCGAAACCTCGGGCAATGGGCTGACGATGGTCGAGATGCGCGTCGATTGCGATCAGGACGCGCTGCTGCTGCGCGTGACCCCCGCGGGTCCGGCGTGCCACACCGGGCGCCGCTCCTGCTTCTACCGCCGCGTCGAGGCCGACGGATCTTTGACGTTCCTCGACGACGATGCGCAGGGCTAGCCTCGCTCTCCTCCTGCTGCTCGCCGCCTGCAGCCGTCCGGCGCCCGAGGCGGGGCAGGGCGATGCCGACAACCCGCTCGAGATGGCGGCGCGCGAGCGCGGCGTGGTGCGCCCCGAGGCCGCCGACCTAACCGGCGCCTATGAGCGCCGCCACGATATCGGCCGCGACGCGATGTGCGTCGTCCCCGACGGCGCCGGGCGCTGGCGCTTCGCGCTCACCGCCGCCTATGGCCCCGGCCTAACCTGCGAGGCGCAGGGCAAGGTGACGCGCGACGGCGACGGCTGGCGGCTCGATTTCGCGGGCGCCGAGGGGTGCAGCGCGCTGGTGCGCGAGGAAGAGGACGAACTGCGCCTGCCCGGCAGCCTGCCATCGCAATGCGACAATCTTTGCCCCGCGCGCGCCTCGCTGTCGGGGCTGCGCCTGCCGCGCGCCAGCTGGTCTGAGGCCGACGCAAAAGGCTTGCAGATGAAGGGTGATGACGGCAATATGACAAGGCCCTGCGACACCTGATCCGCGGCCTTTTTCCGACACCGGCCAGCCTTGACGTTCACGTCAACGGAAACTAGACTCGCGCGATGACCGACGAATACGGCCACGCCCATATCGACACCCCCGACCATCTCGGACGCGAACAGTTCAGCATCACCGATCTGTCGTCCGAATTCGGGGTGACCGCCCGCGCGCTGCGTTTCTACGAGGACGAGGGGCTGATCAGCCCGTCGCGCAAGGGATTGTCGCGCATCTACTCGAAGCGTGACCGCGCCCGGCTCGCCTGGATTCTGCGCGCCAAGCGCACCGGCTTCAGCCTCGCCGATATCCGCGAGATGATCGACCTCTACGACGTCGGCGACGGGCGCAAGACCCAGCGCCAGGTGACGATCGAGAAATGCCAGGAGCGCATCGCGTTGCTCCAGCGCCAGCGCGATGATATCGACAGCGCCGTCGACGAACTGGCGCGTTTCATCGACATGGTCAAAAAGGTCGACGCGCGCCAAACCGCGAACTGATTTTTCGCCAATAATGACTCCCCGGGCGAGACCCATCGCCAACCCCTGATTTTTCGGAAAGATGTCGCATGCCCGTCTATCGCGCCCCCGTTCAAGACTCGCTGTTCCTGATCAACGACGTGCTCGGGATCGAGCGCTATTCGAATCTCCCGGGCTTCGCCAACGCCAGCCCCGACCTCGTCGAGGCGGTGCTGACCGAGGCCGGCAAATTCTGCGAGGAAGTGCTCTTCCCGATCAACTATTCAGGCGACCAGGAAGGCTGCACGCGCCACGACGACGGCAGCGTCACTACGCCAAAGGGCTTCAAGGAAGCGTACAAGGCCTATTGCGACGCGGGCTGGACCCTGCTCACTGCGCCCGAGGAGTTCGGCGGCCAGGCGCTGCCGCACGTCGTCGGTTTCCCGGTCGAGGAATATCGCATGGCCGCGAACCAGGCCTTCTCGATGTACCCCGGCCTGACCCAGGCCGCGGTCGCCGCGATCCTCGTCAAGGGCAGCGACGAACAGAAGGCGGTCTATGTCCCGAAGATGATCTCGGGCGAATGGGGCGGCACGATGAACCTGACCGAGCCGCATTGCGGCACCGACCTCGGCCTCATCCGCACCCGCGCGGTGCCGAACGGCGACGGCAGCTATGCGGTCACCGGCACCAAGATCTTCATCTCGTCGGGCGAGCACGACCTCACGGAAAATATCGTCCACCTCGTGCTCGCGAAGACCCCCGACGCTCCCGACAGCGTCAAGGGCATCTCGCTCTTCATCGTGCCCAAATATCTCGTGAACGAAGACGGCACACTCGGCGAGCGCAATACGCTGCAATGCGGCTCGATCGAGCACAAGATGGGCATCCACGCCAATTCGACCTGCGTGATGAACTACGACGGCGCGAAGGGCTGGATGGTCGGCGAGGAGAATAAGGGCCTTGCCGCGATGTTCGTGATGATGAACGCCGCGCGCCTCGGCGTCGGCATCCAGGGGCTCGGTCAGGCCGACATCGCCTTCCAGAACGCCGTGCAATATGCGCAGGACCGCCGCCAGGGCCGCGCGCTCACCGGCCCCGCCGACCCGCAGGAAAAGGCCGACCCGCTCTTCGTCCACCCCGACGTCCGCCGCATGCTGATGGACGCCAAGGCGACCGTCGAGGGCCTTCGCGCGCTCTGCCTGTGGGGCGCGCTCCAGGTCGACCTCGCGCACGTCGCCGAGACCGAGGAGGAACGCCAGCGTGCCGACGACCTCGTCAGCCTGCTCACCCCCGTGATCAAGGGCTATGGCACCGATAAGGGCTATGACGTCGCGACCAACGCGCAGCAGGTCTTCGGCGGCCACGGCTATATCGAAGAGCAAGGCATGTCGCAGTATGTCCGCGACGCCCGTATCACCATGATCTACGAGGGCGCGAACGGCGTTCAGGCGATGGACCTCGTCGGGCGCAAGCTCGCGCAGAACGGCGGGCGTGCGGTGCAGGCGCTGTTCGCGGTGGTCGACGGCGAATGCGCGCGCGCCAAGGGCGTGCCCGAACTCGAGGATTTTGCGGAGCGGCTCGAAAAGGCCAATGGCGAGCTCAAGGCCGCGACGATGTGGTTCATGGCGAACGGCATGGCGAACCCCAACAATGTCGGTGCCGGCGCGCATCACTATATGCACATCATGGGCATCGTCGCGCTCGGTTCGATGTGGCTGATGATGGCCGAGGCGGCGCAGAAGGCGCTCGCCGAAGGCCGCGGCGACAAGGCCTTCATGGAGGCCAAGCTGGTCACCGCGCGCCATTTCGCCGAACGCTTCATGCCCGACGCCGGCGCGCTCCGCCGCAAGATCGAGGCGGGCAGCGAGGCGATGATGGCGCTGACCCCGGAGCAGTTCCACGCGGCGTGAGGGAGACCGACCGATCGGATCGATGACCGCTTGGGGGTGGGGAGCGGCCACTTCTTGTTTGTCATCCCCGCGAAAGCGGGACCCAGGGCGTGCGTCGGCTTACCCCACACTAGGTTCCCGCTTCCGCGGGAATGACAAGGCTGGGGAACGGCAGCGATCGCCCGATACCGCCTCTAACCCAACAATTTCCCCGGATTGAACAAACCCTTGGGATCCAGCCCCACCTTCACCCCGCGCAGCACCGCGAGCCGCGCCGGGCTGTCGAGCGCCGCAAAGACGTCGCGTTTCATCTGCCCGATGCCATGCTCGGCCGAGATTGATCCGCCGAGCTCGATCACATGCTTATAGACAATCCGGCTCGCGTCCTCGCCATGCTCGGTCAGCCACGCCGCCCCGTCCACCCCCGCCGGCGGCTGGACATGATGATGGATATTACCGTCGCCGAGATGCCCAAAGGACAGCGCGCGGATGCCGGGAAAGGCGGCCGCCAACCGCGCCGGATTCTCCGCAATGAAGCGCGGCATCGCCGCCACCGGCACGCTGACGTCGTGCTGGATCGCGGGCCCTTCGGCGCGCTCGGCTTCCGAAATCGAATCGCGCAGCCGCCAGAAATCCTCGCTCTCGCGCTCGCTCCGCGCGATCACCGCATCGGCGATCAGCCCCCGCGCATGCGCGGCGCCCAGCGCCGTCTCCAGCCGCGCCCCCAATTCATCCCCCGCATCGCCCGCCAGCTCGACCAGCGCATACCAGGGCTGGTCGGCACCCAGCGGATGCCGCGTCTGCGGAATATGGCGCAGCACCGCGTCGAGGCACGGCTGCGGCACGATCTCGAAGCCTTCCAACGGCGACCCGATCGCCGCGTCGAGCGCGCGCAGCAGACCCAGCGCTTCGTCGGGCGATCCGAGCCCGATCCACGCCGTCGCGCGCGCCTCGGCGGTAGGGATCAGGTGCAGCGACGCGGCGGTAACGATCCCCAGCGTGCCCTCGGCGCCGCAAAACAGGTGGCGCAGGTCGTAGCCGCGATTGTCCTTCTTGAGCGGCGCCAGCCCGTCGAAGACGCTGCCGTCGGGCAGCACCGCCTCGATCCCCGCGACCAGCGTCCGCATCGTCCCGTGGCGCAGCACCTGCGTGCCGCCGGCGTTGGTCGACACCAGCCCGCCGATCGTCGCCGACCCCTTGCCGCCCAAAGTCAGCGGAAAGCGTAGCCCCTCGGCCAGCGCCGCCTCGTGGAAATTCTGCAGGATCACCCCAGCCTCGGCGACCGCGATCCGCGCCTCGGTATCGATGCTCCGTACCCGGTTCAGCCGCCTTGTGCTGAGCAACAGCTGCGCGCCGCTCGCATCGGGGGTTGCGCCGCCAACCATGCCGCTGTTGCCGCCCTGCGGCACGATCGCCGCGCCTTCTTCGGCGCAGAGCCGCACCACCGCCGCCACTTCCTCGGTGCTCGCCGGCGACAGCATCGCGGAAGCGCGCCCATGATAGCGCCCGCGCCAGTCGGTGAGCCAGGGGGCGAGGACGTCCGCATCCTGGGTAAACCCCTTGGGTCCCAGCAGTGCCGCGAGCCGGCCCAGCAGCGCCTCCGACGGCGCCGCGGTCATCGCGCGTCACCCCCGGCGAGGTGACGCTTCGTCAAAATGGGTCGACAACAGTTCATTTGCTGTTCAATCATCCGCGCTATTGGGGGAGCCAATGGACGAGCGGGGCTTGCACGTCCAGCGGTTTGGATTTGGGAGCTTCGGGTGGATTTCGCTGATCGTCGACGCGCCATAGGGGCGACCCACCGGCCGTGGTGATGGTCGCCGCCCTGTTGCTCGCCGCCTCGGCCCCGGCGGCCGATGCCGAAATGCCCGCCGCCGCGCCCGAACCGATCGCCGCGATGGTGCCAATGCCCGAAAGCCCCGACACGCCCGTCTTTCAGGTCGTCATCGAACAGCAGCTGATCATCCGCGTCCCCGCGCAGCGCAGCCAGCTCAACAATTTCGCCGCCAGCCGCAGCGAGGCACCGCGCCCGCGCCAGCAGGCGCCGATCGTCTGGAAAGAGACCAAGGCCCCAAAATGCGTCGCGATGCGCAACATCGTCGGCATGCAGGCGGTCCAGCGCGACAGCATCGAACTGATCACGCGGCAGAAGGAGCGCCTCCGCGCCCAGCTCAATCGCGGCTGCCGCGCGCTCGATTTCTATGCAGGCTTCTACATGAAGGGCAACAAGGACGGAAAGCTCTGCGAGGATCGCGACGAAATCCACGCGCGCAGCGGCACCAAATGCGAGGTCGACAAGTTCCGCCTGCTCATTGCGGTGCGCGGCGACGATTAATCGCGGTTTTCGACCGGCTTTCCTTGACTTTCCACGCTTAGTTCCGCAAGGGCGCCGCAGCATCGGCCAGCGTGGGCGGCCGCACGCTCCACCTTTCCGGACAAGATGACCCTATGAAATTTGCCGACCTCGGCCTCTCCGACGAACTTATGCGCGCGATCGACGAGTCGGGCTATGACACCCCGACCCCGATCCAGGCGGGCGTGATCCCCTCGGTGCTGATGATGCGCGACATCATCGGCATCGCCCAGACGGGGACGGGCAAGACCGCATCCTTCGTGCTGCCGATGATCGACATCCTCGCCCAGGGCCGCGCCCGCGCGCGCATGCCGCGCTCGCTGATCCTCGCACCGACGCGCGAACTCGCGGCGCAGGTCGCCGAGAATTTCGAGAAATACGGCAAATATCACAAGCTCTCGATGGCGCTGCTCATCGGCGGCGTCCAGATGGGCGATCAGGTCAAGGCGCTCGAAAAGGGCGTCGATGTGCTCATCGCGACCCCAGGCCGCCTGATGGACCTGTTCGAGCGCGGCAAGATCCTGCTCACCGGCTGCAACCTTCTCGTCATCGACGAGGCCGACCGCATGCTCGACATGGGCTTCATCCCCGACATCGAGAATATCTGCACCAAGCTGCCCGCGAATCGCCAGACGCTTTTGTTTTCCGCGACGATGCCGCCGCCGATCAAGAAGCTGGCAGACAAGTTCCTCTCGAACCCCAAGACGATCGAGGTCGCGCGCCCCGCGAGCCGCAACGAGAATATCGAGCAGTTCCTGGTCAAGACCAGCGAACGCGGCAAGCGCGACACGCTGCGCAGCCTGATCGAATCCGAAAAGGTCCACACCGCGATCGTCTTCTGCAACCGCAAAACGACGGTGCGCGAGCTGGCAAAGGTGCTGCAGCGCGAAGGTTATAAGGCGGGCGAGATCCAGGGCGACATGGACCAGTCGAGCCGCACCGCCGAACTCGACCGTTTCAAGACCGGCGTCATCAACATCCTCGTCGCCTCCGACGTCGCCGCGCGCGGCCTCGACGTGAAGGGTGTCAGCCACGTCTTCAACTTCGACGCCCCCTGGCACCCCGACGACTATGTCCACCGCATCGGCCGCACCGGCCGCGCGGGCGCAAAGGGGCGGGCGTTCACGCTCGTTACCCCCTCGGACGACGAGGCGATCGACAATATCCAGAAGCTGACGGGCTATACCATTCCGATCCACGGCACGGATAAGGCCGACGCGCACGCGGCGAAGGCCGAACCGCGCGAAGACCGCGAACCGCGCCGCGAGCGCTCCGAACGCGGAGGCCGCGGCCGTGCCAAGCCCGCCGCCGAACCGAAACGCGCCGAAGCGCCCCGCTCGGAACCCGCCGCCGAAAAGCCGGCACCGAAGCCCGCTCGCAAGGCCGAAGACCGAAAGCCCGCTCCGCCGAAGCCGCGCCAGCAGGACGACGACGGCCCCGACGACGGCTGGAACGGCCCGATGCCGGATTTTTTGCAGTTCGGTTTCGGTAGCTGAGCAAGGCGGGCGGCGAATGCCGCCTTGCGCAATCCTCTATTTCCGTTTGTGTCGAGCGAAGTCGAGACACGTGAAGGCGCGCGCCGCTTCGGTGTGTCTCGACTTCGCTCGACACAAGCGGGTTGAAGGGTCAGAGTCGGGTCGAAGCGGATGAATCCAAGTCAAACCCGAACCAGCATCTTCCCCATATTCGCCCCCGCAAACAGCCCGAGGAACGCCTCGGGCGTTGCTTCCAGCCCCTCGTGTACCGTCTCGCGCATCGTCACCGCGCCGCTGGCGATCAGCCCGCCCATGTCGGCGTAGAATTCCTCCATGCAGTCGAAGAACTGGTCGGTGTAGATGAAACCTTCCATGCGGATGCGCGCGGGGATGGTGCGGATGATATATTTCATCTCCTGTGCCTTGCCGTCGTTATAGACGTCGATCATCCCGCAGATCGCGAAGCGCGCGAAGTCGTTCGCCACCGCAAAAGCCGCGTCGAGATGCTCGCCGCCGACATTGTCGAAATAGACGTCGATCCCCGGCTTGCCGAGCGTCTCGAGCGCCGCCGCCAGCTGCGGCAAGACCGGCCCCGCCTTGTAGTCGATCACCGCATCGGCGCCCAGATCGTCGACCCAGGCGCATTTGTCGGCGCCGCCCGCCGAGCCGATCACGGTCATCTCGCGCGCCTTGGCGATCTGCACCACCGCCGATCCGACCGCGCCCGCCGCCGCCGACACGAACACCGTGTCGCCGGGCTTCGCCGCCGCGACGCGCAGCAGCCCGATCCACGCCGTCCCGCCGGTCAGCCCCATATTGTGGAGAAAGGTCTGCGGCGACATGCCCGCATCGAGCGCCGCGCGCGGCAGCTTGTTCGGCGACATGTCGAGGCCGATCACCCCGCCGTCGCGCCAGCCGCCCATGTGCAGGATCAGGTCGCCGGGCGCAAAGCCCTCCATGCGGCTCTCGACCACCTCGCCGATCGCGCCGCCGGTCATCGGCTGGTCGATCTGGAAGCTCGCCGCATAGCTTTTCGCGTCGTTCATCCGTCCGCGCATATAAGGGTCGACCGACAGCCACAGGTTCTTCACACGCAGCTGGTCGGGCTGGAGCGGCGCGTCGGGGATTTCGCGCAGCGCAAAATTGTCCATCGCTGGCAGGCCCGCCGGCCGGCTGGTCAGGTGCCACGCTCGCGCCATCCTATCCCCCTCACTCTATGTCGGTCGTCCGATCGTCAGAAATCATATTGTCAGTGCGATCCCGCGCGGTTAAGAGCGCCCGGTCGCGGGGCCGTAGCTCAGATGGGAGAGCGCTGCAATCGCACTGCAGAGGTCAGGGGTTCGATTCCCCTCGGCTCCACCAGCGACCCTTTTTCCCCACATACCGAACCGCTTAGCCCGGATAATCCCGAATCATGTTCTTCGCGATGACTAGCTGCTGGATCTGCGTCGTCTCTTCATAAATGCGGTAAATGCGGCAGTCGCGATATAGCATTTAGTGAAACTTCTTCGGCACATTCGGCTTTGCTGTACCCCTATATTCTCGGTCGGCGTGCGACAGGATAGGAGAAAACGGTGAAACTCATTCAAACCAAAATTATCGCCGCTTTTGTATCCGGTATAGCAGCTTGCATTTTTGTTTCCGCTATATGGCCCGGACCGGACAGCGAAGGATATGTGCTCGTTCCGTCTCGAACTCAATGCGGAGAAATCTCGCTAAATGACCGCGTGGATTGGGAGAAAGTCGCTAGAGGACGCAATGAAGAGGCCGCGAAGAATGCCGCAGAAAATCTCCATACTTATTATTCTAAATGCGAATATAACGAGATTCTGGAGAAAATCTGGAACGACGCGATAGAATCCCCCTGACATGAATTTCTGGAAGGGTGTATTTTTTATTATGGTCGTCGGTCATCTACCCCGCATAATCCCGAATCATATTCTTCGCGATGACTAGCTGCTGGATCTGCGTCGTCCCTTCATAAATGCGGTAAATGCGGCAGTCGCGATAGAAGCGCTCGGCGAGATATTCCTTGAGATAACCCGCGCCGCCGTGGATCTGCACCACGCGGTCGGCGACGCGCCCGCACATTTCGCTCGCGAACATCTTGGTCGCGGCGGCCTCGACGATGATCTTTTCGCCGCGGTCGGCGCGCGCGCAGGCGTCGGTCAGCATGCATTCGGCGGCATAGATTTCGGCCTTGCTGTCGGCGAGCATCGCCTGGATCAGCTGGAAATTGGCGATCGGCTCGCCGAACGCCTTACGCTCCATGGCATATTGCAGCCCCGCGTCGAGCATCCGCTTGGCGTAACCGACGCTCGCCGCCGCGACCGACAACCGCCCGTTGTCGAGGCTCTGCATCGCCGCGCGGAAGCCGATGCCCTCCTCGCCGCCAAGCAACGCATCGCCATCGACATGCACATCCTCCAGGATCACGTCGGCGATCTGCGAGCCTGCCTGGCCCATCTTGCCGTCGGGCTTGCCGATCGACACACCCGGCGCGTCGCGCGGCACCAGAAAGGCGCTGACATGGGCGTTCTTGGGCAAGGCCTCGGCATTGGTGCGCGCCATCACCAGGATGACGTCGGCGAAGGGCGCGTTGGTGATGTAGCGCTTGGTGCCATTGAGCACATAGCCGTTGCCGTCGCGCACCGCGCGCGTCTTCATCGCGGCGCTGTCCGACCCGCTGTCGGGCTCGGTCAGCCCGAAGGCGGCGATGGTCCCGGTCGCCAGCTTGGGCAGCCATTCGGCCTTCTGCGCCTCGGTCCCGAAGCCCGTGATCGACTTGCACACCATGCCGATGTTGATCGACAGGATCGAGCGGTAAGCGGGTGATGCATAAGCGATTTCCTTGATGAAATTGACATACTGGCTCGTGTTCATCCCCGCGCCGCCATATTCGGGCGCCATGGTGATGCCGAACAACCCCATGTCCTTCATTTCCGCAAGAATGTCGTCGGGAACGCGCCCGAGTTCCTCGAGCTGATCCTCCGCGGGGATCAGCCGCTCGCGCACATAACGCTGCAACTGCTCGATAAAGGCTTCGTAGATATCGGCGTCCATTCCCGGATTGCTCATCGTCGTCCTGTCCCTTGCCGTGTATTTGGGGTTGCCATAACGCGGCAAGGGACCTTTGCAAGCGACGCCGGTGCTTCGTCAGCTCCCCGGGGTCTCGGGCGCGGGCTTGCCGCCCAGCCGGCGGCGGAGCGCAATCACCGCATTGCTGCGCCACACGAGCACCAGCAACCCGACGAGCAGCGCCCAGGGCAGCACCGCGGCGCCCAGCGTCAGCACGAAGAGCGCGGTCCCGCCGCTGAACATCAATGTCTCGCCCGCGTCGGCGAATGGGTTCCTGTGCCCGATGCCCGGCAACCCGCCGCTGCCGACATAGTTGAACACCACGCTTGTCGTCGCGATCCGCGCCTCGCCCGCCTTGCGCGACGCGCGCTGGTCGGTCAGCTCGCCCTTCAGCGACGAAATCTGCGCCAGGATCTCGGCGCGCTCATTCTTGTCGAGCCCGCCCGCTTTCAGCCGCGCCTCGAGCCGCTCGACCTCGGCCGTGGCGCCGGCGCTCCGCACCTGCGACGCCGCGATCTGGCTGCCGACATCCTCGCCCGCAACGCTCGCGTCGGCGAGCACGCCCTCGGCCTTTTCGACGCTGGCGATCGCATCGGCGCCGAAACGCCGCGCGATGCCCGGATCGAGCGCGAACTGCGTCTGCGCCTCGACGCGCTTCTCGTCGTTGAGCTGATAACGCACGTCGACGATGCGGCAACGCGCGGTGCCCAAAATCTCGCACGCCTCGGCATGCTCCTGCTGGACTGTCGAGATCAGGCCGTCGTCGAGCCGGAAGGAGTAACTGTAATCGAAAGCGACCCCGGGGGCGGAAGAGATCGATACGCCCGGCACCTCTTCGTCGGTCGAGCGCGCCGCGGGGGTGGCGGCGCCCTCGACACTTTCGGCTGCGGTGTCGGCGGTGGGGGAGGAAGAGGCAGCGGATTCGTCAGCCTGCTTTTGACCGCAGCCGACCAGGGCGAGCGCCATCGCGCCCGCTAAGAGCTTCTTTTTCATGTAAGATTCTCCCAAAACGCGACTCGTGGCCGCGCGTGATGGAGTATCATAACTAATCTGGTTGACAATAGGGATTGTGGGGCGGGGATTGGGGACGGATTTCGGGCGTTAGCGGCCGTTTCCTAGTCTTCACCCCGGGCTCTCGCTACTCGACGGGGGCAAAGCGGGACCCCGGGTCGAGCCCGGGGTGACGAAGGTGACAGTCGGGGATTTATGTTCCCCGGCGAAAGCCGGGGTCCATGAGAGGAAGGCCGAGCTAGCTGCCTGGGCCCCGGCTTTCGCCGGGATCACATAAGGAATCAGGCTACCAGCCCAGCCCCTCAGCCCGCCTTCACAAAACTGTCGAGCACCCTTTTGCTCCCGGCCTGCTCGAACTCGACCTCCAGCTTGTTGCCGTCGATGTCGGCGATCTCGCCATAACCGAATTTCTCGTGAAACACGCGCATCCCGATCGCGAGGTCGGAGCGCGGCTTGGCGCCGACCGACGCCGCCGGCCCGCGCTCGCTCGGCGCCGGGGCATGCGTCACCGTCGACGACGCCGCGACCGCGCGCTGCCATGCCGGCCCACGCGTCATCGTTCGCGCCGGTTGCCGCTCGGCGACATGCGCGAAGGGATCGCCCTGCGCCGACCAGTTCGCGCGCCACAGGCTCTGCCCGCCGCCGAAACTATTCTCCATGTCGACATGCTCGGGCGGGATCTCGGCGATGAAGCGGCTCGGGATGCTGCTCATCCACTGGCCGTAGATGCGCCGGTTCGCGGCGTGATAGATGCTCGCGCGCTCGCGCGCCCGGGTGATCGCGACATAGGCGAGGCGGCGTTCTTCTTCTAGGCTCGCGGTGCCACCCTCGTCCATCGAACGCTGCGAGGGAAACACCCCGTCCTCCCAACCCGCGAGGAAGACATGGTCGAACTCCAGGCCTTTCGCCGCGTGGATCGTCATGATCGTCACCGTTTCGGTGTCGTCGTTCTGGTCGCGGTCCATGACCAGGCTGACATGCTCGAGGAACGCTTCGAGCGACTCATATTCCTCCATCGCGCGCACGAGTTCGGACAGATTCTCGAGCCGTCCCGCGGCCTCGGCGCTGCGGTCGGCCTGCAGCATAGCGGTATAGCCCGATTCGTCGAGGATCAGCTGCGTCAGCTCGGGATGAGACAGCTCGCCCGCCTTCGCCGCCCAGCCGCGCATTTGCGCGACGAAATTCGCAAGCTGGCGCCGCGCCTGTGGGGTCAACTCGTCGGTCTCGGTAATCCGCGCCGCGGCATTGAGCAGCGGCAGCCGCTCGGCGCGCGCGAACTGATGGATTCGCGCGATCGCCTTGTCGCCCAGCCCGCGCTTGGGCACATTGACGATCCGCTCGAAGGCGAGGTCGTCGGCGTTCGACTGCACCAGCCGCAGATAGGCCAGCGCATCGCGGATTTCGGCGCGCTCGTAGAAGCGGTAACCGCCGACGATGCGGTACGGCATGCCGATCGCGATGAAGCGGTCCTCGAACTCGCGCGTCTGGAACTGCGCGCGCACCAGGATCGCGGTGCGGTCGAGCGACACCCGCCGATGCTGCAGCGTTTCCAGCTCCTCGCCGATCCGCCGTGCCTCCTCGGGCCCGTCCCACACCCCGACGACGCGCAATTTGTCGCCCGGTTCGAGCTCGGTCCACAGCGTCTTGCCCAGCCGGCCCGAATTCTGCGCGATCAGCGCCGACGCCGCGGCCAGGATCTGCGGCGTCGAGCGGTAATTCTGTTCGAGCCGGATCACCGTCGCGCCCGGAAAATCCTTCTCGAAGCGCAGGATGTTCGCCACCTCGGCGCCGCGCCACGAATAGATCGACTGGTCGTCGTCGCCGACGCAGCAGATATTCTTGCGCGCTTGCGCCAGCAGCCTAAGCCACAGATATTGGCTGGCGTTGGTGTCCTGATATTCGTCGACCAGGATATATTTGAAGCGCGCCTGATATTGCTCGAGCACGTCGCGGTGTGTCTTCAATATCACCAGCATGTGCAGCAGCAGGTCGCCGAAATCGCAGGCATTCAGCGTCTTCAGCCGCGCCTGGTATAGCGCGTAAAAATGCTGCCCCTTGCCGTCGGCATAGGCATCCTTGTCCGCGGCATCGAGGTCGCCGGGCACGAGCCCGCGGTTCTTCCATTTGTCGATCAGCCCCGCGAGCTGCCGTGCCGGCCAGCGCTTCTCGTCGAGCCCCTCGGCCTGGATCAGCTGCTTCAGCACGCGAAGCTGATCGTCGGTGTCGAGGATCGTGAAATTGCTCTGCAGCCCAACGAGTTCGGCGTGCCGCCGCAGCATTTTTGCCGCGATGCTGTGGAAGGTGCCGAGCCACGGCATTCCCTCGACCGCGTCGCCGATCATCCGCCCGATGCGCTCGCGCATCTCGCGCGCCGCCTTGTTGGTGAAGGTCACCGCCAAGATTTCGGACGGCCAGGCGCGCCGCGTCGCGATGATATGCGCCAGCCGCGCGGTCAGCGCCGCGGTCTTGCCGGTGCCGGCGCCCGCGAGCATCAGCACCGGGCCCTCGGTGGTCAGCACCGCCTGCCGCTGCGGCCCGTTCAGGCCGGTCAGATAAGGCGGGTCCGACGGGTCGGTGCGGGTCGGGTCGGGGGAGGCGGGGAGGTCGTTCACGCGCGAACGATTAGGGAACGGCGCGCGCGCTGTCCAGCGCGGCGCGACGAATGCCGACGCGCTGCCTACTCGGCGGCGCGGGCTTCGGCTTCCTTGCGCGCGACCGCCTTGGCCCGCGTGGTTTCGGTCAGCACCAGCTTGTCGGCCATCGACTGCCAGGCGGCCGCAGCGCGCATATTGCGCGCGCGGACTTCGGGGAGGGCGGACGAATCCGCATCGCCGGCGCATTTTTCGGCTTGCAAGCGGTAGAAGTCACTGGTGGCCGACACGGACGCTCTCCTGTGTTGTGTATGATGATCGCCCGCAGGGGGCGACCGGTCGATCAGTCGATCATGTCGGCGATCAGGCGCCGAAGTTCGCGCCGCGACAGCGTCGGGCGCCGGCGGACGGTCGGCTTGACCATCATCGCCTTGCCCGCCAGCGGCAGCGCCGGCAGGGCGGGAAAGATAGAGTTGTTCTGAAACATGGTATCCAATTTTCTGTTATTTATGGTTTTTGGGATCAGCGCCGCTGGCGCTGTCCGGTGACCGGGGCATTGCCACGCTCGCGATAGACGAGCCGGCCCTTGCTGAGGTCATAAGCGGTCATTTCGATCCGCACGGCATCGCCGACGACCGACCGGATGCGAAAGCGTCGCATCCGGCCGGCGGTATAGGCGATGATGCGGTGACCATTTTCCAGCACGACGCGAAAACGCGCGTCGGGCAGGATTTCATCGATCACACCATCGAAGGTGAGGATTTCTTCTTTGGCCAATAATCAGGCCGACTGGAGGTTCACGGCCGAGGTCTTGCCATTCTTGCCGGTTTCCAGCTCGTACGAGACGCGCTGGTCCTTGTCGAGCGAGCCCATTCCGGCGCGTTCGACGGCAGTGATGTGGACGAACGCGTCGCCCGAGCCATCTTCATTCGAGATGAAGCCATAACCCTTGTCGGAGTTGAAAAATTTGACGGTGCCGATCGGCATGGGGTGTTTCCTTTCACGAAAACAGGGAATCCACCGGCAAAAGCACCGGCGGAGCTGGTAGCGTGGGAAGGGAAGTATCAGCCCCCGAAAGGGTATCAAATTTCCGTCGCAGGCGACGTTAGCGAGGACCGAAATAAGGGGTGGGCGACAGAAAGTCAAGGATTTAGAGGAGTCGTGGGGTTGAGAGGGGTGGGGAATAGCGCGTATCGGGCGGAAGCGGGCGTCGAGGGATTGAACTAATGTCCCCTCCCGCAGGCGGGAGAGGCAGCGAGACTTGGGCGCTTGCGCCCTGGTCGCAGCGGGGTGGGCATCTGCACCGGTGCTGCCCACCCCCAACCCCTCCCGCCTGCGAGAGGGGAAATCAACGTCTGCTCCCCACCCCGAACCGAACACCCAGCATCCCCCTTGCTCCCCTCCCATTCCGCGTTCAAAGCCCTCCCGACAACAAGGGGCAGAGCAAACCGCCATGAACCTGGAACCCTATCGGCAGCACCGGCGCATCCTGACCGCCAGCCTCGTCGGCACCGCAGTCGAGTTCTACGATTTCTACATCTACGGCACCGCCGCCGCGCTCGTCTTCGGCCCGCTCTTCTTCCCCTCCGAATCGCCCTCGGCGCAATTGATGCTCAGCTTCATGAGCTTTGGGCTCGCCTTTTTCGCGCGCCCCGTCGGCGCGATCGTCTTCGGTCATTATGGCGATCGCATCGGGCGCAAATCGACGCTCGTCGCCTCGCTGATGCTGATGGGCGTGTCGACCTTGCTCATCGCCTTCCTGCCGACCTATGCGATGGTCGGCTGGGTCGCGCCGCTCCTGCTCTGCATCCTGCGCTTCGGCCAGGGCTTCGGACTCGGCGGCGAGTGGGGCGGCGCGGCGCTGCTCGCGGTCGAGAACGCCCCGCCAGGCTGGCGCGCGCGCTTCGGTATGGTGCCCCAGCTCGGCGCGCCGGTCGGCTTCATCGCCGCCAACGGCCTCTTCCTGCTGCTCGGCCTGTGGCTGAGCGACAGCGATTTCGCCGCCTGGGGCTGGCGCATTCCCTTCCTGCTCTCGGCGGTGCTCGTCGGCCTGGGTCTCTGGGTGCGGCTCAAGATCGGTGAGACCCCCGATTTCGCCGCAGCGCTCGAGGCCGACCGCCCGGTCAGCGTCCCCATCGGCGAGCTCTTCAAACGCCACCTGCTCCCCACGCTCGCGGGCACCTTCGCGGTCGTCGCTTGCTTCGCGATCTTCTACCTCTCGACCAGCTTCGCGCTCGCGCACGGCACCACGACGCTCGGCTATCCCAAGGAGCAGTTCCTGCTGATTCAGCTCGGTGCGATCCTGTTCATGGCGGGCGGCATCGTCTTCGCGGGCTACTGGAGCGACGCCGCGAGCCCGCACAAGGTGCTCATCTGGGGCTGCGGCGCGACGATCCTGATCGGCTTCACCTTCGGCCCCGCGCTCGCCTCGCAAAGCTGGGGGCTGGTCTTCGCCGGCCTCGCCTCGGCGCTGTTCGTGATGGGCCTCGTCTACGGCCCGCTCGGCGCCTGGTTGACAGGGCTCTTCCCGGTGGAAGTGCGCTACACCGGCGCATCGATGACCTTCAACGCCGGCGGCATCCTCGGCGGCGCCGCCGCCCCGATCGTCGCGCAGGCGCTCGGCGATTGGCGCGGCACCGCGGCGGTCGGCCTCTACCTCGCGCTGGCGGGCGTGGTCAGCTGGCTCGGGCTGCTGATGGTGCGGGGCAGGGCCTAAATCCTCCCTGCGGCGAAGCCGTGGGGAGGGGGACCGCTCGCGCAGCGAGTGGTGGAGGGGCCGCAGCGTCGCGCCAACGCCCCTCCGTCAGCGCTTCGCGCTGCCACCTCCCCATCGCTCCGCGACGGGGAGGATCAAGCCGCCCGCAGCAACGTCAGCTTGGCCTTGCCGACCTTGCGTTCGGCGTCGATCATAAATCCCGCGACCTCGACGACCTCCTTTTCGCCGGTCTCGATCGAGATCCAGCTGTCTGCCGCGACCCAGCCCAGCCGATTGAGCTTGTCGAGCGCCACGCTCGCCGCGCCCGTGCCATAGGGCGCATCGAACAGCAGCAAGTCATAGCTCCGCTTCGCCGGTCCCAAGCTCAGCACCGATCCCGCGCGCACGTCGGCGCGCGCTGCGGCGCCTAAGGTCGCGAGATTCGCCTTCAGCGCGTCGATCGCCTCGCGGTCCTGCTCGCCGAACAGGCAATGCTCAGCCCCGCGCGACAGCGCCTCGATCCCCAGCGCCCCCGATCCCGCGAAAAGGTCCGCGACATAAAGCCCCTCGAAGCTCCCGAGCCGGCTCGTCAGCATCGAGAACAAAGTTTCGCGCGTCCTATCGGCGGTCGGCCGCGTCGCGTCGTTCCTCGGCGCCAGCAGTTTCCGCCCGCGCCACGCGCCCGAAATCACGCGCATCAGCCGAGATGCCGCCGGAATTTGAACAATTCGTCGCGCGGCACGACATCGACGTCGCCCATCTCGAGCCCCGCCAGCGTAAACTCGCCATAGCGCGTGCGGATCAACCGGCTGACCTGCAGCCCGAAATGTTCGAGCACCTTGCGCACTTCGCGGTTCTTGCCCTCGGTCAGCGTCATCTCGACCCACTGGTTGCGCCCGGTGCGGCGCTCCAGATTGGCGTCGATCTTGCCGTAACGCACGCCGTCGATCTCGATCCCCATGGCTAGCTCCTCGAGCTGCGCCTGGCTGATGTCGCCGAACGCCCGCGCGCGATAGGTGCGCTCGACCCCGCTCGCGGGCAGTTCGAGCTGGCGCTTGAATTCGCCGTCGTTGGTCAGCAGCAGCAGACCCTCGGTATTATAGTCGAGCCGCCCGACAGGCATCAGCCGCGGCAGCCCCTTGGGCAGCAGGTCATAGATCGTCTTGCGCCCCTTGGGATCGCGCGCCGCGGTGATGCAGCCCGCGGGCTTGTGGAACCGATAGAGCCGCGTCGATACCGGCTTGGCCACCGGATTGCCGTCGACCGTCAGCCCGTCGAGCGAGGTCAGCAGCGGCGCGGGCTGAACGATGACCGCGCCGTTGAGCGCGATGCGGCCTTCCTCGATCATCCTTTCGACGTCGCGGCGCGATCCGACCCCGGCGCGCGCGAGCAGCTTGGCGATGCGCTGCGGCCCGTCCTCGCGCTCGGCTTCGGTGGGGGCTTTACGCGGCGGCGCGGCGCCGCGCGCGGCACGGCGCCCGCGCGGCGCGTCGGGCTTGTCGTCGGCGGGCCGCGCCGGTCGGGCGCCGGATCGGGGAGGGCGAGGCGATTTCATGGGAACGGTTGTGACTTTCTTGTCGTTATTCGGGGCAAGAGTGTTGCTCTGTGATCACGCTCATAGCCGGAAATGCATCACTTCGTCGATGGCAAGCACAAGCAATCTTGCGGGACGAAGCGGAGCGAGTCATGGCATCGTTAAAGGGAGTAGTCATGCTGTTCGCGTCCCGCCCGTCGTGCATCAAGCGGCTGCTGGTCATCGAGGATGACCCGCTGGTCGCGTTCGATAACGAGCGGACGCTGAAACACAGCGGTTACACCGTCGTCGCTTCGGTCGATTCGGGCGAGGCCGCGGTCGCGCTGATGGCGACCGAACCGCTCGACGCGCTCGTCCTCGACCTCGGCCTTGCCGGCGACATGACCGGCCGCGAAGTCGCCCGCCTCGCGCGCGACCGCGGCATCGCAGTGCTGCTCGTCACCGGCCAGTGCCCCGAGGATGCGTCCGACATCGCGCTCGCCTGCCTCAACAAGCCGCACAGCGCCTCGGCGCTGGTCGCCGCGCTGAAGGCGCTCGAGGCGATGACGTGCAAGAACGAAGCCCCGCGCAAGGTCAGCGGCCTCACCACCTACTGGCGCCCCGAGGCAGCGTAGCCCCGCTACGCGTAACGCCAATGGCCGGTATCGGGCTTTAGCTGCCGCTAAGATCCTCCCCACGCGCAGCGATGGGGAGGTGGCAGCCCGCAGGGCTGACGGAGGGGTCTGCGACGTCAAAAGTCAGCGCTGCGCCGCGACCCCTCCACCACTGCTTCGCGGCGGTCCCCCTCCCCATCGCTTTGCGTGGGGAGGATCTTTAGGTCCGCTCCCCACCCCAAAGCGGACGATTGATCGGCCGCGCCTCGCCTCGCCGGCGACCCGCCACGCCAAATACCCGCTTCCAATTTGACCCCAAGCCATTAGGCCTTGGCGCCACGCACAGAACCGCTCGCTAGCGGTCCGCGGGGAGCGCCACATGTCGGTCGATTTTATCCGTTTTCTCATTTTCGCCGGCATCCTCGCGGGGCTGGTCGTCGTCGCGCTCGCGGTCCCGGCGTTCCGGCCCTATCTGCGCAAGAATCCCGCGGTCGCTTTCCTCCTCGGCATTTCGAGCGGCTTCCCCTTCACGCTGATCGCCGCCACCATGACCTTCTGGCTGGCGAAGGTCGGCTTCACCCCGACGACCATCGGTTTCGCGGTGATGGTCGGCATTCCCTACACGATCAAATTCCTGTGGGCCCCCTTGGTCGACAAGATTCCCTTGCCCGTCCTGACCAGGGCGCTCGGCCAGCGGCGCAGCTGGCTGTTCTTCGTCCAGTTCTTCCTCGTGATCTCGATCTGGCAGATGGGCGCTAGCAACCCGCAGCCGGGCGATTATGGCTGGTTCCTCTTCTGGGCGGTCATGACGGCCTTTTTCTCGGCGACGCAGGACATCGTCATCGATGCCTATCGCATCGAGATCCTCGAAGAAGACGAATTCGCCCACGGCACCGCCACCAACCAGTTCGGCTATCGCACCGGCAATCTGATCGCCGGCGCCGGGACGATCTATTTCGCTTCGCAGGAAGGGCTGGGGCTCGGCTGGGCGATGGCTTACGCGCTCACCACGCTCTGCGTACTCCCCGCGGTGCTCGGCGCCTTCTGGGCCGGCGAGGGCAAGTTCGTCGACCGGTTCAGCGACGCGTCGGGCATGAAGCCCGGGCAATGGCTCGTCGAAACCGTCGTCAATCCGTTTCGCGAGTTCCTGACCCGCGACGGCGCGCTGATGATCCTGCTGTTCATCCTCGTCTACAAGGTCGGCGACGCCATGGGACAGGCGATGCTTGGCCCGATGATCGTCGATCTCAAATTCGCCGACCTCGATTATATCACCGCGAACAAAATCTGGGGCTTCGCCGCGCTCATCATCGGCTCGGCGCTGGGCGGGCCGTTCGTGCTGTGGCTCGGCATGGGCCGCGCGCTGCTCGTCTCGGTCCTCTTGATGATGTTCTCGAACCTCATGTTCATGGCGCTGTCGATCGCCGGCAACAGTTACTGGATGCTCGTCGCGGCGATCGTTACCGAGAATATCACCAGCGGCATCGGCCTGACCGTCGTAGCGGTCTATCTCTCGGGCCTGGCGAACATCGCCTATACCGCGACCCAGTTCGCGCTGCTCTCGTCGGTGGCGGTGATCGGGCGGACCTTCATGGCCGGCCCCGCGGGCTATGCCGCGGAGAAGCTCGGCTGGACCGCCTTCTGGGGGCTGACGGTCGTCGCCGCGATCCCGGGCATGATCCTGCTGTGGATGATGTGGCGCAAGGGCTATGTCGTGCAATCGATCCGCCAGAGCACCGCGATCGACGAAACAAAGCTGCGCACACCCGTCGGCATAGCGCGCATCGCCGGCTTCGCGCTGGTCGTCGCGGGGGTCGTCGGCGTGTTGCTCGCCAATCAGCTCGAGCTTGCGTCGGGCATCATGTACGCCTCGCTCGCCGCCCTACTCGCCGGCGCGCTGCTGGCGTGGAAGGGCCCGGCGCCGAAGGCGGTGTGACAGCTTTCGGGCAGTTGCGGTCGTTCGCAGGGTTATGCTCTCTCCCCTTGAGGGGAGAGACACGCAGGCTTGGCAGCCTGCTGCCTAGCCGGAGTTGAGAGGGGTTTCCGACCGCCAGAGGCGTCCAAGCACGCCTCTCCAAGCTTCGCTAGCTCCTGTCGGAGCAAGCTGCGCTATCCTCTCCCCTGAAGGGGAGAGGGCTTTACGTCCGCTCCCCACCCCAAAACCGCCCTTAAACCGGCACCTCGCCATTCGCCCCCAGCACCACCCCCGCCAGATACAGCGACCCACAGATCAGCACCTCGCCCGGCGGGCGATGCGCCGCGATATGACATAGCGCCGCTTCGACATCGTCGCACGGCTGCGCATCGATAATCCCAAGCCCGTCCTGCACCCAATGGCACAAATCCTTGGGATCATGATGCTCGTGCCCCGGGATCGGCACCGCCTGGAAGGATGCAATTCTATCTGCGAAGGGCCGCAGGAAGCCCATCGCATCCTTGTTGCGCAGCAGCCCGCAGACGATGTGCAGCGGCGCCTTGCCTTCCAGCGCGCGCGCCAGCGCCGCCCCCGCGTCGGGATTATGCCCGCCGTCGAGCCACACCGCGCTATCCGCGGGCAGCAACCGCGTCAGCGGCCCGTCGCCCAGCCGCTGCATCCGCCCCGGCCAGAAAGCCGCCGCCACCCCCGCCGCGACCTCGGCCTCGCCCGGCCGCGGATGCGGCGCGACATTCAGCATCGCGATCGCCAGCCCCGCGTTGCGCTGCTGGTGCGCGCCGGGCATCCGGGTAGCCAGCAGCGTTTCGATCGACCCGAAGCTCGATGTCCAGTGGAAGCCGCCGTCCGCCGCCGAGACGCTCCAGTCACGCCCTTCGGCAAAGATCGTCCCACCGACGGCCGCGGCGCGCTCGCCGGTGATGTCCATCAGCGGCTCGGGATAGCGCAAGGTCGCCAGCGCCGCCCCCGGCTTGAAAATCCCCGCTTTCTCCCACGCGATACGCACCGCCGGATCATCGGGCGTCCCGGCTTCGGGCGCGAGCAGGAACGCTTCATGATCGATCCCGAGCGAGGCGATGCCGCACACCGCGGGCGCCGGAATGATATTCGTCGCATCGAGCCGCCCGCCGAGCCCGACCTCGACGATACAATCGTCCGCCGGATGGCGCGCAAAGGCGAGAAAGGCCGCCGCGGTGGTGATCTCGAAAAAGCTCGCCTGCAGGCCCTCCGCGACATCGAGCACCTCGGCAAGCAACGCCGCCAGCGCGCTATCTTCGATCAGCGTTCCCGCGATCCGGATTCGCTCGTTGAAGCGCACCAGGTGCGGGCTGGTATAGCTATGCACCCGCCGCCCCTGCGCCTCGAGGATCGCGCGCAGATAGGCGCAGGTCGATCCCTTGCCGTTGGTCCCCGCGACATGGAAGGTCCGCGGCAGTTTGTCCTGCGGATTGCCCAGCCGCGCGCAAAGCTCGGCGATCCGCTCGAGCCCCAGCACATCGCGCCCCGGCGACAGCGCCGCGAGCCGGTCGAGCTGCGCCTGCACGGCGGGATCGGAGCTAAAAGCGTGGTCGGGCATAGGGGTGGCTCAGCCAATCCAAACACCGTTCGCCCTGAGCTTGTCGAAGGGCCGTTCTTCCTTCTCGCACCTTCGGAAGAAAAACGGTGCTTCGACAGGCTCAGCACGAACGGTAATAAAGGGCGCGTCTTGGGCCTAAGCCGCCTTCTCGGGCGCCAGATACCCGATCAGCCGCCCCAGCGTCGCGGGCAGTTCCTTCCGGTGCACCACCATATCGATCATCCCATGATCGAGCAGATATTCGGCGCGCTGGAACCCTTCGGGCAATTTCTCGCGGATCGTGTTCTCGATCACGCGCTGCCCGGCAAAGCCGATCAGCGCCTTGGGCTCGCTGATCTGGATATCGCCGAGCATCGCATAGCTCGCGGTGACCCCGCCCGTCGTCGGGTCGGTCAGCAGCACGATATAGGGCAGGCCTGCCCGCCGCAGCCGCGCCAACGCGACCGTCGCGCGCGGCATCTGCATCAGCGACAGCGTGCCCTCCTGCATGCGCGCGCCGCCCGCTGCGGTGATCGCGATATAAGGACAACCGCGTCGGATCGCTTCCTCGACCCCGGCGACAAAGGCCTCGCCGACCGCGACGCCCATCGACCCGCCCATGAAGGCGAAATCCTGTACGCCGATCACCGCCGGATGCCCCCCGATGCGCCCGAAGGCGTTCTGGTACGCGTCGCGGTCGCCGGTCTGGGCGCGCGCCGCCTTGATGCGATCGACATATTTCTTGGTGTCGCGGAACTTCAGCGGATCCTCAGGCGCCGCGGGCGACGCGAGCACTTCGTGCAGCCCGCCGTCGAACAATTGCAGGAAGCGCTCGCTCGCGCCGATACGATCATGATGGTCGCAGCGCGGACAGACGTTCAGATTATCCTGCCATTCCTTGACGAACACCATCTGCTGGCATTCGCGGCACTTGTGCCAGAGGTTGTCGGCAGTGTCGCGCTTCGCCGCGAAGGGCAGGGCGTTGCGGACGCGTTCGAGCCAGCTCATGCGGCGATCTCCTTTGCGCCGTGGATAGCATCGGCGAGCGAACGGGTGAAGGCCTCGACGTGCGGCGCGGCCGCGTCGCCATGCTCGGCGATGATGTCGATGAAGGCCGATCCGACGACGACGCCATCGGCGACCTTCGCGATCTGCGCCGCCTGCTCGGGGGTACGCACCCCGAAGCCGACCGCAACGGGCAGGTTGGTCGCACCCTTTAGGCGGGCGACCGCTTCGTCGATGCTCGCCTGCGCGGCCTGCTGCTGGCCGGTGATGCCCGCCACCGACACATAATAAAGGAAGCCGCCCGCGCCATCGAGCACGGCGGGCAAGCGCGCCGGGTCGGTCGTCGGGGTGGCGAGGCGGATCGGCGCAATCTCGGCGGCGCGCAGCGCGGGTCCCAACTCGGGGTCCTCCTCGGCGGGAATGTCGACGCAGATCACCCCATCGACCCCGGCCTTCGCACATTCGGCAGCGAACCAGTCGCCGCCCCGGATCGTCATCGGATTGGCATAGCCCATCAGCACCAGCGGCACCTCGGCATGCCGCGCACGGAAGGCGGCGGCGATCGCAAAGATATCGGCGGTCGTCGTCCCCTTGGCCAGGCTGCGCAAATTGGCCTGCTGGATCGCGGGCCCATCGGCCATCGGATCGGTAAAGGGCATCCCCAGCTCGATCACATCCGCACCCCCCGCGACCAGCGCGTCGAGGTTCGCGTCGGTATCGCCGTCGCCCGCGGTGATAAAGGCGACGAGCGCGGTGCGCGGCTTGGCAAAGGCGGCGGCGAAACGGGTCATTTAGCGGACTTTCGTGAAGACCCCATCGCGGCACCTATTAAAAGAGGTGAGCAAATCGCAGCCCAGACGACAGCGTTATGAACCGATGAATCGCCAAACCAGGCGAACGCGAAGGCGACAAGCGCATAGGTGCCGTAAATACAGGCGAGGTTGATCCAAAACTGCCGCCAATCGAATCCGCTCACAATTTCACCCCCAAAGCCTCAGCCACGGTAAAGATATCCTTGTCCCCGCGCCCCGAGCAATTGACGATGATGATCTTGTCCTTGCCCAGCGTCGGCGCGATCCGTTCGGCCGCCGCGATCGCATGCGCCGATTCCAGAGCCGGGATGATCCCCTCCAGCTTGGTGAGCTTCTGGAAACTCGCCAGCGCCTCGGCGTCGGTCACCGGCTCATAGCGCACGCGCCCGATATCGTGCAGCCAGCTATGCTCGGGCCCGATGCCCGGGTAGTCGAGCCCCGCCGAAATGCTGTGCGCCTCGGTGATCTGCCCGTCGGCGTCCTGCAGCAGATAGGTCTTGTTGCCATGCAAAATGCCCGGGCGCCCGCCCGCGAGGCTCGCGGCGTGCTTGCCTTCCAGCCCTTCGCCCGCGGCTTCCACGCCCACGATCTCGACGTCCGCGTCGTCCAAAAACGGATGGAACAGCCCGATCGCGTTCGACCCGCCGCCCACGGGCGCGATCAGCATATCGGGCAGGCGGCCCTCGGCCTCCAGGATCTGCGCCTTCGCCTCGTCGCCGATCACCGACTGGAAGTCGCGGACGAGCTCGGGATAGGGGTGCGGTCCCGCCACCGTGCCGATGATGTAGAAGGTGTCGTGGACGTTCGCGACCCAATGGCGCAGCGCTTCGTTCATCGCATCCTTCAGCGTCTTCGCACCGCTCTCGACCGGGACCACCTCGGCGCCCAGCAATTTCATGCGGAACACATTGGGCTGCTGCCGCGCGACGTCGACCGCGCCCATGAAGATCGTGCAAGGCAGGCCGAACAGCGCCGCGACGGTCGCGGTCGCGACGCCATGCTGCCCCGCGCCGGTCTCGGCGATAATCTTCGTCTTGCCCATCCGCTTCGCGAGCAGGATCTGGCCGATGCAATTGTTGATCTTGTGCGCGCCGGTGTGGTTCAGGTCTTCGCGCTTGAGGTAAATCTTCGCCCCGAAGCCTTCGCTGGCGCTCTCGCGCAGATGATCGGTCAGCCGCTGCGCCAGCCACAGCGGGCTCGGGCGCCCCACATAATTTTTCAGCAGGTCGTCGAATTCGGCCTTGAACGCCGGGTCGGCCTGCGCGGCGCGATATTCGCGCTCGAGGTCGAGGATCAGCGGCATCAGCGTCTCGGCGACATAGCGGCCGCCGAACTGGCCGAAATGGCCGCGGTCGTCGGGGCCGGTGCGCAGGCTGTTGGGCAAGGTCTGGGAAGCAGTCATGGTCGTCTCCATCGGTTCAAGAATGTGGCGCTCGCAAAGAGACCGGGTCTCAAGCGATCAGCGCCATCGTTTCCCGATGCGCACGACGGAGGCGAAATGCGTCAACATGCGGCAACCGCTTTAAGGAAAGCCGCGATCTTGTCCACATCCTTGACGCCGGGCGCGCTTTCGACCCCCGACGATACGTCGACCAGTGGCGCCTGCGTTGCAGCGATCGCCTCGCACACATTCGCCGCGTTGAGCCCCCCCGCGATACCCCAGTCGATGCGATGCCGGTGCCCGACCAGCAGCGACCAGTCGAAGCGCGTGCCCGTGCCCCCCGGCATCGCCTGCGCCGGTGCGTCGTAGAGCAGCCGGTCGACGACGCCCTCATATTGCAGCGAGCGCGTCAGCGTCCCCGCGTCCTTGAGGCCGACCGCCTTCCACGCCTCGGTCTTCGTGTTCGCCTTGACCGCATTGATCCACTCGGGCGTCTCATTGCCGTGGAACTGGATGATGTCGGGCCGCACCGCGCTCCACGCCGCACCGGTGACCTCGGGCCCGGCATTGACCAGCAGCAGCGCGACCTTGACCCGCTCGCCCGCATATTTCCGGAGTTCCGCGGCGGTGTTCAGGTCGACATAGCGCGGGCTCGGCGCATAATGGTTGAGCCCGATATGCGTCGCGCCATGCGCGATCGCGGCGTCGATTTCGGCCTTGGTCTTGAGGCCGCAGATTTTGACGAGAGGGGGCATATGCAAACTATCCAGCATCCGTTCGTGTCGAGCGAAGTCGAGACACGCTTGGGAACGCCCTGCCTCGACGTGTCTCGACTGCGCTCGACACCAACGGGAAGAGGGGGTGGGAAGCCTAAAGCGTCGCCTCGATCTCGCGCGCCGCTAGGTCGGGGTCGGCCGACTGGCTGATCGGCCGCCCGACGACCAGGATCGACGCGCCGTCGCCCATCGCCTGCGCGGGCGTGACGACGCGCTTCTGGTCGCCGACCTTGCCGTTCGCGGGGCGGACCCCGGGGACGACGAAGAAGCCGCCGGGCCATGCCTTGCGCGCCGCCTTCACTTCCTGCCCCGAACACACGATCCCGTCGCAGCCCGATTCGCGCGCCAGCGCGGCAAGGCGGACGACCTGGTCGTGCGGGCTGCCACCGACGCCGATATCTTCCAGATCCGGCGCGTCGAGGCTGGTCAGCACCGTCACCGCGATCACCTTGGTATGCGTGCCCGCCGCCGCCTTCGCTTCCTCCAGCATCGCGCGCCCGCCCGCGGCGTGCACGGTCAGGATCGCGGGCTCGAGGGGGCGCAGCGCCTGGATCGCCTTCGCGACGGTGTTCGGAATGTCGTGCAGCTTCAGGTCGAGGAAGATCGGCAGCCCGAACTTCGCCATCTCGTGCACCCCGTGATGCCCGTTGGCGCAGAAGAATTCGAGCCCCAGCTTCAGCCCGCCGACATGGCGGCGCACCTTCTGGACCAGCGTCAGCGCGGCATCCAGATGCGTGGTGTCGATGGCGAGATAGAGCGGCGAGGTCATGGCTTTTCCGTCTTGAAGAGATCGGTCGGGGCGGAGGGAACGTCGTTCACCGGCGCAGGTGCGGGCTCGAGCGCCGCGACCGGGGGCGTCTCGGCCGACCGGTTCGCCATCGCGCGCAGATCGGCGAGCTGGCGCTCGCTATGGTCGAGCCGACGCTTCAGCGACCAGCGCGCGGCGCGCAGCGCGATCCACAAGGGCACGCTGCCGATCAGGAAGGCGGCGAGGATCAGCACCGGCAGCTTGGTATCGAGCACCGACCCCGGCCAGATGGTGACGGTGATCGGAATCCAGTTCGCCATCGCAAAGATGACCAGCACCGCGGTGAGCAGCACCCAGATGACCGTCCGAACAATTCCCACGCGGCTTGCTCCCGTTGTTGGCGACTTGGCCGGAGCCTAGGCGAGTTCGGCGCGCGATTCCAGTGGGAGCGGGGCTTTTGATCCTCCCCATCGCGAAGCGTTGGGGAGGGGGACCGCCGCGAAGCGGTGGTGGAGGGGTCTGGCCTTGCACCGACGCCTGTCGTCATCGCCCCTCCGTCAGCGCTGCGCGCTACCACCTCCCCATGGCTTCGCCACAGGGAGGATCTTTCCTCTATTCCCCAAACACCCGCGCAAAAATCGTGTCGACATGCTTCAGATGATATTCCAGGTCGAACAGCGCCGTCAGCTCCTCGGCCGATAGCCGCGCCGTCACCTCGGCATCGCCCTTCAGCAGTTCGAGCAGCGACAAAGTCCCGTCGCTCTCCCACACCTTCATCGCGTTGCGCTGGACCAGCCCATAGCTTTCCTCGCGGCTAGCGCCGGCCTGTGTCAGCGCCAGCAGCACGCGCTGCGAGTGCACCAGCCCGCCCATGCGGTCGAGATTCTTCTGCATCCGCTCGGGGTAGACGAGCAATTTGTCGACCACCCCGGTCAGCCGCGCCAGCGCGAAGTCGAGCGTGATCGTTGCGTCGGGCCCGATGAAGCGCTCGACCGACGAGTGGCTGATGTCGCGCTCGTGCCACAAAGCGACATTCTCCATCGCCGGGATCGCGGCGCTGCGCACCATGCGCGCAAGCCCGGTCAGATTCTCGGTCAGCACTGGATTGCGCTTGTGCGGCATCGCCGACGAGCCCTTCTGCCCCGGCGAGAAATATTCCTCGGCCTCCAGCACCTCGGTGCGCTGCAGATGGCGCACTTCCACCGCGAGCCGCTCGATCGAGCTCGCGATCACGCCCAAAGTCGCAAAGAACATCGCGTGCCGGTCGCGCGGGATCACCTGCGTCGACACCGGCTCGACCGCCAGGCCCAGCTTCGCCGCGACATGTTCCTCGACGCGCGGGTCGATATTGGCGAAGGTCCCGACCGCGCCCGAAATCGCGCAGGTCGCGATATCGGCGCGCGCCGCGACCAGCCGCGCCTTGCAGCGGTCGAATTCGGCGTAGGCTTCGGCCATCTTGAGCCCGAAGGTCACCGGCTCGGCATGGATGCCATGGCTGCGCCCGATCGTCGGGGTCAGCTTGTGCTCGTACGCGCGCTTCCTGATCGCCGCGAGCAATGCGTCGAGGTCGGCGAGCAAGATATCCGCCGCCTGCGTCAGCTGCACCGCCAGGCAGGTGTCGAGCACATCGCTCGACGTCATCCCCTGGTGCATGAAGCGCGCCTGCTCGCCGACATTCTCGGCGACCCAGGTCAGGAAGGCGATGACGTCGTGCTTCGTTACCGCCTCGATCGCGTCGATCGCCGCGACGTCGATGACGGGCTCCGTCGCCCACCAGTCCCACAGCGCTTTCGCCGCATCCTTGGGCACCACGCCCAGTTCGGCGAGCGCGTCGGTCGCATGGGCTTCGATCTCGAACCAGATGCGGAAGCGGTTCTCGGCCGCCCAGATCGCGGTCATCTCGGGCCGGGCGTAACGCGGAACCATGGTTTTCCTTCCTCTAAGTGTAATCTGTCGCGGAATCGGCGCGATTACGCGACGGGCCGCGCCCTAGCAGGGACGAGCCGCGCCGCCAATCGCGACAGATATGCAACTTTCATATTTCGACCAAAGTTGTTCCCATGCCCCTTCAGGTAAGCGGCGCGCAAGGCGAAGCGTCGCTGTGACAACAGGAGAACTACCATGTTGAAGACCATGCTTTTGATCGGCGCTGCCGCCATCAGTTTCCCCGCGCTGGCGCAGAACCAGCCCGTCGACACCACGACCCCGCCGGCGAGCCAGCCGTCGGAACCGGCGGCAGAGAATACGCAGCCGACTCCGGCGCCCGACGCCGCACAGCCGGCTCCAGCCCCGATGCCCGACGCGGCGCAGCCGACCCCGGCCCCCGCGCCCGACGCTGCGACGACCCCGCCGGCCGCTGCCGAGCCCGCTCCCCCGGCTGGTGAAGCCACGACGGCGCAGCAGGCCGCGCCCAGCGGCACCGCCGCCACGCCGACGCAGGTCGCGCAGATCGTGAACACTGAGTTCCCGACCTACGATGCTGACTCGAGCGCCGAACTCAGCGAGGTCGAATTCGGCACTTGGATGAAGAAGCTCCGTTCGGCGAGCGAACCGACGGTCGACGTCGAATCGGCCGAGGTGAAGACGTGGATTGGCCAGGCCTATGGCGCTGCCGATGCCGACAAGAACGGCACCGTCAGCAAGGAAGAGCTGACCGCTTTCCTGTCGAAAGGCGCGTAAGCGCCCCTGACTGGGTGGTGAAGCCGTCGGAGAAATCCGGCGGCTTCATCGCGTATGGGGGAGGGGATCGACGGAGTTAGGCGAAACGCGACGCCAATAATCCTCCCTGTCGCGAAGCGATGGGGAGGGGGACAATGCGAAGCATAGTGGAGGGGCGGCGGCCTTGAACCGACGCTCAAGGCCTCCGCCCCTCCACCACCCTGCGGGCGGTCCCCCCCCCCACGGCTTCGCCGCAGGGAGGATTAAGAACGTCCGCTAACCACCCCAAAACTGCCCCAACCTACAACAGCCCCATCCCGCGCATACTGCGATAGTCGCTCCCGCCGACCACGATGTGGTCATGCAGCACGATCCCCAGCTTGCCCGCCGCCGCGGCGATCTCGCGGGTGATCGCGATGTCCTGGCGGCTCGGTTCGGGGCTGCCGCTCGGGTGGTTGTGGACCAGGATGATCGCCGACGCGCCGAGCTCGAGCGCGCGCTTCACCACTTCGCGCACATAGATCGCCGACTGGTCGATCGACCCCTCGCTCGCCAGTTCGTCGCGGATCAGCATGTTGCGCGCATTGAGGTAGAGCACGCGCACGCGCTCGATGTCCTGCGACCCCATGTCGACGCGCAGATAATCGAGCAGCGCGTCCCAGCTCGACAGCAAAGGACGGTCGGCGAGCTCACCCTTCAGCATGCGCAGATTCGCCGCCTGCACGATCTTCAGCGCCGCGATCGCGCCTTCGCTCAGCCCTTCGACGCGGCGCAGCGCATCGGGATCGGCGGCCAGCAGTTTCGCTAGCGACCCGAACTCCTTCAGCAGCGCCTTCGCCAGCGGCTTGGTGTCGCGCCGCGGGATCGCCAGCGCGAGCAGATATTCAACCAGCTCATAGTCGGCGAGCGCTTCGCCGCCGCTGTCGAGCAGCCGGGCGCGCAACCGCGCGCGATGCCCCTTGTGATCCGGTTCATCCCCCATGCAGCCCGAATAGCAGCTTGTGGGGCGCACTCAACGGCCATAAGGATTCGAGGCGATGGCAACGTCCTGTCTTTCGGAGCCAATTGCGCCATTTCGGCGTTATCTCGCAGCACAGGGCGAACCCGTCGGGGCGCATAAGGAACGAACGACCGCGCGATGACTGACGCCGCCGACAGCGATATCCAGCCAGCGCCGCGCCGCCGCCGCCGCGTCAAGAAGCGCTGGCTGACCGCGGGCTCGCTCGTCGTGCTCGTAGGCGTCCTCTGGCTGGCGCGCGAGCCGATCGCCGATGAATTCGTGCGCGAGAAGCTCGACGAGCTCGGCGTCCCCGCGACCTACACGATCGACCAGATCGGTTTTCGCACCGAACGCATCTCGAACGTCGTGATCGGCGACCCCAAACGCCCCGATCTCACCGCGCGCACCGTCGAAATCGCGCTCGGCTACGGCTGGGGCGGGCCCTATGTCTCGTCGATCACCGCCGACGGCGTGCGCCTCTACGGGCGCTTTCAGGACGGGCGCCTCTCGCTCGGCGCGCTCGACAAGTTCCGCGATCCGACCAGCACCGATCCCTTCGCGCTGCCCGACCTGTCGGCGACACTCACCGACGCCCGCGCGCGCGTTGAGACGCCGTGGGGCGATATCGGCGCGGCGCTCAGCGGCCGCGGCCATCTCCAACGCAATTTCGCCGGCACGCTCGCGCTCGTCGCCCCGCGCGTCGCCGCCGCGGGCTGCACCGGCAGCGACCTCAGCTTCTACGGCCCGGTTACCATCAGCAGCCTCAAGCCTCGCCTGGTCGGCCCGCTCCGCGGCCGTTCGCTTGCCTGCGCCGACGGCGGCGTCACCGCCACATCGCCGCAGGTCGCGCTCGACGTCGTGCTCGGCGAGGACCTCACCAGCTGGGACGGCAAGGCCGACGCCGCGCTCACCGCGCTCGCCGCCGGCCCGATGCGCGCCGAGCGCGTCGCCTTGCTCGCGACCTTCAAGGGCAATGCGACGAAGACCGCGCTGACCTTCGACGGCGAAGCCTTGCGCCTCGCCGGCCCCGACTTCGCCGCGAGCCGCGTCGACCTCGACGCCAGGGGCGAAGTCGGCAAGGCCGCGCCCAGCCTCGCCGGCACGCTGACCTTCGCCCGCGCCGCCGCCAGCACCCGCCTTCGCCAGAGCATCGCCGCCAGCGCCAAAAACCTCGACGGCACCCCCATCGGTCCGCTCGCCGGCAAAGCCTCAACCGCCGTCGCCGCGATGCTCGCCGACGTCGGCGGCAAGGCCGATTTTGCGCTCGCGGGCGAGGGCGATACCGCGCGCATCGAGCTCATCGCCCCCGACCTCGTCGCCGAAAGCGGCGCGCGCCTCACCGGCAACAGCGACAGCCGCATCGCGTATCTTTATGCCGCCGCGGCGCCCGCTTTCACCATCCAGGGCGGCTGGGCCTTCGGCGGCGGCGGGCTCCCCGAAGGCACGCTCACCCTCGACCGCCGCGCCGACGGCACGCTCTCGGGCCTCGCGCGGCTCGAGCCCTATGAAGCCGGTGGTGCGCGGCTCGCCTTGCTCCCGGTGCGCTTCTCGGGCGGGCAGGGCGGCGCGATGCGCTTCGCCACCACCGCCGAGCTCAGCGGGCCGATAGCCGACGGCCGCGTCGAACGCCTGCGCATCCCCTTGGACGGCGCGCTCTCCGCGACCGGCACGCTCACCCTCGCGGGCGGGTGCAGCCGCGTCGCCGCCGATCGCCTCACGATCAGCGGCTTCCGCCTCGCCGCGCCGTCGCTCGACCTCTGCAGCCGCGCGGGCCAGCTGCTGCTCGCCGCGGGGGCAGGCGGCCTCAAGGGCCAGATCCGCATCCCGCGCATTGGCCTTCGCGGCACCAGCGGTTCGTCGCCCTTCGCCTTCGCCTCGGGCGCAGGCGACCTCGACCTCGCCACCCTCCGCTGGAGCCTCGCACTCGCCGACGTCCGCCTCGGCGAGGGCGAATCCGCCACCCGCTTCAGCGCCCAGCGCCTAACCGGCCGCGCCACCGCCCAGGGCATGGCCGGCGACCTCACCGGCGCCGCGGGCAAGATCGGCGCGGTCCCGCTGAACATGAGCGAAATCGGCGGCAAATGGACCTTCGCGGGCGGCACCCTCGGCCTCGACGGTTCGCTCCTGCTCACCGATGCCGAGCCCGAAGCCCGCTTCGCCCCCCTCATCGCCAACGCCGCCAATCTCCGCTTCAAGGACGGCGTCATCGACGCCACCGCCGCCTTCGCCGAACGCACCACCGGCACCCACGTCCTCGACACCGTGATCCGTCATACGCTCGCAACCGGCACCGGCCACGCCGACCTCAAAATCCCCGAGCTCCGCTTCAACGATAATTTCCAGCCCGACCAGCTCACCCGTCTCGCGCTCGGCATCGTCGCCAATGTCCAAGGCTCGGTCGTCGGCGACGGCCGCATCGACTGGTCGCCCGCCGGCGTCACCAGCCGCGGCACCTTCGCCACCGCGAACAGCAACCTCGCCGCCGCCTTCGGCCCCGTCACCGGCGCGACGACGACGCTCGTCTTCGACGACCTCATCGGCCTCAAGTCCGCGCCGAACCAGAAAATCAGCCTCGCCGAGGTCAACCCCGGCATCCCCGTGACCGGCGGCGAGATCGAATATCAGCTGCTCGGCGACAACCGCGTCCGTATCCAGGGTGGCAGCTGGCCCTTCGCCGGCGGGCGGCTCGAGCTCCACCCGACGACGCTCAACTTCAACGCTGACCAGCCGCGCCGCCTGACCTTCGACCTCGTCGGGGTCGACGCCGCGATTTTCTTGCAGAATTTCGGCTTCGACAATATCAACGCGACCGGCAAGTTCGACGGCACTTTGCCCGTGGAATTCGGCGGCCTCGGCGGCCGCATCGTGAACGGCCGCATCGACGCGCGGGCGGGCGGCGGCACGCTCGCCTATGTCGGCGAGCTCTCGAACCACGATCTCGGCGCTATGGCCAATTTTGCCTTCGGCGCGCTCCGCAGCCTCAAATATGACGACCTCACCATCGTCCTCAACGGCGACCTCGACGGCGAGATGGTCACCGACATCCGCTTCGGGGGAATCGGCCAGGGCGAGGGCGCGACGCAGAATTTCATCACCCGCCAGGTCGCCAAGCTGCCCTTCGTCTTCAACGTCAAGATCCAGGCGCCCTTCCGCCAGTTGATCACCTCGGCGAAGGGGCTTTATGATCCAACCGTCTATATCGAACAGAATCTCGGCGCGCTGATCCAGGCCCAGCAGGATGCCGAGGCCGCCGCCGCGAACAACCAACCCACCGTTCAGCCTCCAGCAAGCGAGCCCGTGCAATGAAGAGACAAGAAAGATTAGCGAGGAGGCTGGCCATCGGCGGTCGCTTGGCGGGATTGACGATCGCGGTCGCGGGCCTTGCGGGCTGCGTTCAGATCGAAACCCCCGACAAACCGATCGAGATCAACCTCAACATCAACATCAAGCAGGAAATCGTGTACAGGCTTGATGGCGACGCCAAGAAGCTGATCGAACAGAATAGCTCGATATTCTGACAGGGAATGAATGAGATGATGACCAAGATTTGGAAACCCACCGGACTTGCGATGGCCGCCGTTGCCGCGACCGCCGCCGTGGCGCTGATGGTGCCTTCGGCGATGGCGCAGCGCGACCCCGCTTATGAGGCCGCCCGTGCCGCGGGCCAGGTCGGCGAACAGCCCGACGGCTATCTCGGCTATGCCTCCAGCCCGACGCCCGCGGTGCGCGCGATCGTCGACGACATCAACATCAAGCGCAAGGCCGCTTACACCAGCGGCGCCCCTGCGGGCAGCACGGTCGAGCAATTCGCCTTCGTCACCGGCTGCAACCTGATCGCCAAGACCCGGCCGGGCGAGAAATATATGGCCCCCGACCGCAGCTGGAAAACCCGCGACGCCAGCCCGCCGGTTCGCGACTCGCGCTGCCCGTAAGGCTACATTGAAACGCAAGGTGCCCCCGGGCACCCCATGCCGCCGCGCCCCTAAACGCGGCGGCATTTTTATTGGGCGAGGGGGCAGGGGGCGCTGTCGGCTTTGGGGTGGGGAGCGGACCTAAAGATCCTCCCCTTGGCGCAGCCATGGGGAGGGGGACCGCCGCGAAGCGGTGGTGGAGGGGTCTGGCCTTGCACTGACGTCTGACGGCGTAGACCCCTCCGTCAGCCCTTCGGGCTGCCACCTCCCCATCGCTTCGCGTGGGGAGGATCTGGACGCCGCTCCCGTCCGATACCCGCCAAACCCCCAGTGGAATGCGCGGAGAGGCGCAGAGACCGCAGAGGCGATGGCGCTACATCTCTGCGTCCTCTGCGCCTCTGCGCGAAAAATCCGGACACCCCGCGCCCTAAAAACCCCCGCCCGACAAATAGGCCCACCCCGCCCAAAAAGCCTCTTTCCTAAAATGTACCTATATGGTTCATTATGTCAGTTTCGCCTTACCAAAAGGAACGACTCGATGGAAAGCCTCGACAATCCGGTCCCCAACCCCGCCGAGTTACCCGCGCCTGGCAGCTACCACTGGACCCCCGCGTTGCAGCGGCAGTTTCTCGAACATCTGGCCGAGACCGGCTCGGTCAAGATCGCCTGCATGCACATCCATATGTCGCCTGGCGCTGCGTACCAGCTGCGCCAGCGGCCCGAGGGCGCGGCCTTTCGTATCGGCTGGGGCGCCGCGATCCTGCTCGCGCGCCAGCGGCTCGCCGACGAACTGCTCGACCGCGCGATCTGGGGCTATGATGAAATGAGCACCATCATGCGCGAGGAGGGAAAGAGCTTCGTCCGCCGCCAGCGCAGCGACCCGCGCCTCGGCCTCGCGATGCTCGCGCGGCTCGATCGCATGGTCGAGACCCGCGCGGAGGCCGGCGAGGAGATGCTTGTGCAGATCGTCGCCGGCGATTGGCCCGGTTTCCTGACGCTCTTCGACATAAATCCCGAGGGCGAAGGCGCCGAAGGCCGGTCCGCCGCTTTCGCGCTTTGGCTCGCGGGCCGCGACAACCGTGCGAACCCGCTCGCGAGCCTGTGGCGCGACACCCCGATCGCGAATGAAGTTCCGCGGTTTTCCGCCGATTCCGATATCGCGCCGCCGCCGCCCGCGACCCCCGAGGAAGAGGCCGAGGCGATGACCGTCTGGCACGACGAGGAGAAGAACGAGCTGCGCACCAATTTCCCGCCCGCCGACAATTTCTTCGGCGACGAAGAGGGCCAGTTCGGCGACCCCGACTACGAACGCACCCTCGATCCCGACGAGGTGGAGGCGTATGAAGACGTCCGCAATGCCGAAATCGCGCCGTTTCGCGAGGCCGGCGAGATCGCCCGCCGCGCCTTCTTCGGCTTTCCCGAGCCCGCGAACGACGTGGCGGCCGGGGAGGAAGAGGTTTCGCGCAAAGCCGCAAAGACGCAAAAGGAGTGAGGTTCGACCGGGCGCGAGCGGCCGTGATGATCCTCCCTGTCGCGAAGCGATGGGGAGGGGGGACCATGCGAAGCATGGTGGAGGGGCCGCGGCCTCGAACCGACGTTTAAGGCGTCGGCCCCTCCACCACCACCCTGCGGGCGGTCCCCCTCCCCACGGCTTCGCCGCAGCGAGGATTATCACGTCCGCTCCCGACCCCAAAACCATCGCCCCGATCGCGCACCCACATCAAAAGGACAAACACCCCCATTTTTGTGCACCCGCGCACAAGCATTGACTTAATGGGGCGTCATTCCTAAACGGACCGCGCCTTAGGGGTCCCCCGATTTTTCGGGCCTTTTTTCGCAGGCAGAATCGGGGAAATCCCACTCTGTTTCAGGAGGATGGCGAGAATGACGGGGAACGGCAGCGATCCGGAACTTGGCTCGGAGGATTCGCGCCTGGTCTCGCTCGAAGAGCGATTGGACCGGGCCGAAGCCGCAGAGGCGAAACGGACCGCGGTGAACGCCGGACCGGAATCCGACGCCAATTACCGGCTCGGCAACCGCGTTCTGGCCGAACTGCTGGGCGGATTGATCGGTGGCGGGCTGTTCGGCTGGCTGATCGATCGGTTCGCCGGCACGTCGCCCTGGGGTCTGTTGGTGATGCTGTTCCTGGGGATCGTCGTGGCGTTCCGGAACATCATTCGCCTGACAACACCGCCCCGCAAATAGCTGGGCAGTAACGATATTCTTCGCGGGACGGCCCGATGCGCCGCCCCGCAATGCGCGTGGAGTGAAGAGTGGCGGCGGAATCCGGCAAGATCGACCCGATGCACCAGTTCGAGGTGACCCCGCTCGGCGGCGGTTTCAACCTCGGCGGGCACGAAGTGTTGTTCACCAACAGCGCGCTGTGGATGGTGATCGCGGCGGTCGTCCTCGGTCTCTTCATGTGGGGCGGCATGCGCCGCCAGCTCGTCCCCGGCCGCTGGCAGGCTGCGGTCGAGGGCTTCACCGGCTTCATCTCGAACATGATGATGGCGAATATCGGCACCGAAGGCCGCAAATATACGCCCTATGTCTTCTCGCTCTTCATGTTCATCCTCTTCTGCAACCTGCTCGGCATGTTGCCGCTGGGCGTGCTGGGGCTCCATCCCTTCACCGTGACCAGCCACATCGCGATCACCGGCGTGCTCGCGCTGCTTTCCTTCTCGATCGTGCTCGTCGTCGGCTTCTGGCGCCACGGACTCCACTTCTTCTCGCTCTTCGTGCCGCACGGCACGCCGCTGCCGATGATCCCCTTCATCGCGGTGATCGAGTTCATCTCGTTCATGATCCGTCCGTTCAGCCTCGGGCTGCGGCTCTTCGTCGCGATGACCGCGGGTCACGTGCTCCTGAAAGTGCTGTCGGGCTTCGTAATCAACGGCTTCAATGCCGAGAACGCCATCATCGGCTCGGTCGTGTCGCTGCTCAGCTTCACCCTGATGATCGGCATCAGCGCGCTCGAGCTGCTCGTCGCCGGCATCCAGGCCTATGTTTTCGCCCTGTTGACCTCGCTGTACATCAACGACGCGGTCAATCTTCACTAAGTTCCGTTTATTTTCAAACGATACCACCAAGGAGTTATGACAATGGAAGCAGAAGCAGCAAAGCTGATCGGTGCAGGTCTCGCCGCCATCGGTGCCGGCATGGCCGCCATCGGCGTGGGTAATGTGTTCGGCAGCTTCCTCGAAAGCGCGCTGCGCAACCCCGCCGCCGCCGACGGCCAGCAGGGCCGCCTGTTCATCGGCTTCGCCGCAGCCGAACTTCTCGGCCTGCTGGCGTTCGTCGTTGCGATGATCCTGCTCTTCGTCGTCTGATCCGACGATGATTTGGCGAGGCCGGTCCCGGCGGGATCGGCTTCGCTGCAGGTTTTCCAAGTTTTCAAGGTCCGCCTTCCATGCCCCAGATAGCCCAGCTCACCGCTGACAATTGGTATCTTGCCTCGCAGCTCTTCTGGCTGCTGGTCGTGTTCGCCGGCATTTATGTCGTGATCGGCCGCGGCATGCTGCCCAAGATCGAAGCGACGGTGGACGCGCGCGACCGCAAGGTTGCCGACGATCTGGCGGCGGCGAAGGCGGCGCATGCCGCCGCCGATACGCTCGACGAAAGCTATCGCCAGCAGGGCGACGCCAGCCGCGCCGCTGCGCAAAAGGCGGTCGCCGACGCCAAGGACAAGGCCGCGAAGGACGCCGAAAAGCGCCTCGCCAAGGTCGATGCCGAGCTCGGCGAAAAGCTGGCTGCGGCCGAAGCCGATGTTTCGGCGGCGCGCTCGTCGGCGATGGCGGAGATCGAATCGGTCGCGGCCGAAGCCGCCAGCGAGCTGGTCGCCAAGCTGTCGGGCGTGAAGGTCGCGGCAGCGGACGCCAAATCGGCGGTGAAGGCGGTGCTCCATGGCTAATTTCGTGATCCTCATGGCGGAAGCCGCCGGCGAAGCGCACGCCACGCCCAAGGCGTTCGGCATGGACGCGACCGTCTATGTGTCGCTCGCGATGCTCGTCTTCATCGGCATCCTGATCTGGAAGAAGGTGCCGGCGGCCATCACCGGCATGCTCGACAACAAGATTGCCGAGATTTCGAAGCAGCTCAAGGAAGCCGAAGCGCTGCGGCTCGATGCCGAATCGCTGAAGGCCGAATATGAGGCGAAGCTCGCCGACGCGGCGAAGGAAGCCGACGAGATGCGCGCCCGCGCCGATGCCGAGGCCGAGGCGCTCGTCGCCAAGGCCAAGGCCGACGCCACCGCGCTGATCGCGCGCCGCAAGCAGATGGCCGAGGACCGTATCGCCGCAGCCGAAGCCACTGCACTCAGCGAAGTCCGCGCCGCCGCCGCCAAGGCCGCGACCGAGGCCGCCGCGCGGCTGATCGCCGACAAGCACGACGCGGCTGCCGACAAGGCGCTCGTCGATCAGGCGATCGCCGGCGTCGCGAAAGGCTAAAGGTTTAGGCTCGCCACCCAGGCCTTGGTCGCCGGACAAGCGTCCATCGCGCGACCATAGGCCGGGCGGCTGGTGGTCCGGGCGATATAGGCGAGTTCGGTCTCGCCGAGCGCATAACCGATCGTCCGCTGCGCAAATTGCAGCGCATAGGTCACCGAAATATCGGCCGCGGTGAAGCTGTCCCCGGCGACATAAGGCGTCTTCGCCAACTGGCGGCTGACGAGGCCCAGCCGGCTCTCGAAAATGCTCCGGGCCCAGCCCACGGTCCAGTTCGCCTTGTCGTCCTCCGGCGCCAGGATATCGGTCGCGACGATCGCATTGACCGGCCCCGCCAGTCCCGCTTCGCCCATATGCAGGAATTGCAGATAGGCCGGAAAATGCGGGTCCTCCGGCCCCAGTGCCAAAGGGCCCGGCCCATGTCGGGCGAGCAAATACTGCAGGATGGCGATCGACTCGACCATCACCGTCTCGCCGTCGACGATTGCCGGAATGAACCCGGCGGGATTGACCGCCAGAAACTCGGTGTCCTTCTCGATCCCGCCCAGCAGATCGACCGGCCGCATCCGGTAGGCCAGCCCCATCTCCTCCATCAGCCACAGCACCCGGAACCCGCGGCCCTCGCCGTAAACGATGATCATCCTCGGCTTTCCCTCAATATTTGATCATGATCCGCCGGGCGAGCGCCGGCGAGATGCTGTGGACCAGCCGCAAGATCTTGGTCTGCCCGACCGCCACCTCGGCGCGGTTCGCCTTGATCCCGGCGACGATTTCCGCGGCGCAGTCGGCCGCGCTCATCATCTTGCCGCCGCGCCCCGCGGTCATGTTTGTCGCCACCAGCGGCGGCAGCGCCTCCATCACCTTCACCCCGCTGTCCTTCAGCTGGTAGCGGATAGCCTGGGTGTAGCTGCGCAGCGCCGCCTTCGTGGCGCAATAGATCGGCCCCCCGGCCCGCGGCGCGATCGCCAGCCCCGAGGTGACGTTGACGATCATTGCATCGCCTTGGGCCTTGAGCTGCGGTAGCAACCGGGTGATCACGGCGATCGGCGCACAAAAATTGGTGTCGATGCATGCCGCCGCACTCGCCAGCGAAGACACATCGTCCAGCTCATAATCGCTGCCGACCCCAGCATTGTTGACCAGCAGCGCCAGCGGCTTGCCCGCGACGCCCTCGACCACCGCGTCGATCCCAGCGGGTCCCGACAGATCGCCGACGATCGTCCCGAACCCCAGTGCAGCCATCGCCTGCAATTTCTCCGGCGAGCGCCCGGTGACGATCACATCGGCGCCCAGCCCCTGCAGTTGCAGCGCAATCTCCCGGCCGATCCCGTCGCTGCCGCCGGTAACCAGTGCCGTCTTGCCACGAATATCCATGCGACCCCTCCCATGGTGGTTTTACCCGCCGCACTATGGCGGCTGACATCGTCCTCGCCTACATGCAAAATCATGGTCCGCCCGAACGCCCCCGAACGATTCAACGAAGAGAAAGCGACTTACGTAGTCCGCGGCAGCGGCGAGGAGGGCGACAAGCCCGATCTCGAACGCGGTGCAGAGGCGATCCGCAACGTCGTCAAGAAGCTCCCGACGCGCCCCGGCGTCTACCGCATGCTCGATGCCCGCGGCGACGTGCTGTATGTGGGCAAGGCGCGCGCGCTCAAGAACCGCGTTACCAACTATACCCAGGTGGCCCGCCTGCCGCAGCGGCTGCAGCGCATGGTGTCGCAGACGCGGGCGATGGAGATCGTCACCACCACGAGCGAGGCCGAGGCGCTGCTGCTCGAGGCGCAGCTGATCAAGCGCTACCGCCCGCCGTACAACGTCCTGCTGCGCGACGACAAAAGCTTTCCCTTCATCCTGCTCCGGATGGATCACGACTTTCCGCGGGTCCAGAAGCACCGCGGCGCGCGCCGCGCCAAGGGCCGCTATTACGGCCCCTTCGCCAGCGCCGGATCGGTGACACGCACGCTCAACGCGCTGCAAAAGACCTTCCTGCTCAGGAGCTGCACCGACAGCTTCTTCGCCAACCGCTCGCGGCCGTGCCTGCTCTACCAGATCAAGCGCTGCAGCGCCCCGTGCGTCGAACGCATCTCGAAGGAGGATTATGCGGCGCTCGTCGGCGATGCGCAGGACTTTCTCGAAGGCCGTTCGACCGGGGTGCAGAAGCGGCTCGGCGCCGCGATGACCAAGGCCGCCGAGGCGATGGATTACGAGCAGGCCGCGGTGCTGCGCGACCGGCTGAAGTCGCTGACCTTCATTCAGGGCAGCCAGTCGGTGCACGCCGACGGCCTCGGCGACGCCGACGTCTTCGCGCTCGCCGCGAAGGGCGGCCAGCTCTGCATCGCGGGCTTCTTCATCCGCGGCGGGCAGAATTGGGGGCACCGCAGCTTCTTTCCGGCGCATGTGTCGGGGGTGCCCGAAGAAGAAGTGATGGCGAGCTTCCTGATGCAATTCTACGAAGGCGTGCCGCCCCCGAAAACCATCCTCGTCGACCGCGAGCCCGCCGAATGCTCCCTGCTCGCCGAAGCCCTGGGTGCGGTCGCCGAGCGGAAGATCGAGATCAGCGTGCCGCAGCGCGGCAACCGCCGCCGCCTGCTCGAACAGGCGGTGCGCAACGCCGGCGAGGAACTCGACCGCCGCCTCGCCGAGAGCAGCAGCCAAGCGAAGCTCGGTCGCGAACTCGCCGACCTGTTCGACCTCGACAACCCGCCGCAGCGCATCGAAATCTACGACAACAGTCATATCCAGGGCACCAACGCGCTCGGCGCAATGGTCGTCGCTGGACCCGACGGCTGGATCAAGGGCGCCTATCGCAAGTTCAACATCAAGCGCAGCGAAACCCAGCCGGGCGACGACTTCGCGATGATGCGGGAGGTGTTCCAGCGTCGCTTCGCCCGCGCGATCGAGGAGGATCCCGAGCGGACCAAGGGCGAATGGCCCGATCTGGTGCTGATCGACGGCGGCAAGGGGCAGGTGTCGGCGGTCGCCGGCGTGTTCGCCGAACTGGGGATCGACGACCTGACCTTCGTCGGCGTCGCCAAGGGCCCTGACCGCAACGCCGGGCGCGAGACCTTCTACCACCCCGACGGCCGCGAATTCACGCTGCCGCCGAACAACGCCGTGTTGTTCTACATCCAGCGGCTCCGCGACGAGGCGCACCGCTTCGCCATCGGCGCGCACCGCCAGAAGCGCGCCAAGGCAATGGGAAGCTCGCCGCTCGACGAGGTGCCGGGCATCGGCCCGTCGCGTAAGAAAGCGCTGCTGATGCATTTCGGCACCGCGCGCGCGGTGCGCGGGGCGAGCCTCGAGGACTTGCAGAAGGCGCCGGGGGTGAGCGCGGCGGTGGCGCAGGCGGTGCATGATTTCTACCATGCGGGACGGTGAGGAGAGCGGGACGATGGATTTCGGGTCAATGATGCCGCTGGCGGGCACTTTGGGGGTGACGATCCACGAAGGGACGAAGGAGCGCGTTGCCGGAAAACTGACGGTGCGCGCGGAAATCTGCACTGCGGGGAACATTGTCCATGGCGGCGCGATCATGGCTTTTGCCGACTGTCTTGGCGCGGTGGGGGCGTATCTGACGCTGCCCGAAGGGGCCAGCGGCACGACGACGATCGAGAGCAAGACCAATTTCCTCGGCGGCGGGCCGGTCGGGTCGGTGCTGGTTGGCGAAGCGACGCCGGTCAAGATCGGCACGCGCGTGTCGGTGTGGCAGACGCGCATCCGGACCGAGGAGGGCGCCGATGTCGCGCTGGTGACGCAGACGCAGCTGGTGCTTTGGCCAGCCTGAGCGCCGAAGCGATCGTCTGTGCGGTGCGCGCGCATGGCGAGCATGGCGCGATCGTGCGCGCACTGACCCGCGAGGCGGGGCTGGTTGCGGGCTATGTGCGCGGCGGGCGGTCGCGGCGGCTGCGGCCGATATTGATGCCGGGCAATCTGGTGGCGCTCGAACTGCGCGCGCGGACCGAGGAACAGCTCGCGGGGGCGACGGCGGAGTTGCTGGCAAGCCGCGCTCCGTTGCTTGCCGAGCCCTTGGCCTCGGCGGCGATCAACTGGGTGACCAGCGTGACCGCCGCGGTCCTGCCCGAGAGCCAGCGCTATCCGGCACTATATGAAGCGCTGTCGGGGCTGCTCGATGCGATCGGGGTGGCACCGTCGGCGCGGCAATGGGCGGCGGCGCTGGCGCGCTACGAGCTCCTGCTGCTCGCCGAACTGGGGTTCGGGCTCGACCTCGACGAATGCGTGGCGACGGGATCGCGCGATCATCTGGCGTTCGTCAGTCCGAAGTCGGGCGGGGCGGTGAGCGTCGCCGCGGCGGGTGGTTATGAGGCGCGACTGCTGCGCCTGCCGACCTTCCTGCGCGGCGCCGGACCCGCCGCGACGATGGGCGATGTGCTCGACGGGCTGGCGATCACCGGCCATTTCCTCGATCGCGACCTGCTCGAGGGGCGCAACCGCGAACTGCTCGAAGTCCGTTCGCGGCTGATCGATCGGCTGGGCAGGGCGGTTGCGTAGCGGCCCTTCGCTGTCTAAGCGGCTCGCGAGACACGAAAGGGCGACGCATTGAATATCCTGCTGTTGGCTGGCGACGGTATCGGCCCGGAGATCATGGCGGAGGCGGAGAAGGTCCTCGCCGCGCTTGCGCTTCCGGTCACGCTCGACCGCGCGCTCGTCGGCGGCGCGGCCTATGAAGCCACCGGCCACCCGCTCCCGGCAGAAACGCTCGCCAAGGCGAAAGCCGCCGATGCGCTGCTGTTCGGCGCGGTCGGCGACCCTCGTTTCGACAATGTCGAGCGTAACCTGCGCCCCGAACAGGCGATTCTCGGACTGCGCTCCGAACTCGGGCTCTTCGCCAATCTGCGCCCCGCCAAGCTGTTCGCCGGGCTCGAAAACAGCTCGGCCCTCCGTCCCGAGGTCGCCTCGGCGATCGATCTGCTGATCGTCCGCGAACTCAACGGCGACGTCTATTTCGGCGAAAAGGGCACGCGCACCACCGCGAGCGGCGAGCGCGAGGGCTATGACATCATGTCGTACAGCGAAAGCGAGGTGCGCCGCATCGCGCATGTTGCGTTCAAGGCTGCACAAGGCCGCCGCGGCAAGCTTTGCTCGGTCGACAAGGCCAATGTGCTTGAAACCTCGCAGCTGTGGCGCGATGTCGTGATCGAGGTCGCGGCCGACTATCCCGACGTCGAACTCAGCCACATGTATGTCGACAATGCCGCGATGCAGCTGGTGCGCAATCCCGGCCAGTTCGACGTCGTGGTCACCGGCAACCTCTTCGGCGACATCCTTTCCGACCAGGCGTCGATGTGCGTCGGCTCGATCGGTCTGCTCGCCTCGGCCTCGCTTGGCGAAGGCCGCCGCGGCCTCTACGAGCCGATCCATGGCAGCGCGCCCGATATCGCGGGCGAGGGCGTCGCCAATCCGCTGGCGATGATCCTGTCGCTCGCGATGCTGCTCCGCCATTCGGGCGGCGACGAGGCGAGCGCGGCGCGGATCGAGGCGGCGGTCGCGAAAGTCCTCGCCGACGGCTGCCGCGGCGCCGACCTCGGCGGTAATATGGGCACGGTCGCGCTCGGCGATGCGGTCGTTGCAGCTCTGACGAACTAGAGTACGGATAGACGAGATGAAGAAGACCACGGGTTTAGATCGCAACACGACGCGCAACTGGCACCCCGCGACGCAGGCGGTGCGCGGCGGCACCTGGCGCAGCGAGCATGGCGAGACGTCCGAAGCGCTCTTCCTGACCTCGGGCTATACCTATGACGATGCCGAGACCGTCGCGGCGCGCTTTGCCGGCGACGAGCAGGGCATGACCTATTCGCGGCTGCAGAACCCGACGGTGGCCATGCTCGAGGAGCGCGTCGCGCTGATGGAGGGCGCCGAGGCATGCCGCGCGCAGGCGACGGGCATGGCGGCGATGACCACGGCGCTGCTCTGCCAGCTGTCGGCGGGCGACCATATCGTCGCGGCGAAAGCGGCGTTTGGGTCGTGCCGCTGGCTGGTCGACCATCTCTGCCCGCGCTTCGGGATCGAGACGACCGTGGTCGATGGCCGCGACAACGACGCCTGGGAAAAGGCGATCAAGCCGAACACCAAGGTCTTCTTCTTCGAAACCCCCGCCAATCCGACGATGGACATCGTCGACATGAAGCATGTCTGCGCGCTTGCAAAGGCGCACGACATTACGAGCGTTGTCGACAACGCCTTCGCCACCAGCGTGCTGCAGCGGCCGATGGATTTCGGCGCCGACGTCGTCGCTTACTCTGCGACCAAGCTGATGGAAGGGCAGGGCCGCGTGCTCGCCGGCGCGGTATGCGGGACCGAGAAGTTCATCAACGACATACTGCTGCCGTTCCAGCGCAACACCGGGCCGAACCTCGCGCCGTTCAACGCTTGGGTGGTGCTCAAGGGCCTCGAAACGCTGGACCTTCGCGCCAAGCGCCAGTCCGAAAATGCGCTGGCGGTGGGCAAGTTCGTCGAAAAGCGCGTGCCGAAAATCCTGCATCCCGGTCTCGCCAGCCATCCGCAGCATAATCTGGCAATGAGCCAGATGGAGGCGTGCGGTCCGATCTTCTCCTTCATCCTCGAAGATCGCAAGCAGGCGATGGCGATGCTCAACGCGCTCGAGCTGGTCGATATCAGCAACAATATCGGCGACGCGCGCAGCCTCTGCTGCCACCCCGCCTCGACCACTCATTACAGCGTCAGCGCCGAGGCCCGCGCCGACATGGGCGTGGTCGAGGGCATGCTGCGGATCAACATCGGGCTCGAGGACCCGCGCGACCTGATCGCCGACCTGGACCAGGCATTGACCAAGGTCGGGCTTTAGGCGACTTTGCGGCCGTGATGATCGACTCCTTCTTCCCTTATGCCGAGACGACCGGGTCGGTCACGGTGCGCGTCGCTGTCAGCTATCTGCCCGAACAGTCGCACCCGTCGCTGGGGCGCTGGTTCTGGGCCTATCATGTGCGCATCGAAAATCATGGCGACGGCGCGGTCCAGCTGATCAACCGCCACTGGCGCATCGTCGATGGCCACGGCCAGGTCAGCGAGGTCGAGGGCGAGGGCGTCGTCGGCGAACAGCCGCTGATCCAGCCCGGCGGTGCCTTCGACTATGTCTCGGGCTGCCCGCTGCCAACTCCCGAAGGCTCGATGATCGGCAGCTACGATATGGAGGCGGCCGACGGCTCGCACATGCTCGTGGCCATCCCGCATTTCCTCCTGAAGATGCCAGCGACCGCCTCATGAAACGTACCCATTTGCCGCTCAACGCGCTGCGCGTGTTCGACGCAGCCGCCCGCCATCTGAGCTTCACCCGCGCCGCCGACGAACTGGCGGTCACCCCCGCAGCGGTCGGGCAGCAAATCCGTGCGCTCGAGGATATGCTGGGCGTCGTCCTGTTCCGTCGCACCCCGAAGGGACTGGAACTCACCGGCGAGGCCAATGCTGGGCTCGATGCACTGCGCCAGGGCTTTCTGCAGTTCGAGGAATCGGTGCGCGCGATGCAGGCGGGGCAGTCGTCGCAGTCGTTGACGATCGCCGCCCCGCGCGACCTGACCGCCAAATGGCTCGCGCCGCGGCTCGCGCGCTACAGCCAGCAAGCGCCCGATGTGCGCTTCACGCTCGTGTCTGCCGATGCCGGCATCGATTTCACCGAGGCCAATCTCGACCTCGCGATCTTCTGGACCGACGGCGCGGGCGAGCATGAGGGCATCGCGCTCGCCGAGGCGAAAATGGTAACCGTCGCGGGCCCCGGCAGCGAGAGCGAGACGCGCATCGCCTGGCCGGGCTGCCCGGTCGAGGAAGGCGAGCCCGCGCTACGGTTGGGTGATGCCGGCCTCGCGATCGACGCGGCAGCGAACGGGTTGGGACAGGCGAACGTCCCTGCGATGCTCGCCGAGGCCGATATCGCTTCGGGCCGGGTGCGTGTCGTGCGCGACGCCTTCGAGGTGCGCCGCGGCTACTGGCTCGTCGCGCCAACACCGCAATGGCGGCAGGCGAAGGTCAAGGCGCTGGTCGCGGCGCTGACCGCCTGACCGCTATCTCGCGGCCAGCGCAAGCAATCGCGTGACCAAGCCGACCATCTTCTCGGTCGAGACCGCGGCCTCCGCATTGTTCCAGCTCATGGTCACGACATACCATTTGCCGTCGGCCGCGCGCTGGCCGAGCAGGCTCATCGACAGCACGCCGAGTTCGGATCCGCCCTTGTAGCCGAGATAGGACCAGCCCTTCGCGGCACCGGGACCGACGCCGTTGTTGATCGCCATCGCCGACATCGCGGTGTCGGACTTGCGCTCGCGCAGGTCGATGAAGGCGCGCGCGATGTCGTTCGGGCTCGCGAACCATTCGAGGCTGTCGATGAAGCGCGGGCCGCCGCTGAAGCTGACGCCGTCGACGTTGGACAAGGTCAGGCGATCCTTGTTCGCCTCTATCAGCTTCCGCTGTGCCTTGTCGTCTCCTGCAATGAAGGCCTCGCGCTCGGCAGCGAAATTATTGCCCTTGAGCGCGAAGGCGTCGACCGTGGTCAGGAAGGGGACATTGCGCGACGGATCGCCGTGTCCCGTGCCGCGCATCCGCGCCTCGATTTTCTCGCGACCCAGCAGATGGAGCAGCGTGTCCGTGGCGCCATTGTCGCTCACCGAGATCATCCAGTTGGCGAGGGTCTGCAGCGTGACGGGCGTGTCCTTGGGCCAGTTCGCGGTCCCCGCCGACGAGAAACTGGCGTGGCTCAGCGGCACGACGTCGGACCATTGGCGCTGCCCCGCCGCGACCTGCGCCGCGAGTTCGTCGAGGATGTAGAGTTTGAAGGTCGATCCGATCGCGAACTGCCGGTCGGCATTGGCGCTCGCGAGCGGCTTGATCGCCTTGCCGTCGATCAGGGCAACGAGGAAGCCGCTGCTGCCGGGTAGCGCGGCTATTTCGGCAGCGACCTTGTCGAAGCCGTCGTTCGCCATCTCGAAGCCGGTGAGGCGGAGCCCGGTGACGCGCGCATCGGCGCCTTGCCCGACCTCGAGCGCCACGGTGCCCACGCCCTTCTCGAAGCGCAGCAGCACAATGCCCGCCCGCCCGTCGGCCGAGGTTGCGCGGTCGACCGCGACCGGCTGGCCATATTGCGCGATCAGGCTGGCGTTGATCGCCTTGAACTGCGCCTCGGGCAGCGCGGCCTGGAACGACGGGTCGAAATAATCGGCGAAGGCGACGCGCCCCGCGAGCAGGCCGACGAGCTGCGCGGCGCGGCGATCGAAGGCCGTGTTGGCCGCATTGACCGCGTCCGGCGCTTGCTGGGCAAGCGCGGCGGTGCCGGGCAAGGTGATCATCGACGCGGCCAAAAGCGAGGCGAGCAGGGGTTTCATGTCAGGTCTCCTTGGGGGGAACAGGCGCGGTCGATCCGGTCGATCTGCGCGCGGAGCATCGCGGCCGCCCGGCGGTTGAGCCACCAGATGCCGCCGAACACCGATAATTGAAAAGCGACCAGCAACACGAAGCTGACCGGGCTGCGCAAATCGGTCGCCTTGGCGAGCCCCGCGAGAAATACCAGCAGGCCGGGCACGAAGGGCGCGAGATACCAGCGGCCGATGCGCGCGAGCATATGCGCCTCGCGGACCAGCCGCGCGCGATAATAGCCGCGGACATCCTGCGCCTCGGCGTCGGGATCGGTCCGCGAGGTGCGGCGCGACAGCTGCCACATGACGATGAATGCGCCGGCGATGACGAGCAAGCTTCCGAGTTTGAGGAGGAGTTCGGGCAGGACGATGGTGTAGAGCGCGAAAATCGCCACCACGATTGCAGCGGCCCCATATTCGCGCCGGTTGCGCCGGCGGATCGCGTCGCCGAAGCCCTTGGCACGGCGCTTGATCTCGTCGAGCGGCACGGGGGCGAGCGCCGCCCCGCCATCCTGCCACAGCGCGCGCAGGCGCGTCTCGTCGGTGAAATCGGTCATGATATTTCTCCCGCCGCAGCGAAGCGGCGCGTCAGCATGGTCTTGAAACGCGAGATCTTGGCGGCGGCGACATCGGCCGAGACGCCTGTCACCTCCGCGATTTCTGCGCCCGCGACGCCTTCCAAGTAGAGCAACAATATCTGCCGGTCGGGCGGATCGAGCCGGTCGATGATCGCCAGGATCCGCGCCATGGCCTGCCCGCTTTCGGCGGCGTCGAGCGGCGAGGGGGCATCGTCGGCGATACCGAGATCCTCGATGCTCGACCAGTTCCGCCGCGCGTGGCGCTTCCGCGCAAGCATATGCGAAGTCGCGCGGTTATGCGCGACGCGCCACACCCAGGTGCTGAGCGAGCAGCGTCCGTCGAAGCCGGCGAAGCTCTGCCACAACGCGACCTGCAAGTCCTGCTCAAGGTCGCGGCGCAAGTCGGCATCGTCCTCATAGGCGCGGGCAAGGCGCGCGAGCGCGCCGCCGAACCGCGCCATCGCTTCCGAAAAATGCCGGTCTTGCTCGCTTTCGGTCACCCGGGTCTCCAGAATTTCGTGCCGCATATCCCTTTAGTCGGACGCGGAACTTGTTTCTGACGGGCGGCGCGAAATATTTTTCGTCAGGCGTCGATCGCCGCCTCGTCGAGGCTCGCGGCATTGGCCTGGATGAACTGGAAACGATGCTCGGGATGCTTGCCCATCAGCCGATCGACGAGGTCCTTGACCAGATGCCGCTCCTCATATTCCTGCGGCAGCGTGACGCGCAGCATCGAGCGCGTCGCGGGATCCATCGTCGTTTCCTTGAGCTGGTTCGGGTTCATCTCCCCCAGCCCCTTGAAGCGCCCGACCTCGACCTTTTTGCCCTTGAAGACTGTGGCTTCCAGTTCGGCACGGTGCGCGTCGTCGCGCGCATAGGCCGAGGTGCTGCCCGCGGTCAGCCGATAAAGCGGCGGCTGCGCCAGATAGACATGGCCGCGCCGCACGATGTCGGGCATCTCTTGAAAGAAGAAGGTCATCAGCAGGGTCGCGATATGCGCGCCATCGACGTCGGCGTCGGTCATGATCACGATCTTCTCGTAACGCAGACGATCTGCATCGCAATCCTTGCGCATGCCGCAGCCGAGCGCGAGCGCGAGATCGGCGATTTCGGTGTTGGCGCGGATCTTGTCGTTGCTGGCGCTCGCGACATTCAGGATCTTTCCGCGGATCGGCAGGATCGCCTGCGTCTTCCGGTCGCGCGCCTGCTTGGCGCTGCCGCCCGCGCTGTCGCCTTCGACGATGAAGATCTCGGTGCCCTCGGGGCCGTCGTTGGCGCAGTCGGTGAGCTTGCCGGGCAGGCGCAGCTTGCGCCCGCTGGTCGCGGTCTTGCGCTTGACCTCGCGCTCGGCCTTGCGCTTCAGCCGCTCGTCCATGCGGTCTAGGATCAGGCCGAGCAGCGCACGGCCGCGGTCCATATTATCCGACAGGAAATGGTCGAAATGGTCGCGCACGGCGTTCTCGACGAAGCGCGCGGCCTCGGGGCTCGACAGCCGGTCCTTGGTCTGGCTCTGGAACTGCGGATCGCGAATGAAGATCGAGAGCATCATCTCGCCGCCGTTGAACACGTCCTCGGCGGTGATCTGCGCCGCCTTCTTCTGGCCGATCAGTTCGCCGAAGCCGCGCAGCCCCTTGGTCAGCGCGGCGCGGAGGCCCGCCTCATGCGTCCCGCCCGCCGGGGTCGGGATCGTATTGCAATACCAGCTGTACGAGCCGTCGGACCAGAGCGGCCAGGCGATCGCCCATTCGGCGCGGCCCTGCCCATCGGGAAATTCCTGCCGCCCGATGAAGGGCTCGGCGGTCGCGCATTCGCGCGTGCCGATCTGTTCCTTGAGATGATCGGCGAGGCCGCCGGGGAACTGGAACACCGCCTCGGTCGGGGTGTCGTCGCCGATCAGTTCGGCGGCGCATTTCCAGCGAATCTCGACTCCGGCGAAGAGATAGGCCTTCGAGCGCGCCATCCGGTAGAGGCGCTGCGGCTTGAAGCGACCATGGTCGCCGAAGATTTCGGGATCGGGAACGAAGGACACGCTGGTGCCGCGGCGGTTCGGCGTCGGGCCGAGTTCCTCAAGCTTGCCCAGCGGGGTGCCGCGCGAAAAGCGCTGGCGATAGAGCGTCTTGGTGCGCGCGACCTCGACCACGGTCTCGGTCGATAACGCGTTGACGACGCTGACCCCGACGCCGTGCAGGCCGCCCGACGTCGCATAGGCCTTGCCCTCGAACTTGCCGCCCGAATGGAGCATCGTCATGATGACCTCGAGCGCCGACTTGCCGGGGAATTTGGGGTGCGGGTCGACGGGCATGCCGCGGCCATTGTCGACCACGGTCAGCCGGTTGCCGACGTCGAGGCTGATCTCGATGCGAGTCGCATGGCCGGCGACCGCCTCGTCCATGCTGTTGTCGATGATCTCGGCGGCGAGGTGGTGCAGCGCGCGCTCGTCGGTGCCGCCGATATACATGCCGGGGCGGCGACGCACGGGTTCGAGCCCTTCGAGCACCTCGATCTGCGAGGCGTTGTAGCTTTCGGTGGCGGGCTTGCTGCCGTCGAACAAATCGTGACTCATGGTCAGGCTATAAGAGGCAGCCAAGGGGGCTGGCAAGGGCGGTCTGCAACCCTTTCCGCCGCCCCCTCTCCCATTCGGTTCGTCCCGTTTTCTGAACCTCGCGGAACTTCATGCATCTGGGAAGGTTACTCCGCGGACTGCAAAGTCCTCAAAAAGTGGAGTAAAAAATGAAAACCTTCTCTCTCCTCGCCGCGTCTGCGGCCGCCATGGCGCTCGCCTCGCCCGCGCTAGCCCAGGGTAGCCGCGATACGTCGCAAGATTTCAACGGTCCGTACGTCGGTGTGACGGGTGGATACACCGTCCAGCCCAACGACGGGCGCGAAACCTTCGTATTCGATACCAACCAGGATGGCACATACGGCGAGACGGTCAATACGGCGGGCGGCACCGACGCCTTTTCGCCGGGCTTCTGCGGCGGGTCCCCGACCGGGACCGCGAACGTCAATTGCCGCAACGACAAGGACGGCTTCGAATATTTCGGCAAGCTCGGCTACGACAAGCGCATGGGCAACTTCGTCCTTGGCGCGGTGATCGAGGGGGGACGTAGCGAAGCGCGCGACGAGGTTTCGGGCTTCTCGACGACACCCGCGGCTTATCGCTTTTCGCGCTCGGCCGACTATCAAGCCAATGCGCGCCTACGTGCGGGCTATACCCCTGGCGGCGGCGTCCTCTTCTACGCGACCGGCGGCGGCGCCTATGCCAAGCTCGACAATCGCTTTTCGACGACCAACACCGCCAACAGCTTTGCCGATAACGGTCGCACCAACGGCTGGGGCTATGTCGCGGGCGGCGGTGCGGAGGCGATGCTGACCAGCAATATCTCGCTCGGCCTGGAATATCTCTACACCGACATCCAGGACGACGACTTCGTCGTCAACGTCGGCGCGGGAACCGCGGGTCCGACGAACCCCTTCCTGCAGAACGGGCCGGGGACCGACATCAAGCGCAGCGACGACCATTTCCGGACGCACAGCGTGCGCGCGAGCTTGAACTTCCGCTTCTGAGGTTGGCAAACCGCGGGAGATTGAGGAGGCGCCGGACCGGCAAGCGGTTCGGCGCCTTTCTCGCGTCAGGCGCTGGCGGGCGCCGCGAAGATCGCGAAATGGCCGTTGGCGCTGCTGACGAGCTTGCCGTGCTGATAGAGGCGTGCCTCGACATTGGCGATGCGCTTGCCGCTGTGCACCACCGCGGCTTCGCAGGTCAGCACGCCCTCGGTGACGCGGACGTGATAGTTGAACTTGACCTCCAGCGTCGCGCACCAGCGGTCGTCGGGCAGCAGGCTGGTGAGCGCGCCGCCCATCGCCGAATCCGCGAGGCTATAGGCGACGCCGCCATGCGCGGCATGCTGCGGGCTGAAATGCTGCGCCGCATTGATGTCGATCGCCATCGTGCAGCGGCCATCGCCGCGCTCGACCATCTTGAGGCCGAGCGCCTGCGCGAAGGCGAAATCCTGATCGAACGACCGCAACGGACGCCCTTAGCGGACCCGCGGGCCTCCGAAGGGCGGGGGCGGAGGCGGGCGGCGCGTGCCGCGCGGCAGTTGCGCCTGATAAGCGCGCCCGCAATGCTCCACGCAATAGGGAAAGCCGGGGTTCACCGCGACGCCGCAGAAGTGGAAGTCTGGCTCGCCCGGATGCCCCATCGGCCAGCGGCAGATGCGGTCGTTGAGGTCGAGCAGGCTGGTCTTGCCGGCGATCTCGGGGCTCGGCTTCGCGGGCACCAGGCGGCGGGGAGGCGCCGGGGGGATCGGCGCCTGCTGGTCGCCGGGACCCTGGCGGATGAAGCCGCCGGGGCCGATCGAGACGATGCGCGGCGCGTCGGGCTTGCGCGGCGCGGTCTCGGCGTCGATGGCGTCATCGTCGTCGTCGTCGATCGGCGCAGGCGCCGGGCCCGGTTCGGGACGCACGGGAGCGACGGGGCGTGCCGTCACCGGCGCAGCGGCGCGCGGCGCGGGCGGCGGCGTCGCGGGACGCGGCGCGGCGGGCGCGGCCGCCTTCACCGCGGGCTTGGCCTTTTCGGTCGCCTTCACGGGCGAAGGGCGCGACTTCAGACCCAGGCGGTGCGCCTTGCCGATTACCGCATTGCGGCTTACCCCGCCGAGTTCGTCGGCGATCTGGCTGGCGGTCAGCCCCTTTTCCCACATGCTGCGCAGGCTCTCGATGCGCTCGTCGGTCCAAGACATGCTTCAAATCCTTATCATTCCGCGTGGCGGGTCGGTCGCCGGTCCCATCGGACCCTCGCGTCGCCGGCCAGCTTGCGGGAAAGTCGGGGAGGCGATAGGCGAGAACGCCATGAACGACCAGCCCCAAATTTCACGCCGCGACTCGCGCGTTTCCTCGGGTGATTTCGCCGCGACTCCGCCCTTTGCGGAACCCGGCGTGCCGCATATCCGGACACTCAACGTGCCGGGCATGCAGGCCCTATATGTCAAGGAGGTGCGCCGCTTTTTCAAGGTGCAGCTCCAAACTATCTGGGCGCCGGCGATCACGACGCTCCTTTTCCTCGTCATTTTCACCGTCGCGCTCGGCGGGGCGGGGCGCACGGTCATCGGCGTACCCTTCGCCGATTTCGTCGCGCCGGGGCTGATCATGATGGCGATGCTGCAGAACAGCTTCGCGAACAGTTCCTTCTCGCTGCTCGTCGGCAAGATCCAGGGGACGATCGTCGACTATCTGATGCCGCCGCTCGCGGTGGGCGAACTCATCATCGCGCTGATCGGTGCCGCGGTGACGCGGGCGATCCTCGTCGGCTTCGCGCTATGGCTCGCGATGCTGCTCTGGCCCGGCGTGCATGTGATGCCCGACCATTTATGGGCGGTCGCAGTGTTTGGCATCCTCGGCGCCGCGATGCTCGGCTTTCTCGGGCTGATCACCTCGGTCTGGGCGGAAAAGTTCGACCACGCCGCAGCAGTGACAAATTTCGTCGTGACGCCGCTCGCACTCTTGTCGGGCACTTTCTACGCGATCGACCGGCTGGCGCCGATGTTCCAAGGCATCGCGCATGCCAATCCCGTCTATTATGCGATCATGGGCTTTCGCTACGGCTTCATCGGCACGGTCGATTCGACAATCGCGAACCCGATCCTGACCGCGATCCTCGTGCTCGTCGGCGTAAATCTGGTGCTGGGGCTTTTAACCTATCGCCTGCTCGCGTCGGGCTGGAAGCTGAAGGCCTGACCCGCCGGCCTCAGTGGCGATGGATCGCGCGGAGGCGATAGCGCCCGCGCTCGATCCCGTCGAACATCGCCTCGATCTGCGGATGCTCGACCGGCCCGCGTTCGCCGTCGGCGACCAGATTCTGCTGACTGACATAGGCGATATAGGACGAATCCTCATTCTCGGCGAGCAGGTGGTAGAAGGGCTGCTCCTTCGACGGTCGCATGCCTTCGGGAATCGCTTCATACCATTCGTCGCTGTTCGCGAAGACGGGGTCGATGTCGAACACGACGCCGCGGAAATCGAACATGCGGTGGCGCACGATATCGCCGGGCGCAAAGGTTGCGCTGCCGATCAGCGGCGGACTGGTGCCGCCGGTGTCCAATGCGGACTCGGAGAGAGATTTGAACGTCATATGATGAATCTATGACGATCCTGCAGCGATTCAAGTGGATATGTCGCGCATCGCGCCGGCCATGGCCGCCCCCGCAGGCGGGGCGACATGATCATGGTCGGCGGAAAAATGGAGGAGAGTGAGGGATTCGAACCCTCGGTACCGTTGCCGGCACTTCGCATTTCGAGTGCGACGCTTTCGACCACTCAGCCAACTCTCCTCGCTGAGGCAGACGCCCCTAGCGGCGGCATTTCGATATGGCAACCCCCGTGCGCATCGCAAACTTTAATTTGGCCAGAAGAATCAATGAATATAATTGGATAGTCTTCGTTCCTGCAGCAAATGCGCGATGGTTAAGCACTTGCTAGCCATGGCCAATACTGCCATGAAGCGGTCAGGAGGGCCCGGCTTCGTGGGGAGCCGGCGAATCCCCGCGTCCGGCGGGAGCACGTCCGACAGGCTCGAAGCGCGCATTCCCGCCACGATCGACGGTATTGAGTGGGACTGTGCCCCTGCCGCCCGGCCGCCGGCTGATACGCGAGCAGGGCATGATGGGGGAATATTTATGACCAGAAATATGTTTCGTGGCCTGATGGCCGCCTCCGTGGCGATGCTTGCACTTCCGCTGGCGACGCCCGCTTCGGCGCAGGCGACGCGCACCTGGATTTCGGGCGTCGGCGACGATGCCAATCCGTGCAGCCGTACCGCTCCGTGCAAGACCTTTGCTGGCGCTATCTCGAAGACCGCAGCCGGGGGCGAGATTAACTGCATCGATCCCGGCGGCTTTGGTGCGGTGACGATCACGAAGTCGATATCGCTGATTTGCGACAATGTGACCAACGGCGTGCTTGTCGCCGCGACCAACGGGATCAACGTCAACGGCACCGATGTCGTAGTGGTGCTGAGCGGGTTCGATCTTCAGGGCATTTCGGGCGCTCTCAGCGGCGTCCGGTTTACCAACGGCGCGAGCCTGCACATCCGCAACTCGACGATACGTGGATTCACAGGTGGTGGCGGTTTTGCGATTTCGTTCCTGCCGACGGCTACCACCGGCGCGACGCTGGTCGTCGATAATGTGACCCTGACCGGCAATGGCGCTGCGACGGGGGTGACGGGCGGCATATTGGTGCAGCCGGCGACGAATGTGGCCGCGACGGTGCTGATCGCCAACAGCCGGATCACCGATAACAACCGCGGCGGCATCCGCATCGACACCAGCGCCACCGGATCGAGCGTCAAGGGCACGATCGCGAGCAGCGAGATCACCGACAACCAGATCGGTGTCTATGCCCGCTCGGTGCCAGGCGGCGGCACGGTCAACGTCACGCTCGTCGACTCGGTCGTCAGCGGCAACGGCAGCACCGGCGTGATGGCGGAAGACGCGCTGGCGACGATCAACGCCAGCGGCAACACGGTCACGCAGAACGGCAATGGCCTGCGCTCGCTGACCGGTGGCATTCTGGTCAGCTTCGGCGACAATGTCGTGGTGGCGAACAACACCAACGGCAGCTTTACGTCGACGGCGACCAAGCAGTAGACCAGCGCGACCGCTCGCTGAACAGGGGCGTCCGGCCAAGCCGGGCGCCCTTTTTCTTTTTAGCATGGTGCGCGGGGTCAGCCCTCGCGCAATTTCACTTCGCTGATATGCCGTTTGCCGCCGCTGCGGCCGAGCTGGACGAAGACGTCGACCGTCGAGTGCACATAATGATGCACGTCGGCGCGCGCGAGCTGGCTGCCCGCCTGGAGCACGAGCAGGGTCAGCTGTTCGATCGCGCGTTCGGGGCTGTCGGCGTGGATCGTCGTCATCGAACCCGGATGGCCGCTGTTCACCGCACGCAGGAACGAGAAGGCCTCGACCCCGCGCAATTCGCCGAGAATGATGCGGTCGGGGCGCAGGCGCAGCGAGGCGCTGAGCAGATCTTCCGCGCTGGTGTGTGTCTCGCCCAGCGCGCTTCGCGCCGCGAGCAGGCCGACGGCGTTCGGATGGTGGATGGTAATTTCGGGCGTATCCTCGATCAGGATCAGCCGCTCGCGCTCGGGCACTTCGCGTAGCAGCGCGTTGAGGAACGTCGTCTTGCCCGACGAGGTGCCGCCCGAGATCAGGACATTCTTGCGGTGCTGGACCGCGGTGCGGAGCAGCGCGGGGATTTCGCCCGCGTCGAGGAGTTCGTGCAGCCGCCGGTCGAGATCGTCCTTGTCGCCGATGCGCCCGGCTTTGGTCCCCGCGAAAGCACCGCTGTCGGCATAATCGTCGAGCCGCAGGTCGGGCGACACATGTTTGCGGATCGCGAGTATCATGCCACCGCGCGTCGCGGGCGGTGCGACGATCTGGACACGCGCGCCGTCGGGCATGGTCGCCGACAGCAGGGGATGCTCGCGGCTGATCCCTTGGTGCGAGAGCGCAGCGATCTGGCGCGCGAGGCGTTCGAGCAGGACCTCGGTAAGCGCGGGCAGATCGTGCGTCTCGATCTTGCCGGTCAGCGATTCGGCCCAGGCTTCGCCCGGGCGATTCACATAGATGTCGGTGACATCGTCGCGCGCGAGCAGCGGCGCCAGCGGCGCGAGATAGCTGCGAAAAAAGACGCGGTCGTCCGGCAGGGCCGCGACATGGCCCATCAGCGGCGCTCGACCCCCGAGAAGTCGAGGTCGCGCGCCACGAAGACCGAGATGCTGGTGCCCTGCGCGACCTTCAGCGTCGGGGCGATGTTGGTTGGCTGCGGGCGCTGCGCGCCGGTGCCGCCGGGCAGA